>NZ_SMRQ01000133.1 GCF_004359965.1 Cognatilysobacter segetis | reverse complement strand
TTCGCGGCGCGGCTTAACTCAGGTGTTAGGGCAGGGATGTCCGCTTTTGGCCGATAGCGGACGTCGGGTGCTGATCGACCCATCCACAGGACGCGTACGAGTGCAGAATCCGCACTTCCTATCTGGAGCTTCGCGTGCGGAAAGCCCTGTTGTTGTTTGTTCTCTCGAGCGCTGCCATCTCGTCGTTTGCGGCTCAGGGCGGCTCCCGGGCGATTGCCAGTTCCAGCGCAACCTGGTTACCGGCGGGTGCGGAAGAGATTCCTATCTGGCACGGTGCCGCGCCTGACATGCCGAGCCAGGCACGGCCGAAAGAATCCGCCTCGCCCATCAGGAAGGTACCCGGCCGCTTCTACACGGCGGTTGCGAATGTTTCCGCTCCCACGATGACGGTCTTCCAGCCGGCTTCGCGCAAAACCGATGCCGCGATCATCGTTTTCCCGGGCGGCGGCTTCCGCATTCTGGCGATCGATCTGGAGGGCACCGAAATCTGCGACTGGGTGACACGCATGGGGGCGACCTGCGTGCTGCTGAAGTACCGCGTCCCGGGCGGCAATGACTACTGGGACGACACGCTGAACCGTCGGGTCACGCCACCGGTGCCCCTGGCGCTCCAGGACGCGCAGCGCACGATCCGGCTGGTGCGTGCGAACGCTGCAAGCCTGGGGGTCGATCCGGCGAAGGTTGGCGTCATCGGCTTCTCGGCCGGTGGATACCTGGTCGCACAGACAAGCAACATCGTGAAAGACACCTATCGGCCAGTCGACGCCGCCGATGCGCTCAGCAGCCGCCCTGACTTCGCGATGGCGCTCTATCCCGGGCACCTGTGCCGCGACGGGCATGTACTGGAGCCCAGTATCCAGGCAACGAAGCAGACACCGCCGACCTTCCTGCTTCAGGCGTGGGATGACCCGGTCGATCCGATCTGCAACAGCACACTCTACGCTAGCGCGCTCGAGAAGGCGGGCGCGTCTGCTGAGGTCCACCTCTTTTCAAGCGGAGGACACGCGTTCGGTCTACGGTCGCCCGGGAACGCCACAGGTACGTGGCCGGAGCTTGCGGAAAGGTGGTTGCGTGCGCAGAAGTTGTTGCCGAGCGATCAGCCTGCGTCGAGCCCGGGCCGCTGACAGCTGCTCAGCTTCGGTCTGCGGCTCGCGGTACGTGCGCTCGATAGGAGGTCGGGCCCCGCCATGTCCGCTCTCGACCCAAAGCGGACGTAGGGCAGGCCGTCGGAGTGCCCGGTGTTCGCTAACTGGATGACGTGGGTGCAAGGCGCATATGCCCCGGAGGACCCGCCAACCCGACGCCTTCACTTCCACAGCCGGGCCATGGATGCGATCAGGAGGACTCGCGATGACAACTTCGACTTGGTCCGTCTGGGCCTTGCTCTCGGCGGGATTCGCGGCACTAACTGCGATCTTCGCGAAAGTCGGCATCCAGGGCGTGGACTCGGACTTCGCGACGCTGTTCCGCACGGTTGTAATCGTCTTCGTTCTCGGAGCGTTCGTGACCTGGGCCGGGAAGTGGACCGACCCGCGCGCGCTTTTGCCACGAACCGTGATCTTCCTAGTGCTATCCGCGCTAGCGACGGGCGCGTCGTGGGTGTGTTACTCCGCGCACTCCAGATCGGGCACGCCGCGCAGGTCGCGCCTGTCGACAAGCTCAGCGTGGTGCTGGTCGCGCTGTTCGCATTCGCCTTCCTCGGCGAGCGGCCGACGCTTCGAGAGTGGATCGGCATCGGACTGGTCGCGTCGGGAGTGATCCTGATCGCATTCGCGCCGCGCCCGGGCTGAGCATCGCCGGGCGGTCTTATCGACCATCGCGGGCGCGAATTCATGCGCCCGCGCCGGCGTGATCACAGCTCGGGTTGGCTACTTGTGCGTGTGTTCGCGGTGCTCCGCGCGTAGCTCGGCGCGCTCCGCGGCCGGGCTTTCCTCGTGCACCTTCAGGACGCGCCCGTTACTCGCGTCGACGAGCACTTCGGTGATGCTCGCGTGGCCGCGTCGCTCGATATCGAACGACCAGACGCGGCGATGCATTTCCGTCTCGAGTTCGGCGCTTCGGATCGTGCCGCCGGCGACGCGGCCAAGCGCAATGCTTTCGGCACGCGCTTTCGACAGCAGCGGTGCGGCGCCGGGGTTCGCTGCGAAGGCCGTGGGCGACGCGGCGAACGCGAATGCGACGAGCATGGCAACGGTGAGGGTTTTCATGACGGCACTCCGTGGGGAGTGTCGAGCGTGCGCGCTGGCGCGCTAACGCCGCCTCATGCCCCCCTCAGGCGATCGTTAGCGGCCGGACGCGGTGCGGCGCGTCAGTAAGCGCCTGTCGACCACCAGCACTTCAAGGCTGCCGGCACGATGGGTGCTGTGCATCCCGGCCCGCTGCTTCGGGCAGAACTGCGCGCTCGACAGACAGGCGCGACGGGTTACCGGGTCGAGCGCGACGGTGCGCGCACCCGTGCCGGTGGGCACGGTCGGCTTTTCGCGGCCCCCGACGGCATGGACACTCGCGGCGCCCGACGCGGGCGAACCGATGGCGACTACCTCGCCACGGCTCCCGGGATCGACGTAGACATGCCCTGCGACATCCGGGCGTCGAGTTCCGGGTTGCCTGCGAAGTCGACCGACGAGGGCTCGCGGCCGCCACCGGGGCGACGACGGATGCGGTGTTGCTGCGCGCGTTGAAGGCGAACAGGTGTCCCGAATGCGGGTCGGAGGATGGCGTATGCGCGAACGCGGGGACGCGGCGCAGGACCGCGAGCGTGCACAGGCCGGACGCTGTCACCTGGCTCCTGCGCCCGTAGGTCGCGTAGCCGCGGCCGAGCGACGGAACGATCGCGATTCCGTGCACGTCGTCGGTGCCAGGAACCTCGCCGACCAGTGCTCCACTCGACGTGTCGAGCACCTGCATGCGATGGCAGCGGCTCCGGTAAAGGCGATGCACCTGGGGTGCACGTCGCGAAGGTCCCGCCGGCCTACGCCCACGACCGGTCGATACGCAGTCACCGCGAGCGGCGCTGCGGACCGCGGCCTGGAGCGGCCCGGCCGACGAGGCGGGCGAGCCACAACGGGGCGAACAGGGCGTGACGCATGGCGGAGTTCTAGTGCGGTGCGGGAACGGCCCGGGCCGGCAGGACCCGGAAGACGATGCGCCCCTGCAGCGGCGTGCCGAGAGCGGTGGCGTCGAAACCGCGCGCCTCGAGATGGGTGCGGACCGCAGGCCAGCGCCCGGCGGGGGTGATCCACAGCGCCTGCGGCGAAGCGGCATCGCCGAGTTCGCGGTCCAGCGATTCATCGACATCCGGGTTCACGGACGTCGCAGCGCCGGCATTCGCAAGGCCGACGTTTTCCACATGGGCGCCAAGGTGCAGCCGAAGACCGTAACGCGGGACGTCGTCCACGAAGACCACTTCCGTGACCTGCCGCGGCGCGCGCTCGCGCAGCGCGGCTGCGAATGCACGCGCGTCCTGGGTCGATGGAATCCACGCGCCCACCGCACGCAGCAGCAGGAGCGTGATGCACCACGCGACCAGCGCGCGCACCGGGACGCGATCCGTGCGATCGAGGCGGCGTGCGACGACCAACGCGATCGGCGCCATCAGCGGCAGCACGTACAGCGGCAGCCGCGACCGGGCGATGCAGAAAACGATGAGGGGCAGGCCCGTCCACGCCATGAGCAGGACCAGCTGCGCGTCGCGACGCCGCACGTCCGCAGTGCGCCAGGTGCGGGCGTTGCGTCCGATGTCCACGAACCCGCGCACGGCCGGCCAGGTCCACGGGAGCGTGCCCACCAGCAGCGTCGGGACATAGACGACGAGCCAGCCGTACCACTCGCCATGTCGGCCGAAGTCGTTGCTCGCAACGCGGTTGACCACTTCGTGGCCGAGGA
Source organism: Cognatilysobacter segetis (assembly GCF_004359965.1). Classification (GTDB taxonomy): domain Bacteria; phylum Pseudomonadota; class Gammaproteobacteria; order Xanthomonadales; family Xanthomonadaceae; genus Cognatilysobacter; species Cognatilysobacter segetis. The sequence continues at coordinate 28,333 of NZ_SMRQ01000133.1, read as the reverse complement.
AATACCCGAGCAGCCCGGGCACCGCCGCGACCACCGCGATGAACCACGGCAGCGCGATGGCCGCGAAGGCCAGCAGCCCGGTGGCCGATAGCATGCGTCGGGGCTGCGGCGCCGCCAGTTCGGTGGCCACGATTGCCAGTGCCGGCAGCAGCCCGGGCGGCCCCTTCGCCAGGAACGCGAGCGCGAAGCCGGCGTACATCAGCACGACCCAGCGCAGGCGGCCATCGCCCCAGCGCCGCTCCACGTAGCCCCACATGGCGATCAGCTCGCAGGCCGCGAGCAGCATGTCGGTGGTGACGAGTTGCGATGCGACGGCGGGCAGCAGCATGACGGCGAACACCAGCGCCGCCCACGGCGCGGGCCCGAAGCCGAGGCGTCGCGCGATGCGCCCGACCAGCCACGCCGACAGCACATAGGCGAGCGCCGAGGTCAGGCGCGCCGCCCAGGTGTTCAACCCGAATACGGCGAAGCTCGTCGCGATGCCCCAGTACGCCAGCGGCGGCTTGGTCCAGTGCGCGACCTCGAGGCTGCGGTGGGGAATCAGCCAGTCGCCGCGCGCGAGCATGTTCAGGGCGACGTTGGTGTACCGGCCTTCGTCCGGATCCCAGAGACCGCGGCTTCCGAGGAACGCCAACGCGAGCATCGCGACCACGACGCTGACGATCCGCGCGTCGCGGATCCAGGCGCGATCAGCGGACATATTGCAGCCCGACGTAGAACACCAGCGGCGCGCGGTCGCGCCCGGTCACCTCGCTGCCCACCGACCCCATCATCAGCAGCCCTTCGCGCAGCGGACGCCGCGCCCCGACGTTGAGCGTGGTCCGCACCGACTGGCCGTCCACGCGCGTGCTGTTGATCTCGGCGAGGCAGTCGCCGCCGAAGCAATCGCGCGATACGAACATGCCGCCCTGCCAGGCATCGGCTTCGTCGGCCACGAAGTGGCGTGCAACCTCGAGGCCGACGTTGAACTCGCCGAAGGGTCGCGCCACCTGCAGCGGGAGCACCCATTCCGCGTTTTCGGACGCCAGGCCACGCCGCCGCGCGGCCGCCGACCAGCCGCGGACGTACAGCGGCTGCACCGCCATGGAAACGCCATCGGTCGCGGCATCCAGGAAACGGTAGCGCAGCCCGAATTCGACATCGCCGAGGCCGGACCGCCACGCGCCGTTCGAACGACCGTGTGCCCACGAGGCATGAAGCGACAGCTGCATGCGCTCGCCGACGCCGCGGTTGATGTCCACGTCCGGCGCGTCGAGGTCGAACCCGCCGGGAACGCGCGCACCGGTCGCGGCGATGTTGATTTCCCACACGCCGGGCCCCGGCGTATCCGGATCGTTGGTGATCATCGGCGGGCCGGCCTGCGCACACGCGCCGCCGCTGGCGAGCAGGAGCGCGAATGTGAGACGCAGGCGCATCAGTGGGCCCGCGTCGCCGGTCGCTGCGGAAACAGTGCGATGCACAGCGCGATCGCCACCAGCAGCGCGATCGAGCCCGTGTAGCGGCTGAGCTCGAGCCCGCCCTTGGCGTGCGGCTTGTCGAGGAAGTCACCGATCACGGCGCCGAGCGGCCTCGTCAGCACGAATGCCGCCCAGAACAGCGCCGTGCGCGAGATCTTCGTGGTGAAGTAGAGCACGGCAACCAGCGCCAGCAAGCCGCCAAAAATCCAGATGCCGCCGACGTAGCCCAGGCCCTGCGTGTCGGCCACCCAGTCGCCCAGCGCGGTGCCGAGCGTCTGCGAGAACGTGATGGTGAGCCAGTAGAACAGCTCCGAGCGCGCATCGCGCACGCTGTCGACCGAGATGGTGCCGGTGGTGCGATGCCACGTGAACAACGATGCGAGCAGCAGGCCGAGAAGCAGCGTCGAGCCGCCCGTGTAGCCGATGCCGAGGGAGCGCGTGGTGAAGTCGGCGAGCGTGGTGCCGACCGTCGTGCTGGCGACGATGGTCGTCCAGTACATCCACGGGTTGAACCGGCGCGCACGGATCTGCAGCGCGACCGCGGCGGCGAACACGACCGCGAAAATTCCGGTGCCGATCAGGTAGCCCGACACGCCCGACGCGCCGGCGTTCGGCGTGGTTTCGCCGAGCCAGGACATCGTCACCGCATCGCCGCCGATCTCGCCGAGCGTGGTCGCGAGGATCTTGATGATCCAGAAACCGAGTGTGATCGCGGGTACCTTGCTGAGCGCTTCCTCGATGTTGCGATTCATGGGGGGCCTTCCGGAGCGACGGGGGAGAACGAATCCAGGGCGAGTCGTCCGGTACGGTGACCGGTGACGGTGAGCGCGCCGTTGACGCCCGCCGCGACCAGCAGTCCCGCGCAGGCCGCCGCGACCACGTCCGTCGGCCAGTGCACGCCGAGGACCAGGCGGGACAGCCCCACCAGCGCTACCCAGACGATCGCCAGCACCACGGCCGGCGTGCGGATCCCGGGCCGGACGCGCGCCACCGCGAGGCAGGCTGCCGTAGCGACCGCAGCGGTGCTCAACGTGTGCCCGCTCGGAAAGCTGGAACCCCAGAACCACTGCGTGCTCCAGAGCTCCGGACGCGCACGGCCCACGGCCGTCTTCGCGACGTAGACCACGAGGCCTGCAACGGCGGTGGTCGTGGCGAGCTGCAGTGCTTCGAACCGGTGACGTCGCCACAGCAGGAGCGCCACGGCGACGGCCACCATCGGAACCAGCCAACGCGCGGAACCCGTCTGCGTCGCGAAGTTGAACAGCGGCGTGAGACCTGCGGGCACCGCGGTGTGGATGGCGAGCAGGATCGAGCGATCGGCCGCGGTGCTCTCCTGACCCAGCACCTCCTCCGACACCTGCAACAGCACGACGAACGCGGCGACCAGCAGCAGGATACCGCCGCGACGGCGATGGAAGCCCGCCGCCCAATGGTCGTGCCATCGACTCAGCAGCGAGATGGCCGCGAACAGTCCGAACACCACGGCCGACAGCTCGGCGCCTTCTTCCAGCAGGTTGTGCATCAGTGCCTCCTGGACGGTGCGACGCGATCGATGCGCATCGCGCCGGACGTGAAGTCGCGCGCCGCGTGCTGGTAGAGCGCGATGGCACGCAGGGTGAGTTCCGGGTCTTCGGCGACGGGCGGCTGCGGAACGTCGTCGACCATCGCGGGCGCGAGCGTTTCCGCGCGCCGATGCGGCGTGAGCTGCACGAGCCGCTGATCCGTGAGCAGACCCAGCAGTTGATAGGTCCCGATCAGCGCGCGCTCCGGGCGTGACTGGAACACGTCGACACCATAGAAGCGGCTCTCGTAGTCCAGTCCCACCAGGCCGAGCAGCGTCGGCGCGATGTCGATCTGACCCGCGAGGCCGTCGAAGCGCCCCGGGGCGACGTGCGCGGGCGAGTAGATCCACAGCGGAATGTGGTAGCGGAACGCGGGCAGTTCCGCCTTGCCCGCACTCATCGCGCAATGATCCGCAGTGACGACGAAAACGGTATCGGCGAACCACGGGTGCGTCCGGGCGCGACGGATGAAGTCGCCGAGCGCCCAGTCGGTGTAGCGGATGGCACTGATCCGCTTGTGCTGCTTCCACGGACCACGCCCCTCGGGAAACGTGTAGGGGCGGTGGTTCGACGTCGTCATCAGGTGCGCGAAGAACGGATGCCCCGCGTCGTGGGCCTGGTCGAAGCGCGCAAGGGCCAGGGTGTAGAGGTCCTCGTCGGCCACACCCCACACGTTCTCGTGATGGATCGCGCTCCGCGGGATCTCGGTCCGATCGTGCACGGCGTATCCGTTGTGCCCGAAGAAGTAGTTCATGTTGTCGAAGGCGCCGTAGCCGCCGTACAGGAACTCCGACTCGTATCCGTGCGCGTTGAACACGCTCGCCAGCGAGAAGAGCCCCTCGTTGTGCGGACGCTTGACGATCGACTCGCCGGGCGTCGGCGGCACCGACAGCGAAAGCGCCTCGAGGCCCCGCACCGTGCGGGTTCCGCTCGCGTAGAGGCGCGTGAACACCAGGCTCTGCGGACTGAGCCGGTCGAGCTCGGGGGTCAGCGATTCCGCGCGCCCATACGTGCCCGAGAATTCCGCCGAGAAGCTCTCCACGCTGACCAGCACGACATTGAGCCGGCGTTCGGGCGCGGCGTTGTGGATCGAACGCGCGATGCCGGTGGGGTGCAGGAACGTCGCGTCGGGCGTGGCCACCGAGGCGCGTGCTTCGGTATCGGCCAGGGCATCGGGGATCGTGCGATAGAAGCGGTCGTACTCCAGCGAAGCGGCGCGGTAGGCGGCGAAGAACTGGTAAATGCCGTTGCCCGCCAGTTCGTTCGCGTAGGCATTGGGACTTCCGTCCTTCAGGTCCGCGTGCACCGCGCCGGTCACGCCCAGGGCGATCAGTGCCCATGCGCCGGGCACCGCGATCCGCGCGCCCCGCAAGGTCCGGTCGTCGTCGACGCGCCGCCACCGCCGCGTGACCCAGGCCAGCATCGCCGTCGCGACGACGATCGCGGACAGCAGCGTCGCGACCGGATACGACTGCCGGATGTTGCCTATCACCTCGGTCGTATAGACGAGGTAGTCGACCGCGATGAAGTTGAAACGCGTCTGGAACTCCTGCCAAAACGTCCACTCGGCGACCGCGACGAACAGCAGCACGACCAGCAGGACGACGCAGGCGAGCTCGATGCTGAGCCGGCCGAGCTTTCCCCATCGCCCGGTGACCGGCACCAGCGCCACCAGAACGACGATCGGAAACCCGACGTACGCGAGCGTGGCCAGGTCGAATACCAGCCCGGTGGCGAACAGGCGCAGGTCGGACAGGCCGGGCGGCACCGCGCGCCCAATGTCGAGGCGCAGGACAAGGCGCACGACGGTGTGGATCGCCAGGAAGATCGCGGCGGACCACCACACGGGACGCCATCGGCCCGGGGACACGGATATGGGCATGCGGCGCGCGTCGGGGGGCGAAGCGTCAACGGTCGCTGCCCGTCCGTAAATCGGGCTCAGCCGAACCTCAGCCGGACGTTAAACGCCCGGTGCGTCGCGTGGCACGCTAGCGGCATGGTTCCGCCCCCATCCGGCCAAGGGCTGCGCGTCCTGCTGGTCGAAGACCAGCGCGACATCGCCGCCAACATCTGGGACTACCTCGAACGCCGGGGTTACGAGCTCGACCATTGTCCCGACGGTGCGAGCGGCCTCGCGCGCGCGCGCAGAGGCGGCTTCGACGTGATCGTGCTCGACCTGGGCCTGCCACGCCTGGACGGGCTCGAGCTGTGCCGCCAGCTTCGCGCGGGCGGCAGCGGCGTGCCTATCCTGATGCTGACCGCGCGCGACACCCTCGAGGACAAGCTGCGCGGCTATGCCGAAGGCGCCGACGACTACATGGTCAAGCCGTTCTCGATGCAGGAGCTCGAGGCGCGGGTCCGCGCCCTCCACCGGGGATTCGCCAACGCGCCGCGGCCGCCGCACGACGGGCCGCTGCGGTACGACCCGTCGACCATGACGGCCCACCGGGACGGCCGCGCGATAGCGCTCACGCGCATCCAAGGTCGGCTGCTCACCGCACTGCTGTCCGACGCGCCCGCGATCGTCGGCCACGACCGCCTGCTGGCCGCCGGCTGGCCCGAAGGCCCGCCCGACCTGCCCGCGCTGCACCAGCAGATGTACGAACTGCGCAACGCGGTCGACCGTGGATTCGATCGCGCGCTGATCGCGTCGGTGCGCGGCGTCGGCTATCGGGTCGTGGCTTGATGCGCCCGCCCGCCACCCTGCGTCGCCGCTTCCTGCTCGCATTCGCGGCGCTGGGGCTCGTCATGAGTGGGCTCCTGGTAGGCGCGGTGCTGGTGGTCACCGACGACTACGAATCCCTCCTGGCCGCGGCCATCCTGCGCGGGCAGGCCGACGACTACGCGCTGCAGATGGCCAATGGCCTGCCCGCCGTGCTGCCCCGGACGCAGCGCCTGTCCGGCTATCGCGGCCGCGTCCCGGCGTGGCTGGCGTCGCTCCCGCCCGGAATGCACGAAGACCTGCAGTACGAAGGCCAGCATGTCGGCGTATTCGACACGACGGCCGGCCGTCTCTACTTCGTCATCGACCTCGGGGATATCGAGCGGCTCGAGCAGCATCTCGACACCTGGCTCGCCGCGTTCGTCGCGCTGGGCGTGGCCACGTCGGCGGCCTTGGGATGGTGGTTGGCAGGCGGGGCGCTGCGCCCGCTCCGTCGGCTCGCCACTTCGGTCGAGCACTTGCAGGTGCGTCCCGCACGGACGGCGCTCGCGGAGGGAATGCCGGACGACGAACTGCGACGGCTCGCGAGTGCGATCGACGACTACCAGGCGCGCCTGGCGACCGCCGACGAGCGCGAGCAGGCGTTCTTCGCCGATGCCAGCCATGAACTGCGCACGCCGATCGCGGTGGTGCGCGGCGTCACCGATGTCCTGCTCGACGATGTCCCGGCTACCGCGCGCGGTGCGCAGCGCCTGGAGCGCCTCGACCGCGGCGTGCGCGAGTTGAGCGACCTGGTGGAGGCATTGCTCGCGGTCGCCCGCCGGCCCCCGCTGCAGATGGGGGAGATGGACCTCACCACGCTGGCACGCGATGCCATCAAGGAAACGTCGACGTCCGACAGCCTGACGCTCGCCACCGATGCGGCCGTGCGCATACGCGCCGCCGCCGAGCTCCCGGTGTTGTTGCGAATGATCCTGCGCAGGCTGACCGGCGTCCGCGGGCGCATCGTGGCGACGCCCGGGCAGCTCGCGATCGCCTTGGCCGGTGCCGATGCCGATCATGATCCGGCAACCATGCTGTCACCGCTCACGTTCCGCCTTGCGCAACGTATCGACGCAACCGTCCACGCGGACGCCGCTAGCATCGTCGTGCGGCTGGCGTCGCGGTCGTCGTGAGACGTCGCGGATCGATATGCCGCAAACGCTTGGATGCGCGGCATCACATCCGGCCGATCGACGGCTCCGACGTCTCAACCACGACCTTTCGGGATCGTCGAATGTCGCGTCCTGTCGGAAAAACCATGAAGCCGCCTTCGCGTGCCCAGCGCCGGCTGGATCGGTTTTGACATCCGTTGGACCGATCCCGCACAGGTGAATGAGCCGCGCTGGTGCGGGTGCCGGCGTGGATCATCGGTCCAAAATAGGCGTCTCGCCGATGCGGCCTTGCGCGCCACGCCGATAGGGTGTCGGGGTCGGCGATGTCCGCTTCTGGCCGGAAGCGGACACGACGAATTTTCAATTCGCGCGACGAGCTAGCTCGTCGCGACGCCGTATTGAGCGAGCTCCAGCCACCGCTCGAAGGCTGCGGGCGAGATCAAATAGCCTCGTAGCAAAATGTCAGCTTTCGTCAGGAATGCTTCGTCATCGCCTTCTGCATCGCGCAGTCCAGGGCTCCCCTCGTAAGTGATTCCCGCAAAGTAGAAGCAGTCCTTTGTCTTGTGGGGCGCAAAAATCGGCCCGCCGCTCATACCGCTGAAACCCCAGCCATGATCCTCGCCAAGTGGCGAGCACAAGACAAACGATTCACGCTGGTCCAGCCTTGATGTCTGCTGTTCGGCCCGAACCTTAGGCATTGGCACGGCAAGCTTGCCGTCCTGCTCATATTTGTGGCCGTCCGGATACCCAAAAGCGACCCAGACGGACTGGGTTTCCGACCAATCCGGCTGTTCCCATGTATCCAAGTCCAGCGCTCTTGCGTTTCGTTGCTGGATCAGACTGGGCCACACCGAGGTAATTTCAGCGATCGCGATGTCTGGCAGGTCAGCATTGGATCGATCGCGGGCTAGTGTTGCAGCCTGATCGTCGTGCACGATTTCTTCGGCGGTAGGGAATGACCGGCAGCTCCGGAATGACCAAGCGAACGATCCGTTGGGGCCATAGGTTCCAAGGTGGAGAATGGCGCGGCCGTTGTGAAGCGAGGGCACAAACGGAAGCTTCTGCTTGACGGCCGCCGCTAAGAACGCTGCCAGCACATGATGGCAAGTCACCGCGTAGATCCGTTCCCGATACTTTACGAATGTAGCAGTGGCATTGATCGACGTCTCCGTGTGCCCTCCTACGCCGTATTGCCCGGTGGCGAATAGTGGGGCGCATATGGGTTTAACCTGAGCGTCCAGAGCGTCATACGTCGCGTCAATTTGCGCCATGAATCACCTCGATAGAGCATTGGAAAGAGCTCGGCAGCGTAGTTGATGTCCGCTGCTGGCCGAAAGCAGACACGGCCTATGTAGGGAGTGGCTCGAGTTCCGGGAGCACGTCGGCAAACTCGTGATGAAGCGCCGACATGACCGCCACGAACTCTGCATTCCCGGTTAGCTCTGCAAGCATGATCACCGTCAGCATGGTCATCGCGTTGGTGTTCTTGAGCAGGTCGGAGAGCAGTTGCGTGGGATAACCCGACTCCCCGCGTTGAAACGGATGGATACCGCCATGCACGTGCGAATTGAGACCATCCCAGAGTCGTGCACGTGCTCGGCCCAGGAGGGCGGCAGCTCCTCTCGGCCCCAGTGTCCCGAGAGCTGCAAGCATCTCGGGCACCCCGGGAAGCTTCTTTGCTGCCTGTTGGCTTTCCACGGTGAGCTGGGCTAGCAAGCGAGCCAGATCCGACTCTTTCGCTGCGTGTCGCGCCCATACGGCGCGCACCAGCGTTTCGAACTGAGGTCGCATTAGTGCCGTCGCAGACGGCGGGACCTCCAAAAGAAGCAGCCGGATGGCACGGCCGTGATTCAGAGAGAGCGAGCACAGGCCGGCTGCCGCCCTAGCTGACGCCTCAGATCCGACTCCGGCGCCTTCCCATGCGGCGTCGACAAGCGCCTCCAAGGCCGCTGAGCGCTCAAGTTCGATCTTTAGCAGGTCCAGCGACAAAGTCGCCTCCGGTTCGGTCCGTCCATGCGGCAATGGTATGTCCGCTTTCGACGGCGGTTCCAACCGGTCAATGCAACGGCCTGTCGATATCGCTCGATCGGGGTTTCAAAGTTCAGGGTCTTGCGTAGCCGTTCGTTCAAGCGCCTAGCCACTTCATCGAGCTGGACATGCGTGAAGCCCGATACGTCGATGCCTTGCGGGAAGTACTGCCGAAGAGGGAACGCTCTACGCGAGGCCGCTGCACCTGTTCGAGTCCTCTTGAAATAACCGGGCGGTATATGAACGCAGTCTCTGCGGCTTAGGAATTGCAGGAACTGCTGGTGCACTACGAGGGCGAGCTTCGAAGACTTACCGGGTCCTTGTAGGCCCGATGTCGGCTCTCGACGGCAGTTTAAGCCGGGGGCTGAGGGCGCATGATGGAGAACGAGTGACGTCATCAGTTCGCGTTGAGGTGGGTCCCGAACCAAAGGCGTGTAGCCTGCACCGCCTGGAAGCGTCCTCGACCAGAGCTTCACAGGGGCGACAACTGCTAAGGCGCGGATGAGGTCCATGCAGCCATTCGGCGTGCGACAAGCCCCGCTGTTTCCTCGCGACAGGATCACCAACAGTTCGGCCGCCCCGGGTCGAGGCTGACCTGCGTTTTCTAAATGGTACGGTAGACATCGATATCCGCGTTCGGAGGCGATCCATACCCCCGGCAGGCGGTCCCATCGCGAGACCGGGCAAGCGCCGCAGATGCGTCCGCCCCACCGCCCGACCAACAGACCGACACGTCATGCGTGGTGAGCCAGAGCTGCGCCAGCCCCTCGCGACGACGGGCATCGGCGTTTTCTAACGATCCTGGGGCCGTCATGTCCCAACGCCCTGCCGGATGAGCTGGAGGACGCGACCAATGCCAGTGTCTCCAGCGAGCATCACCTCAAGCGGCGTCGACCCACCGAGGGCGAGGTTCCGCCGGCTCACCCACGTCCATCGCAGATTCTGGTCGTCTGGAAAAAGAAGCCGAAGCCCGGCATGAATGGTCAACAGGCTGCGCGCCCGCTCAACGGCTGCGGGTAAGTCCATCCGCTCTGCGCTGCATGGCCGCAGGCCAATCGACAAAAGCTGGCAACGGGTCGTCCCGTCCAGCTGCCATCGGTCAAAGAGGCGATCGACAAGCTGCATGACGGTGTCATCGGTAAGCCCTTCGTGGGCATGCAGTGGATGGGTCACCACGAAATATCTGCCGTTTAAAGTGTCCGACAAGGAGCCGGGGAGTCACCGCGGCATACGATTGCAGATGTGGCCGGCCAGGCATCGGGGTCTGCGTTCGGTAATGCGTGGCTTGTCTGCCGTCCCACGCGAACTGCCGATCAGGTGCTCACTACAGAGAGATGCGCACATCACCGCGAAGCACCCGGGATGCCACGAAAAGAGTGGTGGATGCGGTCCAGTGCCGATGGGTGACTGCGATCAACCCGCGCGTTACACGCCTCCCGCCCAGCCAACCCCAGTTTGGAGGGATGGAGCGCAGGCTAATAGAAGTCTGTTCGCCCACGTTCGTAGCGCTCGAACGCCTGTCGGCATTCGAGCTCGTCCGCCACCGCGCGCCCCGACCCTGCACGCTCCAATTGCATGGCGACGCGGTACCACGGGACAAACTCGTCATACCTGAGCTCGATTCCGAGACGCGCAAGTTCTGTCTCCGGCCCGGCAACATGGGCGTCCATGCCGGTTCCGCGCAAAGCAAAGACCGCAGCCTCGGCTCTAGCCGCGCTTTCAAGGGGTGAGTCGCCTGCCACGCATGCCTGCGCAAAGGCCGCGCTCCACACCGCTTGTTCGCGCGCGGTCATTGTGTGCCAAGCCCGGTAGCTCGGTTGGTCCATCGTCGACACCTGCTCGCTCGGTGTGGGTAAGGTAATGGTGGGATTGGTCTCGCGCTCGATCGGGATCATCTCTCGCACCTTGCGCGTCGAGCACTTGGCCGAAGCCGTCTCAGTCCGCTGTCCACTCAGCGCGGGCATCGCGGCTTGCTGCGCGCGGGATAACATTGATGAGTGCGTCGCGAAAGTAGCGCTTGGGTGCCGTCTCAATACGTGACCTGTTTGCCGACCGGCGCCCGCGGAATTCTGGTCGAAGCACGGTCAGCAGCTGACGTTCAACGCTCGGTCGTGTCACGAGACCGGGGAGGCAGGCGCTTCAGCACGAACAGCGCGAAGCACAGTGGCATCAACATCAGCAACTCAGAAACAAGTTCAGGCAGCATGAGTCCGGCGTAGATCAGCGCTGCGAAGGTGAGAGTGCCTGGGACACTGCGGATGAACGCGCGTACCGGTCTCGCGTGAGCGTTGGTTCGCCGCAGGGGATGTGCCCGCTTCACGAGTAGACCCCATACAGCGAGCGGAGGATCTGCTGGATCACGTCGCCAGCGCGACCGGCGGCAACCTGCTCGGCTGGGCTCTCCCCACGTCCGGGTCGGCAGAACCAGAAGGCGACGCCGGTCTGGTCATCGCCCCAGAGCTGCCGGCCGAGCTCGTCCAGCTCGGGAACGGCCGCCTTCGCCAAGGCCCAGACGTGCAGCGAAAGCTCGTCGCGTCGCCGATCAAGCGAATCCATCAATTGCAGCGCGTCTTTCAGTTGCTGGATCAGCGGGTCAATCATCGAGGCTTTCCCCAAGTGAGCGGCGGCGGTTTGGACGCGCAACTGTCGTCCGACGAGACCGCTTGGGCTTCTCCTCTTCAGGCCAAGCAAGGCGCGTCGAGTACGTGAGCGGGCCCGGACGGCCGTCCTCGCGCCAGTGCACTTCCGAGGGGTGCGCCAGCTGCGGTCCGAACAGTGCGGTATGTCGAGGGGCCGCCATGCTCGCGATGTCCTCGATGGTGGGGAAATGTCGAGCGATGAAAACTGCTTGGCGCCGGACGCCGAGCGGCAGGCTCGTATCCCTCGCGATCTCGATGAGGAAAGAACCGGCGCAGAGCAAAGCGCGGGTGCGTTCGTCAGGCATGGTCATGCTTACGTCCCTTGGAAATGGCGTAGCGGTTTTTCCGGCTCATCGCCGCGCGGCCCCGAGCGAACGCAGCCAGCCGACGGGCGTCCGGCCCATGCCGTCGATGAACCTGCGGGCCTGCAGCTCGCTGTGGAACACGCGCGGGCGCGGCGTATAGGCGCTCAGCGGACGGATGAGCGTCTGCGCGATCAGGATGTCGTCCTGAACGAGCCGGTCGAAGCCACGGCCGCGCACCCGCACGCCCCATGCACGCCGTCGCGTGTCGTCGAGCGGAACCGCTTCGAGCGTGCGCACGAGGCCGAGGAGCCGGGCGAGCTGGGCGTTGACGAGCGACATCAGTTTGTAGGTCATGGGGGTTGCTCCTGTCAGGAATCGGACGTTGATGCCCTACCGGTGGCGTGCTCGCTCCAGATGGGCGAGGACATCCTCAAGCCGGCCGTCCTCGAGCAAAGCGAGCGGGGAATCGCCCAGCTCGGTGTTGTGGCCTCGTAGCCATTCGTGCGCCTCGTTCTCCGACGGAACGATGGCGTCGAGTTCCTGGTAGATCCGAATCAGGCACAAAGCGCGTTCGCGGATCTCTGTTGCGACGGGCGGCGCCTCGCCGGGCGCACCGTCCGCCAGCCTCATGAGTTCTGGTGGCAGGAGCCGTTCAAGCGCGGCGTCGGAAAGGCGCAGGTGGCGGGCCGCGCGGCCGGCTGCCTTGGCGAGTACCTGGTCCGCCTGCCCCGAGGCATCGCCGATACCGCCAGGCGCCAGGCCTCGGATCACCAGTTCCTCGTCAAGCGCGGCCTGGAACTCCGGCGACACGGGAGGCTCCGGATCGCCGGCCTTGCGCCTTCCATTGAGGCGCACCGGTGCGCCGGCCGCGGCTCGCAATCCACGTTCAAGGCGCTCCAGCCGTTCGGGCGACTGCCAGATCCGCTTCCACGCGGCGAGCCACGCGCGTCCAAACAACGGTCCGATGTGTTTCGACGTCATCACCATCCTCCTGAGGCAATGCACTGCGAGCCGACGTTGCACGTCGGGCCTCGCATCCCGTGAGACGCTCAGCGCATCACGGCCTGAGACGGTTTGGGGCAAGGTCTTGGCGTCCACACGCGACGCTGGCGCCGTGCATCCGTCTGATTTGCCGCCTCGGCGCTGCGCTGGTCACAGGCGCGCAGACGCTGCACCAGTGAGTGGGGCAGCGAGCCGTCGGACCGCATGCGGCACTGCCCGCTGAGCAGGACTCGCATGGCGTAAGCGCCGTCGCACCACTGGCGCTCCAGGTCGCGCAGGTACGGTTCCAGCCTGGACAGCCCCAGCAGCTCGTGACCCATCGCCCGTGCCGCCGTGGTGAGCTGCATGTCTCCGGAGTACGCCCAGATCTTGCCCACGTCGTGGAGCAGCCCGGCAGCGACGCCGAGGTCGCGCTCGATGTCGGTCAGTCCGACGTGCTGGGCGATGTCCATCGCGACCTCCATGGAGTGGGCCGCGAGACCGCCGGGGTAGGCATGGTGGTGGCGAATCGACGCAGGCATCGTCCAGAACACCCTGTGCATGTCGCGACGCGCGAACACATCGAGCAGAAACGCCTTCAGCGGTGCGGCCTGCACCTCGTGGATCAGCGCCTGTACGGCGGGGAGCACGCCTTCGACCGGGCAGAGGTCTTCGGGCATGTGCCACAACGCGGGATAGCGATGGTCGTCGTGGATGCCGACGACAGCATCGCAGTCCTGACCAGGCAGGGTCATCAGGTCGAACACCTGACTTGCCAGCGGACCGGACAGGCGATCGAGCCACTCCTCGTCGCTGTCGAAACTGATGGCGGCGACGCGCTGGCCCTCCGCTGCGAGCGCGACATTCACGCACGGGCCCTTGATGCCGCCGATGCGGCGCGCATCCAGCAGGACAGCACTTACCGGCGTGACGGTCGGACTCGAATTATGCGTCGCCATTGCGATCTCCCTTTGACTGGAGTTGCTGGATGAGTTGCTCGAGCTGCGATCGGCTGAGCGCGGCCAACGAGGCAGGAAGCGCGCCCGCGGCGGGTGAGCCGGTAACCAGCCCCGTGAAGGCGCGCCCGTCGTTGCGGGTCAGGTTCGGCACGTAGCGCGAGTACACGCGGAAGAGCATTTCGGTCGAGGTGTGGCCCAGCACCCGCGCGACCCATTCGGGGTTTTCGCCAGAAGCGAGCATCAGCGTCGCGGCGGTATGGCGTGTCTGGTACGGGCGACGCGGCGCCAGACCCAGATGCCTCAGGAGTGGGTTCCAGACCCGATTGGTGAAATTGACGAGGTTGAGCGGCGCCCCTTCAGGCGACGGGAACACCCAGCGGGTGTCCTCAGGTAGGCGGGCGCGCTGTTCCACCAACGCGGCACGCACGGACGGCACCATCGGGATGTCACGCGCCGACCCTTCAGTCTTGGTGTTCTCGACCACGCCTTGGACGATGCTCTGCCGGACACGGATCAGGTCCGCGTCGAAGTCGATGTGCTTCCACTCGAGCGCATTGATTTCGCCCGTGCGCAGGCCGGTGAAGAAGCGCGTGACCAGATAGGGCTGGTAGTCCAGTCGAACCGTCGCGATGAGCCGGTTGACCTCGTCGAGGGTGACCGGATGCACGTCCATCTTCGGCAGGCGCAACGGCTTGATGTTCCGGAACGCGCTGTCGACCCCATCGCGGTCCGACGCGTCGGCGAGGATCATCCGGAGCGCCGTCATGATGTGGTTGACCCGCGACGGCGACAGCTCCTCCTTGCCCTTTCGGCCGGTGGCGGTCTGGGTGCGCGAGCGGAACTCGAGAATGTCGGCGCGCGAGATCGTCGCGATGGGCCGGTCCCCGAAGTGAGGCAGCAGCCGGGTGTCGAGAATCGCGCTCAGCGTCTCGGCGTGGCTCTGCCGCCACCGCGGCCGGTTCTCGCGGAACCAGGCGTCCGCCGCGACCGCGAACGTCGGACCGTCGGGCCTGGGCCCTTCAACCGACAGGCTGGTCGCCTGGTGCGCTTCGGATGCGGCGGCGAACTTGCGTGCGCGGGGGCTTCCGGGAAAGAACGACTCGTATTCAATCGCGCCGGTCGCGATCGCCTTCTCGACCTTTCGTGCCAGGCCGTCGACCAGCTTCCGGTTGGCGGGGGTGTCATCGAGCGCGGTCTGCTCCCGGCAGCGCTGGCCGCGGTAGCTGAAGTCGATGTAGAGATGGCCCGTCTCCGGACGGACGCGGACCTTAGCCATGGGCCACAGCGCCGTTGGCCATCGGGATCAGGGGCGCCTGCCTCGCAGAGGCGGAGCCGATGTCCCGCTCAATCGCTTCCCAGACGAACAGGAGCTTCCGACCGCCGAAGGGGCGGATGTAGTGGATGCCTTCCAGCAGTACGCTGTCCTTCAGGCGGTCCCGGATCGTCCGCGTGTCGTAATGGATTCGGCTGGCGAGCTGCTCGGTGGTGAGGTACGTTTGCATGCGCGACTCCTGTTGTCAGTACTCAACATCTGTCGCGTATAGGCGACAGATGTTGCGAATAATAGACAACAGATGTCGCGAGTCAACGACACATGTCGCGTATGCGCGACTATATTCAGGTTCTGTTCATGATTCGCTTTCGGTTGGCAGAGCTCATCGCCGAAAAGTCATTCCGGGAACGACGGGCGATCAGCATGTCGGAGGTTGCTTTAGGAAGTGGCGTGCACCGCGCGACGCTTTCGAAAATGGCCAACCAGCCCGGAACGAATGCCAGCACCGACGTAGTCGACAAACTGTGTCGTTACTTTGGCTGCCAGCCAGGGGATCTACTGACGTACGTCGAAGACGTGAAGCCAGTTGATCCTGGCTAGGTGTGAGTGTGGCCGTCGCCGCGGCTTTGACGCGGATCCGCAAAAAGGGCGGTAATCCGCCGGCTATGGAGCCCGCCACGGGCGCCAGTGTGGCGCTGTTGGCTCAGCGCAAGCTTTGAATACTTGCGCCACGTTTCTGACAAGCTCAGAGCCTCGCAGGTGCTGTGCTCATTTCCCCCTTCAAACTGACCTCAGAACCTACACAGAATCCCGGTCCGCCGGCTCATGGCGGCGATGCGTTCCATTGCAGGTTCGTCCGCGGCCGGCAGCAGCAGCGACGTACCGACGCGCGCCAGGCTGCGCTCGCGACCCGGGGCAAGACAGAGGAAGCCGCGCTCCCATTCCTCGCGATCGTGCCACTCAAGGAAGATCTCGTAATGCTCATCGCACATTGCAGCGACGCCTGCAGCTACGGGCCGCGCGTCGCGACGGCGGTCGTGGGCATGGTCACCTCCGTTCCACACAAATGAGGCCAGCGATCTCCCACGAAAGCGGGCATGGAACCGTTCCTCGATAAATGCGCCGCCTCCTTCATAGCCGGCGATGAAGCCGGCAAGGCAACCGGGCGCATATTCAGTCCACGAAAAGAACCACCTGACACGGAATGGCGGCGCCCGCGGGCCTTCCCGGGCATCCCACTTGGCTGCGATTCGTTTCGCCCCATCCACGATGCAGACCTCTCTTAGAAAGCCCTTCCGAGACGGATTTAACAAGGACGCGATGGTGCGGGCCCGCCAGCAGGCACCATCCATGGCGCCACCCAAGCCGGTGTCCTCAGCGTAAACGGTCGCTGCGAGGCAGCGGCCGCAGCCATCGGGGCCGCCCGGCGATGGGCCGGGCTTGGGGTAGGGCCACGCGAACCGGCCGAACTCATCGCCTAACCCAGCAGGGAAAGCGTGCGGCAATCAGGCTTTCCCGAAAAGAAGTGCATAAGCGCTCGCGCGAAGACCGGGTCGCCCGGGTCTGCGGCAGAAAAGAGAGTCAGCGATGAGCGAAGTTTCACAGCATCCACATCACCGAAGATCCTCTCCGGCCGCGTCTCAGGGAGGCCAAGAGCGGCGGCAACGCATTCGCGGAGTCGTGGCCCGAGGACCGGGTGGCGGAGGTAAGAGCGCGCATGCGCGAGGTCGGTTAGTCCAAAACGCTTTGCCATCTCGCTGCGTCCTAACCCTTGCAGCTGGGGAAATACGAACCACATGCAGTGGGAGCGCTTCTTGCCTGCTCGGATCTCGGCAAGTGCCTGGTCGTAAATCGGTTCCTGGGCTTTCACGAAATGGGCGAGGTGGTCCTGACAGAGGTCCATGGGCGGCTCCTACGTTTAATGCGACCTCGGCCTAGCGTGGATTCGGTCGTCCCTTTTGGAGGATGTGCCTGGATGAGTCCCGTCGCGAGGGAGCAGTCCTGGACGGGAATCGCTTGCACGCGAGAGATCGATCGCGAAAGCTAGCGGCGGGACGGGCAGAGGAGCGGGCAAGTGGCGAGTATTGCGTCGAGCAGTGACGCTCGAGTAGCGGTGCTGGTGGATTGCGACAACACCAGCCCCGAAGTGCTGGAACACGCGCTCCAGGAAGTCGCACAGTTCGGTCGCGTCGTGTTGCGCCGCGGCTATGGAAACCATGCCACCCTGACCAATCGGTGGCAGGAAGCCCTTGTGAGGCTAGCTTTCACGCCATGCCTCCAGTACCAGTACGCGGCAGGAAAAAACACGGCGGATATTGCCCTCGCCCTCGATGCCATCGAAGCGATGTTCGATGGCCGTGCAGACACATTCTGCCTGGTCACGAGCGACTCGGACTTCGCCTACTTGTGCCGAAAGCTTCGCGAGCGCGGCGCCACGGTGTACATCGTGGGGGAGGAGAAGACCCCGGTCGCCCTTCGTAATGCGAGCGACCAGTTCTTCGCTTGGCAGCGGCCTGCTACGCAACCGGTGCTAAACGACCTGACAGGACTCAAGCATGCTCCGCCGCCCGCCTCAACGGTCAAGCGGCGGCCGAAAACCCTGATCAGTGCCGTCGCTCTGCTCGCCGGCGGAACGGAGGATGGATGGGTGGGGCTGGGAGCGTTGGGGCAATACCTAAAACGGACGGATCCCGCATTCTCTGCCAAGGTCTACGGCCACCCCACGCTCTCCGATATGGTCAGGACGTACCCCGACCTCGTGATGACGCAAAAGCCTGGCACGGGGTTCTGGGTCAGCTTACGAACACGATCGGAGCCCACGCCGGTCGGTGAGCCCGGGTCCTCGCACTAGCACCATTGGAGCGGGGTCACCTCGGGCCGGTGGGTTACCGGCAGATGCCGTGAATGATCTGCTGGATCTTCTGGATCACCAGGTCCACGCGGCCCGCAACGACGAACTCGGCAGGCGACGGCCCGCCGCTCCGTTCGCAAAACCGGAGCGCTGGTGCTGTTCCGTCATTTGGTCAAAGCTTGGCGGGCACGCGAGCTAGTTCTGGATGCGACACCGCGGCGCGTCGCCAAACCACACGCGCCATCCCACGCGGCGTTCCTCCAACTCGCGCAACTCGCGAAGTCCCTCGCCTAGATCGGTCACGGGCCCTCCCGGTCGTGGTTGAACCGCTTGCGGCGCACGCTCCGGGCGGGAACCGGCGCCCTGACCCCGCCGCAGGGCAAAGCTTCGTTGGCAGCTTCCGTCACGTCTGCCTTGATCGCGGGCCCATCTCGTCGTCCGAGCCATTGGCCGCGGCATTGGTCCCGCGAAGAAAGGGCCATTGCCCTTTCGCAGCACCTGAGACCGCCGTGCTGGCTGGGGAGGGATACGGACCACGCAGCGCGCTGCCCTGCACAGTCGCCTTCGATGCGACGCAGATTGTCGCAGGGCACCCGTAAGCTTCGTGCCTCGTAGTTGCGCTGCGCCTTCCGAGAATTCGATGACCACCCTGCATGATCTGACGGATCGTATCGAGCGCGTCCCCGAAACCGAGCGCCATTTCGGGGTCGCTCTGGACTCATTGTCAGCGTTCCTGGCCGTCAACAACGATGGCGATGCTGGGCTAATGATCGCGGGGGAGATCGTGGGCCTCGGACGTCAAACCATCTTTCGGGACGTCACGATCCTGGCGTCGGCGCATGACGCGATGGGGCGCGTCGTGGCGGTCGCCAAGGACAACATCGGGGCGCATGGTTTCTATGAGATCCAAGCCTTCTCGATGGACGAATACAGCGCGCTGTTGAATCCTGCAATTGCGAAGATCAAGATCTATCCGTGCGGGTATTGAACGGTTTGGGCCGTGGGGCAAATCCAATGTCGAACGAAGCCGCGTCAGGCCAAACCACGAGCACCAGCGCACTCAGGTGCGTTCTTCAGCTGATGGCTGAAGGCGGCTCCTTGGCTGTGCTCGCGACCTCGAGCCATCCGCAGAAGTTTTGTGTTTGGCTCGAAGATGTCAGCCTGGAACTGATCGAAGAGGGTCCGGCCGTAAACACCCGAAGTCCTTGGGGGACGTTCGAGCAAGCCATGGAGCGTCTCGAAACCTACCCGTGGCGAAAGCTCTATCCACGCTACATCGCGCCCGAATTTCTCGATCGGATCTTGGCGGAGGTCAAGCGGGGTAGCGGGCCGCTGTCGGAAGCCATCATGACGCGATGGGAAGACGCGGCAGAGGCGGCGCGCGCCAATGAGCAACGCGTCTCCCGCGGCCTTGAAGCGACCTCGCCACACAGATGACTCACTCAGCCGTCAGCCGTCATCCTGGCAGGTAGGGATACGCAACAGGGCCGAACGTCTCGGCCCCTTGTTCCATCATCAATTCCACGATGATCGGAGTGATCGTCTGCATGATGAGGACAGCATCTTTCAGCTGCGCGCGGTTCGCACTGCCGTTCCATGTCGAGCCGCCATGGACGATTTGGTTCCGAAGCGTGTACAGACGGTCCAGGACGATGGACAACACGACGTCGGTTCGCTTTTCCATCACCGCGAGCAGTGCGCTCTTCTTGCTGGCGGCGAAACGGGTTTCCCAAGTGCCACTGCTGTCGTGATCGCGTGCTGCCTTCCAAAAGGGCTCGAACACGAACCGATTCTCGATCAGCGTCCGAATCGGTCCACTAAATTGTTGGAAAAGGGCGCTTTGCAGTCGCCCAGCCGTATCAAGCGCGAGCAGCTTGCGAACGAATTCATTCCCCTGTTCACGCTCGCTGCGCTCGAAGCCAAATTCACTGGCGTAGGCCGCGTTGAGCGCGATCCAAAGGAACAGGAACTGGGCGTCGGGATCGTTGGCCTCTTGTTCGGAGCGTACGAGCCAGCTGACTGCACGATGGATGCGAATGGGTAGCGGTTCGTCCTGGCCGTCTCGACTGGCGCGGTACCGCTGCTTGAGCGCTTCGAGTGATGTCATCGTTTTCCCCCCAACGGAATCTAATCCCCATCCGTATCGCTAACTTGGGAGACGCCTCATGAAGCGGCGCTGGTGGCCTAAGTGGCGCGAGGGGCGGCGCGATCACGGCGGTGAGTGCCCGCACACGGGTCCTGCCGTCCATTGCCTTGGTCATCCGGATGCTCTTCAAGCAGCACTGCGAGCTGTCGAGCGCGTGCACCGTGCGACCCGTCTCGAGGCCTACGTTACTTGGGCTACGTGTCAGAAGGCACGTCACGAGATTCTGTGGTTCGATATCGAGCCGACGGACCTTGCCGATCCGCTTCCAACAGGCTGGCTTGCGCTGGTCGAAGGGCTATTCGCGTCACTCTACGAAGCGTCGGATGCCAACCACTGCGACGAAATCAGGCTGGTCGACCTGGGCGTGCGAGACGGGGCCTTGGACGTCGCGGTCCGCGGGGCATCGGCGATGCAGTTTGGGATGGTCCAGCTCGCCAGGCGGCTGTCGGTCCGGACGTGCGCGGAGTGTGGAGCGCCCGGCCGGTTCGATGGGATCTTCAAAATCCCCCGTTGCGGCCGTCATGGACTCGTGCACTGAGTCGCGCCTGGGGTGCCTGAATAGGCCCCCGCTGCTGGACGTCCGACGCAATTTGTCGCAACAATTGAGACGCAACCGGGGGGATGCGTCTTGGGTACTCGAGAACGAGGGGGAGCACTGACGCTCGCGCGTCAGTGGGCGATGCTTCGATGCATTCCGCGGCATCCGCAGCGCGTCACGGCAGGCGAGCTTAGGGATCGGCTGCGCGATCGTGGCTTTGAGGTCACGAGCCGGACGATCGAGCGCGATCTGCACACGTTGTCCGACGAGTTCCCTCTGGTGGTCGATGCCCGTGCCAAGCCCTTCGGATGGTCCTGGGCGAAGGGCGCGGCAATGGAATTCGCTCCCGGCTTTACGCCCGCGCAAGCCGTGGCGGTGCTTTTGGCAGGAACGCACCTGGACACACTACTGCCCCGTCCGATGCAAAAGGAACTCCTGCCGCTGATTAGCGTGGCGGGAAAAACGCTGAAGGACAGCGGCTGGCGAGACTGGCACCTGCGTACCGCGGTACTGCCAACCACGCTGAGGCTTCAGCCGCCTCGGGTCGAGGCGGCCTCTCTTGCGGCTGTACACGGCGCGCTCGGACGGCGCCGATGCCTTGAGGGGCAGTACCGCCCCAAAGGGGCGCCGCAGGCGAAGCCAATGGTGATCCATCCCCTCGGCCTATTGGCCCGTGGCGCGGTGCAGTACCTCGTCTGCACGCTCTTTGACTACTCCGACATCCGCCAGTTGGCAGTCCATCGCTTGGGTGGGCTTCGTGAACTCGACCTTCCTTGCCGTGTGCCGCCTGGCTTCTGCTTCCAGAGCTATGTGCGCGGTGTCGGAGCTACCTACGAGGCGAGAGGCATGGTCCGCCTGGTGGCGCGATTTGAGCACGAGGCGGCCGAGCATTTATCCGAGACGCCTTTGACCGTCGATCAGTCTTGGTCGGTGCTCGGCGACGGCCGGGTCGAGATCGTGGCCGAGGTCCAACTCGACGAAACCCTCCGCTGGTGGCTGCTCGGCTTTGGCAGCCACGTCGAAGTCATCGAACCACGCGAACTTCGCCAGCTTTTGGCAGAGGAATTCGAACGAGGCGCCAGCCGTTACCGGCAGAGCGACCTGGCCGCCCCGGCTGCGCCTCGGGTCGGCTACCGGGACCTCGCCCCGGCCGAGCCCTGACAAGCGTTCGCAAGTGCGACACCGGGCGTCGGAGGCCTGCCGAATATGGCGACCCTCCTGGCAGCAACACGCTTCATCGGGCGACGACCAAATGGCAGACGGATCAGGGCATACCGCCGAGGCACTGCAGCAGACGCGCGGACTGGTGATCTACCGCGCCAGCCGCCTTTCCGAACTGGTGCCCAACCTGGACATGTTGCTGGCGGCCACACGGCCGGCCTCTGTTCTTGCGCCCCAGACGGTGATTGCCGCCCATCCTGGGATCAAGCACTGGCTGGATGGCGCATTGGCAAAAGCGCAGGGGCCTGGCGGAATCGTTGCGAACCTCCAGGTAATGCTTCCCAGTACCTGGATCGACTATCTGGCCAGGGCGCGGCTTGGGCAGCACGCGGTCGCGCTGCCCCGGTATCGCCGCCAGCATCTGCGGTGGACGATCTACCAAGCGCTCGGGCAGCCGGTGGCGGGCCTCAGCGACACGCGTATCACTACCTACCTGCGCACCGAAGGCAAGGCCGGTCGATCCGATCGTGCCGCCCAGGCGCGGCGTCGCTTCCAGCTCGCCGATCGGCTGGCCAGCATCTACTCGCAGTACCTTGTCTACAGGTCCGACTGGCTGGATGCGTGGGAGCAGGGCGTCGACGCCCGGGCGACCGGGGGTGGTGACGCGGAGATGGCGTCGACCGAACGCGAGCTTCTGGCTCCCCTCTGGCGCCACGTGCGCGAACGCCTGGGTCCGCACCGGGGTGAAGTCATGTCCAGGCTGATCGGCAGCCTGGACGATGGCGCCTCCGACGAGACCTATGAACCGCTGCACGTATTTGGTGTGAGCCATCTGGCGCCTGCCGAACTCGCGGTGCTGCGTGCCTATGCGCGGAACACGGTCGTGGCGATGTATGTCCCGGATCCGTGCCGCGAATACTGGGGCGGTTTGGTGGGCGTCACGTCCGCCGGGGACCGCCTGGCCGAACAGCACAGGGCCGAACTTGCGCGAATCGACGCGGCGGCTGGCAATGACTACTGGGGCGAGCAGACCCATCCGCTCCTGGCGAGCTGGGGCCGCATGGGCCAGCATTTCCTGATGTCGCTGGGCGACGGCGACGGGGTGCTGACCGAGCTACGCAGCGGGCTGGACGAACAGGTGATCGAGGCGGGTGTCGCAATGCCCCGGCTGGCTCGCGTCCAGCAAAGCATCCGTGAACTCGATACCGGCCGCATGGTGCCCCAGGCTGACGCCAGCTTTGCCAGCGAGCGAGCCGACGCATCCTTGCGCATCCATGCCTGCCACACCCGCCTGCGGGAGCTCGAAGTCCTTTGCGACTGCCTGCTCGATGCCATTGGCGCAAATACCGGGACGAACGAGGCGATCACCCCGGGCGACATCATCGTGATGTCACCGGATATCAATGCCTACGTTCCGCTCCTGCCTGCGGTATTCGGCCCGGCCGGCGACCCGCGCGCGGTGCTTCCCTACCACCTGGCGGACGTCGCGGTGGCGTCCACCCACCCGCTTTACAAGGCATTCCAGCGCCTGCTGGCGACGCCGGATACACGCATCACCACGCCGGAGGTGGTGGACCTACTGGGCGTGCCGGAAATTGCCCGGCGGTTCGGACTGGAGTCCGAGGGACTGCAGGAGGTCGTCGGATGGCTACGCGAGAGCCGGGTCGCCTGGGCGCTCGATGCGACCTTCCGCCAGGGCTTCGGGGTGCCGGGCATCGCGCAGCACACGGTCGCCTGGGCGCTGGACCGCCTGATCGCCGGATACATCATGGCGGACGGCCCGTCCGAAAGCCTCCAGGCCGGCGTCCTCCTGCCCGACGGAACCGAGCTCGCCCCCGTTGCCGGGGTATGCAACCCGGCGGCGGCCCATCTTGGTGCCTTGGCCCAGCTGCTCCAGGAACTGCAGACGCTCTACTCGATCACCGACCAGACGCGCACCGCCAGGGCATGGAGCGAGGAACTCGAGCGCCGGTTCGAGGCGATCTTCCGGGTCGACTCCGACGACCGAGCCGCACGTGACGCATGCGATGTGATCCTGGGCTTCATCCGCGCTATCGGAACGGAGCCGGCGGTTGCGGGCGTCGAACCGGAATTGCACTTCAGCGTCGTGCGTGACCTGCTCACCGAATCGCTGGAGGCGCCTCCGGCACGGCAGCGGTTCCTGCTCGGCGGCGTAACGTTCTGCGGCATGGTTCCCCAGCGTGCGATCCCGTTCAAGGTGATCGCAGTGCTCGGACTCAACGACGGGGAGTTCCCCCGGGCGGCGCGCAGTGGCGGCCTGGACCTCATGAGCCGGTACCGCCGGCTTAGCGATCGTGACGCACGGGTCGACGACCGATACCTCTTCCTCGAGACGGTCATGGCCGCGGGCTCCCGGCTCCACCTCAGCTACATCGGGGAGGGCGTCACCGACGGGATGCCACGCAATCCCGCGGCGCCCTTGTCCGAGCTTATGGCGGCGCTCGAATCCTCAGAGGCCGCCTGCGAGTGGGCGGCATCAGGCGTCGAGAAGGCGCCTTGGCACGTGAAGCATCCGCTCCAGCCATTCGACAGCAAGTATTTCGGCGACGACCCCTGCCTTTTCACCCACAAGGCGCTCTGTGCCCAGCTCCAAGGGCCAGGCGACCAGCTGAGGATCCCGGCATTCCTTGCGCCGACGCGAAAGGCTGCCGTGGTCCCGCTGCCGGCCGAGATCGCCGTCAGCGAGGTCCATTCCTACTTCAAGGATCCCGCGCGCCACGTGCTTCTCAAGCAGATGCAGATCGGGCTCGACGCGCTCGAGCGCGACCGACTTCCCTGCGACGAGCCATTGGAAGCAGGCTTTTCCGCCGTAGAACTCGTTGAGCGCAAGTTGCTGTTCCAGCACGCCATGCATCCCGACACTCCCTGGCCGCTCGACCGCCCGCCGGCATGGCTGCGCCTGACCGGCCTACTGCCGGCCGGACGCGCGGGCAGCTCGGCATGGATGTCCGCGTGCACCGCCGTCGACGCCATGCTCGAGGCGCTCAGGACGCAGGCGGGCATCGAACCGCGGCAGTTGCGGTCGGTTGATGCCCACATCGACCTCGATATACGAGGCGTGCGGGTGGTAGGGCGCGTGTCCGATGTGTTCGTGTCGGCGGCGGCCGAGGCCGACTGTTGGCACGTCGTGCGTGCCTTCACGCCCAAGCAAGGCGGGCTCAAGCAAGAGCGTGACCTCCACTTCAAATACCGCGTACCGCTCTTCCTGGACTGGGCGCTCCTGCGGCTGCAACACGACGGCATGCGTGGTGACCCGTGTCGTCGCATCCAGCCCATTGCGCTCGCCGACAAGCCGAGCTGGTGCCCGGCGCTGGCCCGGTGGGATACGGCCTTCGTCGACGCAGACCTGGAGACGCGCGGGCGCATGCGCATGGAACTCGAAGACCGGGTTGTGCGGCTGCTGGACTGTTGGACGCGGGCGTCTGATACCCCGCATTGGTACTTCCCGAAAACGAGCTGGGACGTGGCTGGGATGAAAACCCGCGCAGAGGTCCAGGGCCTGCTCGACGCTGCCGCACGCGACGGACACGGGCTGGATCCGGCTCCGACCCTGCCATCGGTAGGCAGTGCCTGGGCAGGGGGTTTCGGGAGCACAGGCGAGCGCGATTACGAGCCGGGATACAGCCGCCTGCTCGCCGGTGACCTGGAAGTCCCCGACGGCTGCGAAGAGCTCGACGCGATGGTCGAGTTTGCCCGCGCACTCAAGGAGTGCATCAGCCTGGATGTCAAAACGGAGGCCGCGGCGTGAGCGCCACGGCAAAGGACTGGCAAACCCTTCGCCTCAATGGCGACGGTCGGACATTAATCGAGGCGAGCGCCGGGACCGGCAAGACGTGGACGATCGCGGCGCTGTACCTGCGCTTTCTGCTGGAAGACGGGCGCACCCCGCGCCAGATCGTGGTCACCACCTTTGGTGACGCGGCCGCGCAGGAGTTGCGCGAGCGTGTTCGAAGGAACATCCAGTGGGCGTTGAACTGCAGCGCCTCGTCGACAGGCACCGAGTCGGTCTCGCCCCAGGAGGCATGGCTGCGATCGCGCTGGGCGGACTGCGACGACGTACGTGAGCAAGACCAGAGGCGCCTTCTCACGGCGCTGGCCGAGCTCGACGTGGCGCCGATCACGACCCTGCACAGCCTGTGTCGCCGCATCTTGACTGAGCATCCCTTCGCCTGTGGCATGCCCTTCAGCATCGGCCAGCTGGTTGCCAGCGAAACCGTGCTCGAAGAAGTAGCAGCCGACCAGTGGCGCCACCTGCAGCAGTGCGAGGACGAGGACACGCTCTGGCAAGCCGCGCAGCCCTTGCTTGCGAGCGGGCGGATGAAGCTGACCCCGGCATGGCTGCGGCAGCAGATCGCCGCCTGCCTCAAGCCCGGGGTAAGCCTGCCCGATGCCTCAGCTACTGCACAGCGGCCGGACCTGTCATGGGTGCCGCGCGTGCGCTGCGTTGTTGAAGGAGATGTCTATCTCAACAAGACCGCCAAGTTGCGCCGCTTTCTGGAAGCCCTCGCGCAGTACATCGAGGATCCGGCTTTCATCCCCGATGGGGATACGCTTGAGGGATGGGAGAACGCGCCTGCCGCAACCGGGGTGAAGAAGGCGGTCCTGAACGCACCTGAGGTGACCGAGGTCTTGGCGCTTGCGGCCGACTGCGCCACTCCGGCGCGCGCCGAGCTCGAAGCCCGCGAGGGCGCGTTCTTTTCCCAGCTCGCCGACGCAGCTCGACAGCAGATGCAGCAGCGCCTGCAAACCCGGAACCAGCTGACCTACGACGATCTACTGACGAGGGTGCATGACGCCCTGGTGCGAGAGCAGGTGGCGGGGACGCGAGTACTCGCCGACGCGCTGTACCAAGCGTGGCCCGTTGCCTTGGTCGACGAGTTCCAGGACACAGACGGGACCCAGTATGGACTCCTCGATGCCGTTTACAGCGATGCCCAAGGCGCGTCGCGGGGCCGGCTGGTGATGATCGGCGATCCCAAGCAGGCTATCTACGGTTTCCGTGGGGGCGACATCCATGCCTATCTGCGAGCGGCGGCCCGCGCCAGCGACGACGATAGGCTGACCCTGGGGACGAACCACCGGTCATCGCGTCCACTTGTGGCAGCACTCAACGAGCTGTACGCCGCATGCGGCCACGCGCTGACCGATAAGGGCGCTGCTGACATCGGGTACCAGCCTGTCGAGGTGAGCGATCGGCGCGCTAAGACGCCGTATCGGGTCGGCAACGATGTCTGCGACAAGCCGCTGTCGATCCATTACCTCGCCAGCTGCCCGGACGGTGCCGAAGAGCGACGGCGTCTGGCGTTGGAGACATGCGCGAACCAGATCGCCGAGCTTCTTGAGTCCGGCAAGCATAGGATCGGCGAGCAACCGGTATCGCCGTCCGACATCGCGGTCCTGTTGCCCACGCATCATGTGATTGCCCAGTTGCGCGGGTTGCTGCGGGAGCGACGGGTACCTTGTGTGAGCGCGAGTCGCGCGAGCGTGTTTGCCACCGACACCGCGCGCGAACTGCAGATCCTGCTGTACGCCATTGCCAATCCGGGCGCGATCCGACCCCTTCGGGCAGCAGTCGCGACGCGGCTGTGGGGTGCGAGCTTCGACGAGTTGCGCGAATGGGCGGACGATCCGGTGAGGTGGCACGGCATCGCCTAGGCCTTCCGGGAGCTCCACGGCGTCTGGCAGGCACAGGGCGTTCTAGCGGTAACCGAACGGCTCATTGCGCGGGAGGCCATGCACCGCCGCTTTCTCGCGACCGTCGACGGCGAGCGCACGCTGACCGATCTTCGTCATTTGGGTGAGCTGCTCCAGGAGCAGGCCGCCCGCGTGGCGGGGCCCGAAGAACTGATCGCATGGCTCGACGAACGTAGGCGGCTTTCGGCCGGCCAGGACGATGAGGGCGGCGACGTCGCCCAGCTGCGTATGGAATCCGACAACGCATGCGTGCGGCTCATGACGCTGCATGCCAGTAAGGGACTGGAGTTTCCCATCGTGTTCCTGCCGCTGATGTGGGCACATGGCGAACGGGACAATGCGTCGCTCTGGGTGGTCACCGACCCCGGCACAGGGAAACGCCAGCTGCAAGGGACCGATGCGGCGAAGCAGGCGTTTCTTTTGGAGCAGCAGGACGAGCGCTTCCGCGTCCTGTATGTCGCCGTGACCCGTGCCATCCATGCCTGCCATGTCATGGCATTACCCCCGGACCGGCCGGCCAAGCGTGGCTCCGTGGCGACTCTGAAGGGAACCAAGCGCACGGCACTGGATGTCATGATGGAGCGGGCGGGTGCCGATGTTTTGGATCCGGAGCTGGCGAGCCTGACCCCACATATCGATTGGGTGGCCGGCTGGGCACCGGATACGGCTGTGCTATTCCAAGGCGCGTCCAAGCTGGGCTCGAGCGATCGCCTCGCGCGACCGGAGCCGGCAAGCGGCGGCGGTCCCTTGCCTAGTCGGCACAGCTTCAGCAGCCTCAATCGAGTTCATCACGTAGCGCCTGCTGTCGAGGAAGCCAGCGCGGCAGACGAAAGCCTGCCGGCCAGTTCGGCTCATGCCACCGCGCATGAGGGGTCGGGGGAGAACCCGGAGGGCATGCGGGA
>NZ_SMRQ01000132.1 GCF_004359965.1 Cognatilysobacter segetis | reverse complement strand
CGACGTCGCCCAGCTGCGTATGGAATCCGACAACGCATGCGTGCGGCTCATGACGCTGCATGCCAGTAAGGGACTGGAGTTTCCCATCGTGTTCCTGCCGCTGATGTGGGCACATGGCGAACGGGACAATGCGTCGCTCTGGGTGGTCACCGACCCCGGCACAGGGAAACGCCAGCTGCAAGGGACCGATGCGGCGAAGCAGGCGTTTCTTTTGGAGCAGCAGGACGAGCGCTTCCGCGTCCTGTATGTCGCCGTGACCCGTGCCATCCATGCCTGCCATGTCATGGCATTACCCCCGGACCGGTCGGCCAAGCGTGGCTCCGTGGCGACTCTGAAGGGAACCAAGCGCACGGCACTGGATGTCATGATGGAGCGGGCGGGTGCCGATGTTTTGGATCCGGAGCTGGCGAGCCTGACCCCACATATCGATTGGGTGGCCGGCTGGGCACCGGATACGGCTGTGCTATTCCAAGGCGCGTCCAAGCTGGGCTCGAGCGATCGCCTCGCGCGACCGGAGCCGGCAAGCGGCGGCGGTCCCTTGCCTAGTCGGCACAGCTTCAGCAGCCTCAATCGAGTTCATCACGTAGCGCCTGCTGTCGAGGAAGCCAGCGCGGCAGACGAAAGCCTGCCGGCCAGTTCGGCTCATGCCACCGCGCATGAGGGGTCGGGGGAGAACCCGGAGGGCATGCGGGAACCGCATCCGGCGCTGAAGGCACTCCGGGTTGTCCGAGGCACGGAGTTTGGCAACGCGGTGCATGCGGTTTTCGAGAATCGCGAGGTCGGACAGCCCATCGCGACGCAGGGGGCGCTCGTGCGCCAGTGTCTGGCCGACGCAGGCGCCCGGGTGCCTGCGTCGGCCGCCGACTTCGTCCCGCGCCTGGCCGAGCGGCTGGACGCTGCGCTCGCAGCGCCCCTGGGTCTGCAGACAGCGGCAGCGCTCCAGCTGGGGCAGGTGCCCGTCGGCGACCTGTGCCCGGAGATGCGCTTCAACTTGGCTCTTGGCGAGGTCAATCTGGCGACGCTCCGGGACGCCTGCGGCCGGCACGGCTATGGCCACCTCATTCCGAACAATCGACGCATCATCAGTGGTTTCCTAAATGGGGCAATCGATCTCGTCTTCCATCATGAAGGCCGCTTCCACGTGCTGGATTACAAGGGCAATGACTTGGGCGATGCGATTGAAGGCTATGAAGTGCCTGCGCTGGATGCGGCGATGCAGGCGGCGGGTTATCCATTCCAGGCCCTGATCTATTCCGTCGCAGTCGATCGTTACCTGCGTCAGCGCCTGGGAACGTCCTACCGGCGGGGCGAGCACCTTGGGGAATGCGTCTACCTCTTCATCCGGGCTGCCGGTTTGTCGCCCACCGCGGGCATCTGGCGGCATCGGTTCCCTGATGCGTTGATCGAGGATGTGTCTACGGTGCTCGACGGCCGCGTGGCGCAGAGGGAGGCCGCATGAGCGCGCAATTGCGATCCGGATATCACTTCGAGCCCATCGAAGCGTTGCCCGAACCGCCCGCGGAATGGCGGGCGCTGGACCACGCTGTCGCCCGCTGGGTCGTCGCCCACGGGGGGGCGGTACAGACCGCTGCCGCGGCGGGCTGGGCCAGCTGGGCGGAGGGGTCGGGTCACACGGCAATACCGCTTAGGCGGGATGACGGTACTGCCGGGACAGCTGACCGCGCGCACTGGCCTGCGCTCTCGATCCGCGATCTGGAAGCGCTGAAAGCGGATCCGCTGGTCACCTGTCCCGTGCCGGGCGAGCAGGTGTTGGCGCCCTTCGTCCTGGACCGTGACCACTTCTTCCTGCGGCGTAGCTATATCGCGGAATGTGCGGTGGCCGCCCACGTCAGGACGCGTGTGGCCGCGACGGACGCTGCCTCAACCGTCACGGACGCTGATCTCGACGTTCTATTCGCAGGCGACACTGACGTGCGGGTCCAACCGCAGCGCGAGGCGGTCCGCCGGGTTGTCGGCCGCCGCTTCTTCGTCCTGACCGGAGGGCCGGGTACCGGCAAAACCACGACGGTACTGCGGATGCTGACGATGCTGACCTGCGATCGGGCCCGCCGGGGCCTGCCGGAGGCGGTGATCCGCGCCGCAGCCCCGACCGGAAAGGCTGCGCAGCGGCTCGCCGAATCCCTAAGGGAGGGCGCTGCCCGGTTCAGTGAGTCTCTCGGGTCGGTCCGGGACTCCTCCAGCGAGGATTGGGCCGCACACCTGGCGTGTGCCGTGCGCGCCGAAGCAAGCACCTTGCACCGCCTGCTGGGAAGCCGCGGCCAGAGCGGCTTCAGTCGGTCCGCAGGCTCGCCCGTGCCCGCCGACATCGTGGTGGTGGACGAGGCTTCGATGATCGATCTCGCCCTGCTGCGGGCCCTTTTCGAGGCGCTGCGCGAGGACACCGTTCTCATCCTCGTAGGCGATGCGGACCAGCTCACATCGGTCGGTGCCGGGTCCGCCCTGCTCGACATCGTTTCAGCATTCGAAGGGTCGAGGGCCACCGATGCCGCCGCGGCACCGCCGCTGGTCCGGCTGACGCATAGCTTCCGCTCCGACGCGGTGCTCGTGCCAATCAACGAGGCCGTGAGAGCCGGCGACCCGGTGGCGCTCAACACTGCTTTCGTTGCGGCCGGCGAACGCTTCGAGCACAGGCGAGTCGAGACGCCTTCCGACTGCCAGCAGGCACTGGAGGCCTGGGCAGCCAGGATGCATCGCTGCCTGGCCGCAGCCGGCGCATTCGATCCTGTTCCGCCCGAACGGACAGACCTCGTTGCCAAGGCACTCGACGGGCTGCGCCACTGCCAGCTGCTATGCGCGCTTCGCGAGGGCGAGTTCGGTGCCCAGGACGCCGCACGTCAGCTGGAGAGAAGCCTTCGTGACCGGATGCCAGGCGACTGGCCGGACGAGTGGTATCCCGGCCGAGCCGTGATGATCACTCGCAACGACTACACGACTGGGCTGTCCAACGGCGACACAGGGATCTGCCTGCAGGACAAGGGCGGTCGCCTCGCGGTCTGGTTCGAAATCGCGTCGGACCCCGAGCGATCAAACGCCCAACCTGTATCCGGCACGCACCGTCGCTTCGTCCGATTTGCCCCGGGTAACCTGCCCGACCATCGAAGCGCCGCCGCGATCACGATCCACAAGAGCCAAGGATCCGAGTACGACCACGCCGCGGTGCTTCTGCCCCCCGACGCATCCCATCAAATCCTCTGTCGCCAGCTGGTCTATACCGCGCTGTCGCGCGCCAAAAGGAGCACCGAGCTTTGGGCGACACAGGAAAGCCTGCATCGGTGCATTGAGCAAAAGGTTTCCCGTCACGGCGCGCTGGCGGCGCGAGTTGCTGCTGCCGACAACTCAGGCACCGCGTAGCGCCGGTCTGCCGTCCCCCACTCACTTAATCATTTGCGAGAACACGCAGCGTGCAGCAGGACCGATTCCTCACCGATATCTGGGCGATACGCAAGGACGGCGTCCGAGTCCATCCTTATCGGGTGGAGCGTGGCCCGAAAGCCGGGCTGTTCGACGTCAGCTGGACCGGTAAAACCGACGCATTCGTGGGAGTGACCGAAGAGGAGCTCCTTGCTGGAATGCGCGCAGGCGCTTTCAGCACCCCTGGAACCGTCCGAATGCTCCCACTCCAGGCCCATCCAGGGGAGCAGAAGAACGCGTACGCGCCGGTGTTCTACCAAGGCAAGAAAATACGTGATCTGTTTCCGAGAAAAGGGGAGTCGACGTTCATCGTGAACGACGCATTCGAGCAGGGCTATCAGCGGCTCAAGAGCCGGTTCTTGGAGGTGTACCCGGACTTCGGCACCTTCGCGAGCTGTGCGGAAAACGAGGAGCGCGACCGGGACTACAAGGACGAGCTCATCACGCTGTTCCGCGAGCGGGTGCGGCCCCACCTGGAGTCCGGCGGCTGGCTCGACGCAGGAAATGCTGCCATCGCGCTGCTGTCCACCCCGCTGGCGCATGGCGACCGCAAGCCACAGAACATCGTAGGTTGGAGGTACGTCGGCGTACTGCGTGAACTCGACGACGCTGGTCGCGGAGCATTCGGCCAGCTACTGGCCGCATTGCTCGATGAGGGGGCGGACTTGGAACAACGGGTCGGCGATTTCGTGGGCGCTCTTCGAGAAATCGTCGAGCCCAAGAACCGCCTGCTCCCGGCAGCCCAGCGCTCGATCACCGGGTTCTTCCTTGCCGTTTCCGAGCCGACACGGCACATCTTTCTAAAGACCCATGAGATGGGGCGTGCCCTTGCAAAGCTCGACCCCTCATTTCGATGGGACTCCAGCGGCCTGACAGGACGAAATGTCGTGCGCGTAGAGCAGCTGGCACGAAGGCTCTTCGATCGGCTCACCGCCGACGGTTATGAGCCGCGTGACCTGATCGACGTGCAGTCATTCCTGTGGGTGGCGACTGTCTACGTCGACGATGACACGCCCGAGGAAGAGGATGCGCAAATGGAAGCAACGCCACTAAGCAGGGCACCCGGCGCCCAGCGCATCGACATACCGCTGAATCAGATCCTCTTCGGACCGCCGGGCACGGGCAAGACGTTTACCACGGTCGCCAAGGCGCTCGAGATCCTGGATCCGGCCTGCGTGCTGGCCCAGCCGGAGGATGCGACTGAGGACGCCCGCCGTGCGCGCCTTAAAGCCCGATTTGATGAGCTGGCTGATGAGGGGCTCATTCAATTCGTCACCTTCCACCAAAGCTTCAGCTACGAAGACTTTATTGAAGGCATTCGCGCCGAAAGCGATCCCGAGACCCAGCAGCTGCGGTATGTGGTTGCCGACGGACTCTTCAAGAAGGTTTGCGAGGCCGCCCGCGCACGCGTCGTTCGACAGGCGGATCTCGAGGGCACTCTTGAGCTATCGGGCCGACGCGTCTGGAAGCTGTCGCTTGGCGACTATCTTGCTGAAGGGCACATATTCACCGAGTGCATGGAGCGTGGAATCGCGCTCATGGGGTTCGGGGCGGGCGCGGACTTTTCCGCCTGCCGCACCCGGCAGGACATCGTTTATGAATTCGCCAATGCCGGCGAACCGCATGAGTCCGCGGATTATCCAGTCACAGCGGTCAACACGATTGTGCTGCAGATGAAGCCGGGCGACTTGATCGTCGTAACCGAGGGCAACCTCAAATTCCGGGCAATCGGAGAGATCACCGGAGACTACCGCTGGGTTGACCGTGGTGGCGCCGACCACTACACGCAGGGGCGGCCGGTTCGTTGGCTGCGCGTCTATGACCCAGCGCTGCCTTACGAAGAGTTGATGTCAAATCGGTTCAGTCAAATGACGGTGTACGAGTTGCGGCCTGGCTCAGTCGACCTCGAGAAGCTCCGGCGCTTGCTTTCTCCACTGCCGGCGACGTCGGAGCCGCCACAGCCACGAGTCCTGATCATCGACGAGATCAACCGAGGCAACGTATCTAGAATCTTCGGCGAGCTCATCACTCTGATTGAGCCATCTAAGCGAACAGGGGAGCCCGAGGCGCTCAGCGTGACGCTTCCCTATTCGAAGGACACGTTCAGCGTGCCAGCGAATGTGTTCCTAATTGGCACGATGAACACGGCGGATCGCTCGCTTTCAGGCCTCGATATTGCCCTCCGGCGACGTTTCCACTTCACAGAGATGCCTCCGCGGGCGGACGTCCTTACGGGCATTGAGGTTGAAGGACTGGACATTTCCGAGCTGCTCGCAATTATGAACCAGCGAATCGAGCTGCTGCTCGATCGGGACCACCAGCTGGGCCATACCTATTTCCTACCGTTGAGAACCACGCCAACGCTTGACCGGCTGGCGTCGATCTTCCGTAGCCAAGTCATTCCGCTACTCCAGGAGTACTTCTTCGAGGACTGGCAACGGATCGCATGGGTACTGAACGATCATCGCAAGTCTCCCGGCTTCCAGTTCGTGGCGCGTGCCACATACAGCGCGGCGCAGCTTCTCGGGCCGGACGTCGACGTCGCGGCTGACACCAAGCTATGGCGCATTGACGCCGATGCTTTCCACCGCCTGGAAAGCTACCAAGGCATCCTGCATGGGCAGTCAGCCTGACGGCATGCACCACGTCGTCGTCAGAGAACATGCTCGGCTGACGGTTGACCCGGCCCCCACCGGCTCCCTCGTCGAGGCCCAGGTGACGGAAACGGCCTTCGAATGGCTGTGCCGCGAAAGCGCGAGGCTGTCGCGCACAGGCGCGTCGCTAGTCCAGATTGAGGGCCGCCGCCTGTTGCGCCTGGACAATTACGTTGGAGTCGTCGAAACGCCTTGCGGGACGCGGATCGAGATCCTGCCGAAGTCGGTGGACGGCGCGGAGGACGCCCCAGCCGCGCGCCGTCTGCTTAAGCGCATGCTCGCACGTTGCCTGGATCTCCCGAGGCGCGAAACTGGCCCGGCCGATATCGAGGCATTCCGCACGCCATTGACCGAATGGGTGATGCATGCATTTCTCGAGGAGCTCAGCATCCTCGTTAAGAAGGGCATCCGTTTTGATTACCGCGCCGTTCGCGAGCAGCAGCCCTATCTGCGGGGCAGGCTCGAGACAGTTCGTCAGCTCAGGCAGCCGCCGGGGCGGGCCCATCTGTTTCAGATCGAACACGATGTCTTCGATGCTGATCGCCCGGAGAACCGGCTGCTCGCCTCTGCGCTGGACATTGTTCGATTACGAACGCGCGAGCAGAGGAACTGGAGGCTCGCACACGAGCTCGCGGCGGTCCTCCACGAGGTGCCACGTAGTCAGAACGTCGCTGCCGACTTCCGCCGATGGCAGTCGAACCGGCTCATGGGAAGCTATCGCGCCGTTCGCCCCTGGTGTGCGCTGCTCTTGGACGAGTCTGTGCCAATGTCGGTCCACGGCGCCTGGCGTGGAAAGAGCCTGCTGTTTCCGATGGAAACAGTATTCGAGCGCTACGTGGAGGTGTGCCTTCGCGCCCAGCTTCAGCCAGGTGCTCGGTTGCGTCCGCAAGCGTCCCATGAATACCTGTGCGAGCACGCTGGCGACCGCTGGTTCAATTTGCAGCCTGATTTCCTCCTCGAGGCCGGAGACTCGCGGATCGTCCTCGATACCAAATGGAAGCGGGTCGATAGCCACTTGATTGGCACCAAAGACAAGTACGGGCTCCGCCAGGCGGATTTTTACCAACTGTTCGCCTATGGACACCGCTACCTTGGAGGAGCCGGTGACATGCTTCTCGTCTATCCAGTTACAACGGACTTCCGCGAAGCACTGCCGCCGTTCAACTACACGCCCGAGCTGCAGCTGGCCGTCGTTCCTTTCGATCTAATTAGCGGACGATTGATGCCGGTGCCCAAAACGTTCACGGAGAGAGTAGCGAGCTTACTCGCCCCGTGTTGACCTGTTGAAGCTGGCCGAGCTGCCGCAGTGCGCCGTGGGGCCTCTCTAGTCCACCAGCTAGCTGACACGCGCGGGGCTCCAGCGATACCGCGGAAAGCCCGGTCCGGACGCTCCAGCAAAGGCTCACGTTTCCAGGCTACGGCGCGGCCCTACTTGGCATTAAGCGTCAGAGATCGGCCGGCGCGCAAAGCCGGCACAAGATGAAAATAACCGTGCAAAGGCATCCAGCAAACGTATGAAGACCAAAGTCATCACCGACGTAGACTCGCTCTACATTGCACTCGAAGCCCTTTTCGCTTGGGCTGATCGTGTCGACATGTGCTTCGCTTGGGTGAATTCCGGGCAGGGCAAGGGTAGGCACTGGCAGACAATGCAGCTCGGAAAGGTCGGTCGCGCCGTTATCGGAACCGCATTTGCCCAAACAGAGCCTTCAGCCCTTGAGGTCCTCGACAAGAAGCCCGATCGTCTTCGCCTCATGATCAACTCGGAGGGCACGTTTCACCCCAAGGTTATTAGCGGACGCAAGGGCAACCGAGCGAAGGCAATCGTTGGATCGGCAAATTTTACGACGGCTGCCTATACGTCCAATACCGAGCTTTGCGTGCTACTTGACGGCTCTACCGACGACAGCGAACTTGACGCACTTCAAACGTTTATCGACGAGCAATGGATGCTCGGAACGAGATTGTCGCCCACTTGGCTAGAGCAGTATCGGCAAGTATGGGAATCCGCAAGGCGCAAAAAGATCACAGTCCCAGGTGCCAAGCTTGAGATCTCGTCGATATCCAGCCTCAGCATGTCATGGGAGGCGTACGTCAGCCTGATCGATGCCCAGCACGAGAGGCCTCTTGCCGACGGCAATAAAGTTCGGGTGTTTGGCGAACATCCCTCATACCTCTATGAACTGGATGAAGCTGAAAGAATCTTTCGGGACCAGCCCAAGTTCGCAGCTATATCGAGGCCCGACCGTCAGTTCCTGATGGGGATGGGGAGATCCAGCGGCTTCATCGGGACAATGCGAGCGGCTGGCTTCGCCAAGAACATTGTGTACGAATCCCCAGACGCAGTAGGAGCAGCTTTGGACCGCGTTCCGTTGGACGGGCCCGTAAGTCGGGGCCTCATCGAAGACGTGATTGGCAAGCTGACCGAACTCAAGGGAGTCAAGATCGGCGTCGTGAGCCGTCTGCTGGCGGTCAAGCGCCCGGATCTTTTCGTCTCCGTGAATAACGGGAGTAAGCCGCAGCTCGCACGTTTAATTGGCGGAAAACGCGTAGACACCGTCGGGCAATATCTCGCACTGCTCGACCATGTCTGGTCCACCGAGTGGTATACCGCCGGCGAGCCAAAGGACTCGCGTGAAGTGACCATTTGGCGACGTCGGGCCGCTCTCCTTGACTCAGCGCTCTACGAGCAAGTGTGAAGGCGCGGCTGCCGATCTTACGACACCGACATGCTGCACTCTAACGCCAATCTCTCCGCCGCTGGCGGAGCCGCGATTGGCAGCGTCGGTGGACTGCCAAGCGTTGTTCTGGGCGCGACTGCCGTCGCCTTCGCACCAAAGTGGCTGAAGAAGAAGGTGGCATCGGTGGTTTCATCGCACAGGGTCACGCTTCCCTGCATCAATCATTTGGCTCGCATTCGTCTGCTCGAGGAAGACGTCTACAGGGCATCTGCGAGCGTCACGCCGGCGAGCGAACTTGCACCATCCCGATGTGGCGTAGAGCAGCAGCTGGGTGGATCGCTAATACTTCACCACCAAGCTGACAGCAATGCGATTGAAGTGATGGACGTTCCGATCACTTCTTTTCCTTCGTCCGCCAAGCGGATCGACGTGAGGAAGTCTGGAATCAACCGTCTTTCTCCGTTGTTTCAGACGGCCCCGGGGCTGGTCACGGCAAGCGAAGTCGCGAGCGAGCGGTACATGAGGGTTGTCGTGAATGGCCCGCTTACGCTGGCCAAAGACGGCAATGGATTTCGCGGGATTGTGCACGGCGCCGACGGAAAAATCAGTGAGCATGTTCGCCTGTTCGAGGGGGAACTATCGCAGGTGGTGAATTCGGCGGCCTTATTCAACGTCGCGTCCATGGCGTTGGCTCAAAAGCATCTGGCTGACATCAGCGAGCGGTTGGACGAGATCAAGGAAGGTGTAGATGAAATCAGCACCTTCCTGACTAACGAGCGCGAGGCGGAAATCACTGGAGCCATCCAGTATCTGCGGCAGGTGGCTGACCCAATCATGGGTGGAGAACTGCGCCCGGCTCTCGAACAGCAGCTCGAGGACTCGGAGAAGCGCCTACTGGCGGTGCAAGGCCACCTCAAGGCAGACATCATCGGACTCATCGCTCAGGCTGCAGAAGCCAAAGATGAGGGCAAATTTGGCACTTCCGTTTTTCGAGAGCGGCTCGTCAAGCTCCAGGTGGCCTTTGACGAAACCGTCCATCAGTGGAAATTGTGTCTGGCCGCTCGCATGATGGCGTGCCGACTGCTATGCAATTTCTCCGGTACGGTTTTGACGGTTGAGTCGCGGGAGCAGAGCATTCGCAATGATGCAGAATGGCTCATCGGCCCGCATGGTGCCCTATCCCAGTTTGAAGCCGCTGTTTTGGGAAAGCTGTCTGCCTTTTCAGCATTGGGAGACAGCAAGATTGAACTCGCGGCAAACCGTGAGTCTGTGCGAATTACGCATCAGTCGTTGCTGCCTGCGTTGAGGCAAGATGCGGCCATTCTTTCAGCGCAGTTCGACCGCCTGATGAATGAGAACCGCATGCCGGTTGAGCTGCTGGTTGCCGTGCGCGGTGGCGAGGTGTTTGAACTCGCCGCCGCCTAATTTATGCCGTGGTGACCTATAAGCGCCCTGCTGTAAACGTTAAAAAAGTGATGGAGACGCAAAGCCACCGCAGCAGCGCCGCGCCGACTCGAACTTGCGTTCGCTACGCTAGGCGTAGCAAGCGCAGCGGGCCGGGTAGGCGGACCGTAGGCTACGCTCTGAGATAGCGGTGCCGGCGCATGATGCACATGCGACGCGTCATGTCGCACCGCTGCTTAGGGTAGGACGTGTCCGAGCCACGGGTGCTGGCTCGGCCCCAACCACACGAGGCAACTCATGGCAAAAGACGTCTTTGCATTTATTGGCCTGTGGGTCACGGTCGCCGCAGCCCAGCGCCTCGTCAGCGCTGTTCAGGCGGCATGTCGAGACAACTGACGTCGCAAAAGGTTTCCGTCGACCCGCCGTAATGGCGTTGGGGGAACTGCCCTTGGGACGGCCCCCTCGGTGACGTAACACTTAACGAGTCAGGAAGCGGCCGATTTGATGAGCCGCACGGCCAAATCGGGGTCGGACCGCATGAAGACGAAACAAAAAGGGTGTTGTCCGTTCTGCGGGGAAGCTGTCTCCCCAATCGTGGTGGAAGAAAATTCTTTCCGCCGAGATCGTTGCAAATGCCCGAAGTGCGAAGCGACGGTGTTCCTCTGCCGTTCGCCTGGCTGCCATAACTATGCGAAGGGTACCGACACGTACGACCACGAGCTGTGCCCGGCCTGCACGGAAGCAGCCGTCGAACTTGGGTCCAAGATAGCCAGCACTTTGCTGGACGTCGGCAAGACCGTTGCCGTAAAGGCGCTATCCGAGAAAGTAAAAGCTCCCGGCAAAGCGCCTACCGGAAAGCGACGTTCGTAGACGCGCCAATGGAGCTTTCGCGACCGCGGAAGGTCCAAACCTTCAGCCTCATAGTATTGCGTGCGAGCCGCGCGCCTACTAGTAGGGCGCGGAATCGAGCAGTCACTCGTGCGCTCAGCAGTCGCGTACGGCCTTCGGTGCGAGGATGGCTGGTACCCCTTAATCGAACTGGTCTGCCGTGGATTGCAGCGCGAGGCCGTAACCCGAGGGGCTCCCCAGCCTGTTGCCACGGTCAAGGAAAAGGCCGGGACGCTTCGCTTCCGCATCCGGGAGGCGGTTGATGGACAGCGCGCGATTCTGGCCTTCGCCGAAGACCTGCCGACCCTGATCTGTGAAGACTGCGGCCATATGCGGCGCCCGGGTCTGCCTGCCTGCCCTACCCGCCACGGCGTGCGTCCCGGCGGCATCCCCGATCGACACTGGGTCGGCATGTCTGGAGGGCAGGGCGGTTGCGCCCTGACCCCCCTGTCGCGCGCGTGCAGCGGCGCTAGAAGAGCGCTTGGACCCAGCATGCCTGCGGACGCGGGACTCGCACCCCACGCGGCAGTCATGACTAGGGCGGTCGATGAGGACCCCCGATACCGATGCTCGGAGGAGGGCAGGACGCAACCCGGCGTCACACCGTCTACTACTCAATACGCGTCAGCGTCCAATCTGGCGCCGTCCCAGCCGCGGCACAGATCTGTCACAGAGGAGTTGGCGCGCCTGGAGGGATTCGAACCCCCGACCAATGGCTTCGGAAGCCACTACTCTATCCGGCTGAGCTACAGGCGCGTTTTGTAAGGACTTTTTCTACCGCGGGGCCCGTCCATGAGTCCAAGCCCGTGTGCCACTCCATCTTCCCTTCCCGACCGGTGAGTTGCGGCTTCGGAAGCCACTACTCTATCCGGCTGAGCTACAGGCGCGTTGCGGGCCGCGCGCGGCGGGCCGCGCGGGACGGGCATTCTAGCCGCATTCGCCGCCGCCGGGCTCGTGGTCGGCGGCCCGTTACCCTGTAGGGGCCGCGCGCCGCGGCGCCGCGATGCCCCGATGAGCGTTCCGCCTTCCTCCAGTCCCCCGACCGCCGGCCTGCGCCGCCGCCTTGCCCTGTACTGGGCGCTGGTCCGCGGCGACCGTCCGATCGGCTGGCTGCTGCTGCTCTGGCCCACGTGGTGGGGTCTGTGGCTGGCCGCCCGGGGCGTGCCGCCGCTGTGGCCGCTCGTGGTGTTCTCGCTCGGCGTCTGGCTGACGCGCTCGGCCGGCTGCGTGATCAACGACTACGCCGACCGCTGGCTTGATCCGCACGTCGAACGCACCCGGAACCGTCCGCTGGCGACCGGCGCCGTGCGTGGCCGCGAGGCGCTCGCCGTGTTCGCCGTGCTGATGCTGGCGGCGTTCGCGCTGGTGTCCACGCTCAACCGGCTGACGATCGCGATGAGCGTCGTCGGCGTCGTGCTGGCGGCGAGCTATCCCTACCTCAAGCGTTACACCCACTTTCCGCAGGTGTACCTCGGCATGGCCTTCGGCTGGGGCATTCCGATGGCCTTCGCGGCGATCCGCGGCGAGGTACCGACGATCGCGTGGGTGCTGTACGCGGCCAACATCGTCTGGTCGACCGCCTACGACACCTGGTACGCGATGGTCGATCGCGAGGACGACCTGCGTATGGGCAGCAAGTCCACGGCGATCCTGTTCGGGCGCCACGACCTGCTCGCGCAGTCGCTGCTGTACGCGCTGTTCTTCGTGCTGCTCGCGACGGTCGGCGTGCTCGGTGCGCTGGGGCCGGCGTACCTGATCGGGCTCGTGGTCGCCGTCGTGCTGGTGCTGTGGGAATTCCGCATCGCGCGGCATCGCGAGCGCGCGGCCTGCTTCCGCGCGTTCCTGCACAACCACTGGGTCGGGCTCGCGGTGTTCGTCGGGCTCGCACTGGATCTCGCGTCGCGCTGATCAGCCCCAGGTGACGCGGACCGGTACGCGACGCGTCGCATCGGACGGCGTCTCCGCGACAGGTTCGTCGATCCCGTCGTCGTCGTCCTCCCAGCTGTAGCGCACGCGTGGCGGCATCGGGTCGCTGCGACGGCCCCAGAGCCCGCCGATCACGCCGCCGATGGCGCCGCCCAGATGCGACTGCCAGGAGATGCCGGGCTCGTGCGGCAGCACCGACATCAGCATGCCGCCGAACAGCGTGAGCCCCAGCATCGCCGCGGCCACGGCCGGGCGGTCGCGCCGCACGAGGCCGAGCGTGAGCACCATGAACAGCATTCCGTTGATGACGCCGCTCGCGCCCAGGTGCGCCGAGCCCGCCTCGCCCAGCCACCACGCCGCGAGCCCCGAGCCGATCCACGCGAGCGGCACCGTGCGCAGCAGGGCGCGCGGGTACTGGGCGATCGTCAGCGTGCCGAGGGCCAGCAGGCCGAGTGAATTGCTCGCCACGTGCGCGACCGAGCCGTGCAGCAGCGGCGCGGTCGCCACGCCGCGCAGGCCGTCGACGACGTGCGGGCGCACCGTCCACGCGCCGGCGTCGAAGGTCGGCTGCGCGGAATAGACCGCCAGCAGCGCGAGCACCGCGACCAGCGA
Source organism: Cognatilysobacter segetis (assembly GCF_004359965.1). GTDB lineage: Bacteria > Pseudomonadota > Gammaproteobacteria > Xanthomonadales > Xanthomonadaceae > Cognatilysobacter > Cognatilysobacter segetis. Next base: position 17,555 of record NZ_SMRQ01000132.1, on the reverse strand, counting down.
GACGTTGAATGCCCGTCGCCAGCGCCGGCGATCGAGCCGGGACTGCTGCGCGGGGTCGATCGGCGGGGCGGGCGTGTGCAGGTGCATGCCAGCGACGTGGCGCCGCCGGCCCGCGAATGCAAGGCCGGCGGCGCGACGGTTACCAGGCGGCCTTCTTCCCCGGCTGCGGGCGCAGCAGGCTCAGCACCACCGTCGCGCCGATGGTCGCCGCCACCACGCCCAGCGACGCGGCGATCGGGATCTTGTAGACGTCGATCAGCAGCATCTTCGCGCCGATGAACATCAGCACCAGCGCGAGCCCGTAGGGCAGCAGGTGGAAGCGGTCGGCGAGGCCGGCGAGCAGGAAGAACATCGCGCGCAGGCCGAGCACGGCGAACACGTTCGACGTCAGCACCACGAACGGGTCCTTGGTGATGGCGAAGATCGCCGGGATCGAGTCGACCGCGAAGATCACGTCGGTGATGCCGATCATCACCACCACCACGAACAGCGGCGTGTACAGGCGCTTGCCGTTCTCACGCACCGTCAGCTGGCTGCCGACGTAGCCGCGCGTCATCGGCAGGTGGCCCGTGAGCCAGCGCAGCAGCGGGTTCTTCTCGAGGTCCGGTTCCTTGCCCGCGGCCCACAGCATCTTGATGCCGGTCAGCAGCAGGAAGGCGCCGAACACGTACAGGATCCAGTGGAACTTCGCCAGCAGCAACGCGCCCGCGAAGATCATCACCGCGCGCAGCACGATCGCGCCGAGCACGCCGATGATCAGCACCTTCTGGCGCTGCTCCTCCGGCACCGCGAAGTACGAGAACAGCATCAGGAAGACGAAGATGTTGTCGACCGCGAGCGACTTCTCGATCAGGTAGCCGGTGAAGTACTCCAGCGCGATGCGCTGGCCTTCCGCGGCGCCGGCGGATTGGGTCACCTGCCACCACAGCCAGCCGCCGAAGGCAAGCGCGACCGCCACCCAGCCGATGCTCCAGCCGAGGGCTTCCTTGAAGGTGACGCGATGGGCGCCGCCGTGGCGCATCAGCACCAGGTCGGCGAGCAAGGCGAGGGCGACGAGGCCGCCGAAGGCGGTCCACATCAGGGGTGAGGCGATGGTGTCCATGGGAGGCTCCGCAGGGTGCTGGACCCGGGACGGCGGCGCTCGGAAAGGACGCACCTTCGCCCCGGACGGGACGAAGGTCTTGCTCACAGCCGTTTGGCTGCCGCCGGACCGGAGCCGTGAGGCTCGTAATGACGATCCGGACGCTGGGAGCTACTCCCCTTCGGCGCCGATGGTAACCGGTCAGGATTAAAAACGGATGACACCTACAATGGGCGGATGAACGAACAGCCCGTGGTACGCCTCAAGAACGCGTGGAAGTCCACGCACCCGTGGATCTTCCAGCGGCTGGTGGAAAAGCCCGAGCAGCGGCCCAAGCCGGGCGCGATCGTCGACGTGGTGGGCGTGGACGGCGAGTGGATCGGCCGCGGCTTCTACAACGGCCACTCGCGCATCGCCGTGCGCATCCTGGAGACCGATCCCGACGTCGCGGTCGACGCGGGCTGGTTCCGCCGCAAGATCGCCGCGGCGGTGTCGCTGCGCCGCGACCTGCTCGGGCTCGACGCCATCAGCGACGCCTGGCGCGTGGTGCACAGCGAGGGCGACGGGCTGTCGGGCCTGGTCGTCGACCGCTATGCGGACCTGCTGGTGGTCGAGTTCTTCTCGGCCGGCATGTTCCGCCACCGCGAGTGGATCTACGCCGCGCTCAGCGAACAGTTCCCCGGCTGCCGCTTCTTCAGCTTCGCCGACGAGCACGTGCAGAAGCAGGAGAGCTTCGACTTCCGCGTGCAGTCGGCCGTGCCGCCGGCGATCATCACCGAGAACGGCATCCGCTTCCGCGCCGACCCGTCCGGCGCGCACAAGACCGGCTTCTTCGCCGACCAGCGCGAGAACCGCCAGTGGTTGAGCCAGCTCGTGCACGGCAAGACCGTGCTCGACCTGTGCTGCAACACCGGCGGCTTCGGCGTGTATGCGGCGGTGCGCGGCGCGAGCGAGGTCACCGGCGTCGACATCGACGATGCGGTGCTGTCGATCGCCAAGGGCAATGCCAAGCTCAACGACCAGCGCATCAGGTTCGTGCAGGCCGACATCTTCCCGTGGCTGCGCGATGCGGGGAACCGCGGCGATGCGTACGACGTGGTGATCCTCGACCCGGCGAAGATGACGCGCGATCGCGAGCAGGTCATTCCCGCGCTCAAGAAGTACCTCGACATGAACAAGCTCGCGCTCGGCGTGGTCAAGCCGGGCGGCCTGCTGGCGACGTTCTCGTGCACGGGGCTCGTCAGCGAGGACCAGTTCCTCGACATGCTGCGCCGCGCCGCCTACTACGCGGGGCGCACCGTGCAGGTGCTCAAGGTATCGGGCGCGGGCGCGGACCATCCGGTGCTGGCGAGCGTGCCCGAATCGCGTTACCTCAAGGCCGTGTTCTGCCGCGTGCTCGACTGAGGTCTACCGCTTCTCGCGGCGCTCGTACCAGAGCGCGAGGTGCTCGCGCGAGCGCAGCACGCCGCGCCCGCGCAGTGCGACGCGCAGGATGAGCCGCGCGTGCTCCCCGATCGAGAACGTGTGCAGCTTGCGCGCCGAGGTCCAACCGGGCTCGCGAAGCAGCACGAAGCGGCCGGCGCTGGCGAGCGAGCGGCTCATCGCCACGTCCTCGCCGGCGTACCAGCGCTCGTCGAACCCACCGGTCGCGTCGAAGGCCTCTCGGGTGCAGAAGATGAAGCAGCCCGCCGCGATGCGCGCCAGCCGCACCAGGCCGACGCCGAAGGCGACGGCGATGCGGTGGTCCCAACGCAGCGGACCGTCGAGCCGCAGGCGGGCGCCACCGCCGACCGCACCGCCCGCCAGCGCGGCCAGCGCGGCCGCCAGCGTCGCGGCCGGCACGCGGGTATCGGCGTCGACGAACACCAGCCGCGCGCCCGTCGCCGCTGCGGCCCCGGCGTTGCGGGTCGCCGCGATGTGCCGGTGCTTGACGCGCAGCACGCGCGCGCCGTTCGCCGCGGCCACCGCGGCAGTGGCATCGGTCGACGCGTCGTCGACCACGACGATCTCGTAATCGACCCCGCAGGCGCGTGCCGCCGCGTGCAGGGATGCGAGCGTCGCCGGCAGCCGCGGCGCCTCGTCGTGCGCGGGCACGATAAAGGACAGGCGCAGCGGGTCAGGCGCGATCGGCGACGTCATGGTGCCGCGCATTCTCCACGTCGGCGAGCGCGCTGCCGGAGCCGACGTGCGCCCGGCCGATCACGCTGAACGTGCCATTGGTCTCCAGTACCACCACGGCCACCTCGTCGAAGCAGCCGAACCCGCCGCCACGGATCGCCGCGGCGACTTCGGTCTCGCTGACGCGCTGGTCGCGCATCGCGTCGGGCAGCAGGCGGCCGTCGCGCAGCAGGGCGGTGGGGCGCGACTGGATGACCCGGCGCACGCGCGGCGAGCGCATCGCTAGGTGGGTCAACACGTACTGCAGCAGCACCAGCACCGCGATGCCGGTGATGCCGTCCGCCAGGGGCACGCTTTCCGACAGCACGGCATTGGCGAGCGCCGAGCCCAGCGCGACGGTGATGGCGAAGTCGAACTCGTTCCACTTGGACAGCGTGCGCTTGCCCGCCAGCCGCAGGCACAGCAGCAGCGCGAAGTAGGCCAGCACGCCCACCAGCGCGATGCGCAGCGGGCCGGACCAGCCGTTGAAGAAGGCGTGCGCGTCCATCGGCGACCCGGGGGCGGAGTCGCGGATTACCGCGCGCCCGGTGTTGCGTCGCAGTGAGCGGCGCGACGCCATCTCACGCATTGAGACCGGAATGACCCTAACCTGTGCCGCCTTCCCGCATCGGAGCGGCCGCATGGGCCCCACGTCCGCGCTCGTGATCTACGCCTTGCTGGCCGCCGCCGTGGCGGCGCTCGCCTTCGTCGGCATCGCGCTGTCGCGCCTGCAGCGTCGCGGCACCGGCCCCGATCCGGCGCTTGTCGGCGTGCTCGCCGATCGCGACCGCCTCGCTGCCGAACTCGATGGCGCCCGCGAGCGCGCGCGCATCGACGCCGAGGCGCTCGGCGGCCTGCGCGCCGATGCCGAGGCGCATGCGCGCCTGCAGGACGAACACGCCCGCCTGCGCGCCGCGCTGGAATCGGTCCGCACGGCGCTGGAGGACGAGCGCGTCGCGCGCGCGGCGGCGATCGCCGAACTCGAGGACCGCAACCGCCAGCTCGATGCCGTGCGCGTGCGTGCGTCGACGCTGGAGGCCGATGTCGCGCGCTGGCGCGAGGAGCATGCTCAGGCCACCGCGCACCTCGAGCACGCGCGCCGGCAGCACGAGGAGATGCGCACGTTCGTCGACCAGGCGCAGGCCAAGCTGTCCGACGCGTTCGCGCAGATGGCCGGCAAGGTCTTCGCCGAGCGCGGCGAACAGTTCGAGAAGAACGTGCGCCACGCGACGGTGCAGTCGAAGGCCGACATCGAGACGCTGCTCAAGCCGTTCGCCGAGCAGCTCAACCAGTTCCGCCAGCGCGTCGACACGGTCTACAGCGACGAGGCGCGTGAGCGCGCGACGCTGGTCGGCGCGGTCAACGAACTGCGAACGCTGAACCAGGACATGGCGGCCCAGGCCGCCGCGCTGACCAAGGCGTTGAAGGGCAACGCGAAGGTGCGCGGCGACTGGGGCGAGCTGATGCTCGAGAACGTGCTGCGCGGCTCGGGCCTGGAGGAAGGCACGCACTACGACCGCCAGAAGCAGGGCAGCGACGACGAGGGCCGCGTGCTGCGCCCCGACGTGGTGGTGCGCCTGCCGGGCGACCGCTGCGTGGTGGTCGACAGCAAGGTCAACCTGGTGGCGTGGGAGGAGGCGATGAACGCCGACACGCCGGATGCGCAGAACGACGCGATGCGGCGCCACGCCGTGGGCCTGCGCCAGCACGTGCGCGACCTCGCCGATCGCAATTACCCCAAGCTGATGGGCGAGAACGCGCTGGAAGTGACGATCGCCTTCGTGCCGATCGAGGGCGCGCTGTCGGCGGCGCTCGGGTTCGACGCGGCGATCCAGTCCGAAGCGTTCGAGAAGGGCGTGGTGTTCGCCTCGCCGAACACGCTGATGGCGGTGCTGCGCGTGGTCGAGCGGCTGTGGACGCGCGACCGCATCCAGAAGCAGGCACGCGAGATCGGCGAGGCCGGCGGCCTCCTACTCGATGCGCTCACCAGCTTCCTCGCCGAGTTCGACCGCGTGGGCAGCAAGCTCGACGACGCGAGCAAGGCCTATCTCGACGCGCGCAACCGCCTGAGCGATTCGCGCCAGGCCGTCATCCCGCGCGCGCGCCGCCTCGTCGCGCTGGGCGCGCGCGGCAAGCGCAAGGTGTCGGAGGAACTGCTGCCCGAGCTCGAAGTCATCGTCGACGGCGAATCGGTGCAGCTGGTGCAGGGCGAGGGCTGATCACCGTCGCGCGTGCGGCGTCGTGCCGCGTGGCCGATCCATTGGCCTGCATCGCGCGACCCGTGAAGCCTCGCGCGATCAGTGGTCGCCCGAGACGGGCATCGCATCGACCGGCACCATCGCCGGATCGTCCTTGAGGTAGTCGGGCGTGTCGTCGTCGGCCGCGCGGTCGCCGCCGATCTGGTACGCGCGGCGCTGCATCCAGGCATCGCGCACGAGGCGGTAGTCGTCCTCGGCGCCTTCGCGCAGCGCGTCGGTGGACATCAGCGTGGCGCGTAGGTCGACCAGCTGCAGGCCCTGCAGCGGCACGCGGATGCGATCGGCCTCGACCTGGCGCATCGGCGAGAGCGGTGCGTCGCCGGCCATGCCGACCACGTCCCGCAGCGTGCGCGGCCCGAACAGCGGTAGCTCGACGTAGCGCGAGCGCTTCCAGCCCCACACGCCGAGCGTCTGCCCGAAGTCCTCGTTGCGGTTGTCGAGCTTCGCGTCGGTGGCGGGATCGAAGATGCCGCCGATGCCGAGCGTCGAATTGAGCAGGAAGCGGCCGAGCGAGTGCGCGGCCTGCTTCGGCTTGCCCTGCAGCAGTGCGTTCACCGCGGAGGCCGGCTGGCCGAGGTTGGCGAAGAAGTTGCTGACGCCGCTGCGGATCGGGCGCGGCACCACCTTCACGTAGACCGTCGCGAGCGGCTTGGCGACGCGGCGGTCGACCGCGTTGTTGAAGCGGTGCATGCGGCGGTTGTACGGCTCCCACGGATCGTACGCGGCGGCCGGGGCGGCGGGCGCGCCGTCGCGGGTCTCGCCGGGGCCGTACAGCGCGTCGAAATCGGATTCGGCGGCGGTGGACGCGGGCGGCGTCGCGGCCGATGCGTCGGGCGGCGGTGGCGTGTCGGTGGGCGGCGCCTGCGCGTCGTCGCCCGCGTCGGCCGGCGGCGTCGCCGTGGAGGCGTCGTCCGTCGGCGGGACGGTGTCGGTAGGCGGCGGGGTCGCGGGCGTGGCGTTCTCCGCAGCCGCGGCCTCGTCGGCCGCCGGCGGCGTCGCGGTGTCGGCGGCGGCCGTCGACGGAGTCGCGGGCGGTGTCGGGGGCGGCTGCTGGGCCCAGGCCGGCGCGGTCGCGGCGAGCAGGGCGAGCAGGAGCAGCGGGCGGGCCGGCGTGCCGGCCGCGCGGGCGCCTTCAATGGCGACGGGGCGGATCATGGGGTCAGTTTACGCTCGCGGCCGCGCGGGCTGTGCTCAGTGCGCGAAACCCAGCGACGCATCGAGGCGATACGCCGCGCGCAGCTCGGTGAGGCCGGCGGGCGTGCCGTCGATGCGCAGGCCGCCGGCGGCGAGTTCCGCCAGCAGCGCCAGCCCGGCGCTGTCGACGGCGTCCACGCCCGCGAGATCCACCGACGCCGCGCCAGCGCGCAGCGGCTGCAGCGCGCGCCACGCCGACGCGACGGCCGCCCGGTCGAGGCGGCCGTCGAGATGCAGGACGTCGCCGTCGCGGCGTACCCGCACGTCGCTCATCGCTTGGTCTGCGCCTGCAGTTTGCCGGCCTTGAGGTCCGCGGCGACCTGCGCGATCGGCGCGCGCGAGAGCGGGCCGTCGAACTGGCTGCGGAAGGTCTGCACGAAGCTCACGCCCTCCACCATCACGTCGAAGACCTTCCACTGGCCGTTGACCTGGCGCATCAGGTAGTCGACCGGGATCGGCTCGCCGCCCTGGCGCAGCATCAGCGTGGAGACCTTGGTGGCCTTGCCGTTCGCGATCGACGTTTCCGACTTCACCTTCACCGTGAGGCGGGTGTTGAAGTCGAGCAGCGACGAGCCGTAGCGCTGCATCAGGTTCTCGCTGAGCGCGTCGGCGAACTTGCTGACGTCGGCCGGCGTGGCGCCGCGGCCGTGCGCGCCGAGCACCAGGCGCGCCGCGTAGTCGCGGTCGAACATCTGGTTGAACTCGCCGGACACGAACTGCTTGAGCGCGGTGCGGTTCTTCGAGAACTCGGCACGGCGCGACTCGAGCGTGGCGAGCACGCGCGAGCTGTTGTCGAGCACGAGCTTGGACGGCGTGCCGAACTGCTGCGTGGCGGCGGGCTGCGCGGCGGCCATCGCGCCTGGAACGGCGGCGAAGGCGGCGGACAGCACGAGGACGAGGGCGGTGCGCTTCATGGGTGTCACTCCTTGGGTGCGGTGGCCGCGTCGGTCGCCGCGTCGGCGTTGTCGCCGTCCGCGGGCTTCCCACCGCCACTGAACATGTACTTGCCGACGAGCTGGATCAGGTCGACGGCCGGTTGCGTGAGGTAGAGCTCGTCGCCGGGCTTGAGCGGCGTCGGATCGCCACCGGGCGTCAGTCCGACGTAGCTCTCGCCGAGCAGGCCGGCGGTGAAGATGCCGGCGCCGGTATCGGACGGGAGGTCCTTGTACTTCCCCTGGATCGCGAGCGTCACGATGGAGTCGTATTTAACGGGGTCGAGCTGAATGTCGGCCACCTCGCCCACCATCACGCCGCCGATCTTCACGGGTGCGTTGGGCCGCAGGCCGCCGATGTTGGAGAAGCGCGCCTTCAGCGGGTACGTGTCGCCATGCCCGCCCCAGCGGCCGTTGGTCGACGCGAGCGCGAGCACCAGCAGCGTGGCGAGTGCGAGCAGCAGGAAGGCGCCGACGGCGAATTCGATTCGAGGACTGCGCATCAGAAGGTTCCCGGACGGTTACGTGGCGCGCATCGCGCCGGATGGATCAGCGAAACAGCAGCGCCGACAGCACGAAGTTGAACATCAGCACCAGCAGCGAGGCATTGACCACCGCGCGCGTGGTCGCGAGCGAGGTGCCCTCGATCGTCGGCTCGGCGTGGTAACCCACGAACGCCGCCACCCACGCCGACAGCGCGCCGAACACCAGCGCCTTCTGCAGCGCGACCAGGAAGTCGCCGTGGAAGTCGACGGCATCGCGCATCACCTGCCAGAACGGGCCGGCCTCGAGGCCGATCACGTGCACCGCCTCGAACCAGCTGGCGACGATGCCGGCGGCGCAGAAGAAGCCGGTGAGCAGCGGCACGCTCAGCACCGCCGCCCAGACGCGCGGCGCGACCGCCTTGCCGACCGGATCGATGCCCATCAGGCCGAGCGCGGTGATCTGGTCGGTCGCGCGCATGAGCCCGAGCTCGGCGGCGATCGAGCTGCCGGCGCGGCCGACGAACAGCAGCGCGGTGAGCACCGGCGCGAGCTCGCGGTACATGCCGAGGCCGAGCAGCGCGCTGACCTGGTTGGCCGCGCCGTAGGTGGCGAGCGCCTTGTAGCCCAGCAGCGTGAGCGACAGGCCGACGAAGGCGCCGCCGACCAGGATGATCGGCAGCGAGCGCGCGCCGATCTTGTAGACCTCGCGCACCAGCTCGCGCAGGAAGTCGGCGGTCGGCCGGCTGGCGCGCAGCACCGCGAAGGAGAACAGCCCGGCCTGGCCGAGCGTGCGGACGGTGTTGGCGAACATCAGGCGGGCGTCCTGTGCGCGCGCGGCGCGGCATCGAAGGCGATCGGGCCGTCGGGCGCGCCGCGCAGGAACTGCTGCACGAAGGCGTCGTCGGAGCGCTCGAGCTCGGCCGGCGTACCCGAGAACACGATGCGGCCGTTGGCGATGACCAGCGCGCGGTCGGCGACCGGCAGCGTCTCGTGCACGTGGTGGGTGACGACGATCGACGTGAGCCCCAGCGTGTCGTTGAGGCGGCGCACCAGCGACATGACGACGCCCGAGGCGATCGGGTCGAGACCGGTCAGCGGCTCGTCGTAGATCATCAGCGGCGGATCGAGCGCGAGCGCGCGGGCCAGCGCGACGCGGCGGGCCATGCCGCCGGAGAGCTCACGCGGGTACGCGTCGGCGGCGGCGCGCAGGCCGACCGCATGCAGCTTCATCTCGACCAGCCGACGGACGATCGCGTCCGGCAGGTCGGTATGCGTGCGCAGCGGCAGCGCGACGTTGTCGGCGACGGTCAGGTCGGTGAGCAGGCCGTTGCCCTGCAGCATCACGCCGATGCCGCGGCGCAGCTCGAGCAGCGCGCGGCCGCCGGTCGGCATCGGCCGGCCCAGCACCTCGACCGTGCCGGCAGCGGGCGCGAGCTCGCCGGTGAGCGCGGCCAGCAGCGTCGACTTGCCGCAGCCGGACGGGCCGAGCACGGCGACGACCTCGCCCGGCGCGACCGACAGGTCGACGTCGTGCAGGATCGTGCGTTCGCCGCGGGCGAGCCGCAGCCCGCGGAGGGCGACGATGGGCGAAGGCTGGGTCATGGGAGGCGGCGCGCGCACGCGGAAGGCGGCGCGAAGGCTACGGGCGCGCGGCTGAACGGGGGACAGGGGCGCATTCTCGCAGGCGCCGCCGGCCCGGGCCACCCGCGCGTGGAACGCAGCCGTGCCGCGGTGACGCCCGTCACGCGGGGAAGCTGAACCGTCTTGGCGCAGGGTGAGATCCGGCGGCGTCGACCGGTTCGACGCGACGCCGCGCGGTCTCCGTCGCGCCTGAGCCGCGCGTCGCACGGGCTGCGACGTCCTGCGGCAAGATGGCGCGCATGGCCGCGGCCCCCGATTTCCGCCTGTACCACTCGAATTCGCTGGAAATCCTCGCCGGGCTGATGGCCGAGGAGCTCCGGGCGCCGGCGGCCGGGCAGGGCCTGCTCGAGCCGGACGTCGTGATCATCCCGCAGCCCTCGATGCGCCGCTGGCTGCAGGCCACGCTCGCGCAGGCGCACGGCATCGCGGCCAACATCGTGTTCCTCACGCCCGGCGAGTTCGTCGCGCAGGCGCTGGACGCCAACGTCGAGGGCCGCGCCGACGACCTCGATGTCGAGGCCATGCGTTGGCGGCTGCTCGCGCTGCTCGACGACGAGCGCGCGATGCGCGATCCGGTGCTGCGCCCGCTTCGCGCGTACCTGGCCGCCGGCACCGACGAGGTCGACGCGCTCAAGGCCTGGTCGCTGGCGGGCGAGCTCGCCGGCACCTTCGAGAAGTACCAGGCCTGGCGCCGCGACTGGCTGCTCGCGTGGGACGCCGGCGAATCGCCGCGCGATCCGCAGGCCGCGCTCTGGCGACGGCTGGGCCGCGACCGCCCGCACCGGGCGCGGCGCATCCAGCGCTACCTCGAGCGTTTCGGGGCCGACGCTGCGCAGGCGCCGGCGGGCCTGCCGGCGCGCCTGTTCGTGTTCGCCACGCTCAACGTCTCGCCCGACGTGCTGCGCGTGCTCGCCACCGCCGCGCGCGCCGGCACGCTGCATTTCTACCTGCCCTCGCCGGTCGCGGCGTACTGGGGCGACGTGCGCACGCTGCCGCACCGGCTCGAACTCGGCGACGCCGAAGCCTTCGGCGATGGGCTCGACGCCGAGGACAACCCGCTGCTGCAGGCCTGGGGCGCGTCCGGCCGCGACTTCATGGCGGTGCTCGGCGGCTACGAGACCGTGCATCCGTCGTTCGACCTGCCGGCCTACGACGATCCCGACGAACGCGGCGGCGACGACGCGACGCTGCTGCGCCGCCTCAAGCGCGACCTGCTGCATCGCCGCCCGCCGCCGGCGACGCCCTGGCGCGAGGCGCTCGACCGTGCCGACCCGAGCCTGCAGGTGCACGCCTGCCCCACGCGCCTGCGCGAGGTGCAGGTGCTGCACGACCAGCTGCGCGCGCTGCTGGAGGACGATCGCTTCGATCCGCGGCTGCAGCCGCGCGAGATCGCCGTGCTCGCGCCGGACATCGACCCGTACGTGCCCTACGTCGAGGCGGTGTTCGGCGGCGTGCACGGCCGCACCGCGTTCATTCCGTACACGCTCGCCGACACCAGCCCGCTCGCCAGCGAGCCGCTGGCCGAGGTGTTTTCGCGCCTGCTCGCGCTGCCGGTCTCGCGCCTGGGCCTCAACGAGGTGCTCGACCTGCTCGCCACGCCCGCGATCGCGCAGCACGCGGGCCTCGACACCGCGGCCTTCGACCGCCTGCGCGACTGGCTCGCCGACGCCGGCGCCTGCTGGGGCCTCGACGCCGCGCATCGCGCGCGCCACGGCGCGCCGGAGGACGGCCTCTACACCTGGCAGTTCGCGCTCGACCGCCTGCTGATCGGCCACGCCACGGGGTGCGACGCGATGGTCGGCGACGTCGCCGGCTGGCCCGACCTCGAAGGCGGCGACCTCGCCGCACTCGACACGCTGATCGGGCTGGTGCGCGTGCTCACGCGCTACGAGCGCGTGCTGTCGAACGCGATGACCGCGGATCACTGGCGCGAGCGCCTGCTCGCGCTGCTCGCCGCGGTGCTGCCCGAGCGCCCGCGCGAGGTCCGCGACGAGCGCGCGCTCGACCGCCTGCGCACGCTCATCGACGAGTTCGCCGACGCCGCGCGCCGCGCGCATCACATGGGCCCGATCGAGCCGGACATCGTGCGGGCGCATTTCGACGCCAAGCTCGCCGAGCCCGATACGCGCGCGCCGCTGATGGGCAGCGGCGTCAGCTTCGGCCGCATGGTGCCGATGCGCCTGCTGCCGTTCCGCGCGATCTGCATCCTCGGGCTTAACGACGGCGAGTTCCCGCGCGCCGACCCGGCCGGAGGCTTGAACCAGCTGGTGCGCGACCTCGACGGCCCGCACCGCCGTCGCGGCGACCGCTCGCTGCGCGACGACGACCGCTTCATGTTCCTGCAGCTGCTCGCCGCGGCGAACGACGTGTTCTACCTGAGCTACCTCGGCGCCGACCCGCGCGACGGCAGCGTGCGCGAGCCCTCGGTGCTGGTGAACGAGCTGCTCGACGTGGTGGCGGCGTACCACGCCGATCCGAAGCGAGCGCGCGCCTGCGCGGCCGTGCGCCACCCGCTGCAGCCCTTCTGCGCGGAAGCGTTCGGCGCGGACGGCGACGGCCTCGAGCCCCGCCGCTTCAGCTATCGCGACGACTGGCAGGCCGCGGCGCGCGTCGTGCTGCCGCGTTGCCGCGAACTCGCGCCGTGGATGGGCACGGCGTTGCAGCCGCCGGAGCCGCGGCAGCCCGATGTCGCGCTCACCGAACTCGCGCGCGTCCTGCGCAACCCGCCGGACGCATTCCTGCGCCAGCGGCTGTCGCTGCACCTGCCTGAAGTCGGCGCGCCGGTACTCGACGTCGAGCCGCTGGTGCTCGAGCGCCGCATGCACGACCGCCTGCGGGCGGCGGTGTTCGACGCGCAGGTCACCGGGCGCACGCAGCAGCTCGCACGCCGGCTGCGCGCGCAGGGCCTGCTGCCCGGCGGCGCGTACGGAATGCGCGTGCTCGACGATACCGTCGACGAGGTCCGTCCCTTCGCCGAGCTGTTCACCGGCTGGCGCGGCGACGACGAGCCCAGCTCGATCGGCTTCGAGCTCGACCTCGGCGCCACGCGCCTGCACGGGCGCCTGCCCGGCGTGCACGCGCACGGCCTGGCGCGGCTGCGGTTCGACGCACCCAACGGTCCGATGCACATCGCGCACGGGCTCGACTGGCTGGTCGCCTGCGCGCTCGGCCGCGCGATGCCGCTGGTGCAGTTCGTGCGCGACGACGGGCGCGCCGCGATGATCGAGCGCGACCCGATCGCGCCGCAGCGTGCGCGCGAAATCCTTGCGCAGCTGCTCGCGCTGCGCGAGGACGGGCTGCTCGCGCCGCTGCCGTTCGGTGCGTATGCCGGCTGGGTCTTCTACGACGGTGGCGACGAGAAGGGCTGGAGCGCGGCGCAGAAGACATGGTCGCCCGAGCGCGGCTTCGCCGAAGGCCTGCAGCCCGCCGTGCGCCTCGCGCTGCGCGGCCGCGATCCGTTCGTCGACGACGAGGCCGGCCGGCAGTTCCGCACGCTCGCGCGCCGCGTCTTCGATGCGGTGCTGCATGCGCGCGCGGAGATCGATGCATGAGCATCCTCGAGCTGCCGCCGCCCGTGTCGCACGACGCGCCCGACGCCGATGCGTTCCTCGAGATGCCGCTCACCGGCACGCGCCTGATCGAGGCGAGCGCCGGCACCGGCAAGACGTTCACGCTGGCGACGATCGTCACGCGGCTCATCGTCGAGCGCGGCCTGCGCGTCGGCCAGGTGCTGGCGGTCACGTACACCGAGGCCGCCACGCAGGAACTGCGCGAGCGACTGCGCCAGCGGCTGTCGCTGCTGGCGCGCGTGGCCGCCGGCACGGCGCTCGATGGCGACGACGCCGACGTCGCGCTGTGCCGCACGCTGGTCGAACGCCAGCAGGCCCTCGAGGATCCGATCGCGCTGCGCCAGCGCCTGCAACGCGCCGCGCGCGAGCTCGACACCGCGGCCGTGCACACCATCCACGGCTTCTGCACGCGCGTGCTCGCCGACCATGCGCTGGAAACGGGCGAACCGTTCGACGCCGCCGGCATCGTGGGCAGCGATCGCGAGCTGCGCGAAACCGTGGCGCACGACCTGTGGCGCACGCTCGCCGCCGATGCGGGCGATGCCGACGTGCTGCGCGCCGCGTGGTCGTCGCCCGAGGAGCTGGCGAAATCGCTCGAGGCGCTGCTGCGCGCGCCGCGCATGCTGCCCGAAGCCGTCGACACCGGCCCGTCGCCCGCGGACGAGGTGCGCGAGGCGGCACAGGCGCTGCGCGAGGCTTGGTACCTGCACGGCGTCGACGCACGCCGCGACATCGAGGCGGCGCTCGCTGCCGGCGTGCTCAACAAGCGCAGCTACAACGACAAGGCGCTCGCCACGCTGTGGCAGGCATTGCACGACTGGTCGCGCGGCAACTCGTCCGCGTGGCCGCGCGGCAACCTCGAGCTGCTCACGACGGCCAAGCTCGCCGCCTGCACCAACAAGGGCAAGGACGCGCAGCGTCCGCACTCTCCGCTGTGCGAGGCGGCGCAGGCACTGCTCGACGCGCTGGCCGCGCACGAGGCCTGGCTGGAGCGTCGCAAGCTCGCGCTCATCCACCGCGTCCGCGACGAAGCCCGCCGTCGGCTCGCGAAACTCAAGCGCCAGCGCCGCATGCGCAGCTACGACGACCTCATCGACGGCGTCGCCCGCGCGCTCGACGGGCCGCACGCGCGCGCGCTGGTCGCGCAGCTGCGTCGCCAGTACGGTGCCGCGCTGGTCGACGAGTTCCAGGACACCGACGCGCGGCAGTGGTCGATCTTCCGCCGCGTGTTCGGCGACGACGCCGACGAGGCGTTGCCCTCGCTCGACGACGCGGTGCGGCCGGCACGCTTCCTCGCGCTGATCGGCGATCCCAAGCAGGCGATCTACGGCTTCCGCGGCGGCGACGTGCACACCTACCTGCGCGCGCGTGACCATGCCCAGCCGGGCCCGCCGCTGGATCGCAACTTCCGGTCGCGGCCGTGCCTGTTGCGCGCGGTCGAAGCGCTGTACGCGGCCGCGGGCGAGGACGCGTTCGGCGCGGCCGGCATCGGCTTCCGCAGCGTCGCGCCGGGCGGCCGTCGCGGCGACGATGCCTGCCTTCGCGACGGCGTGCCCGCGCCCGCGCTGACGCTGCGCCGGCTTCCGCCGCGCGAGGACGGCAAGGACTGCAGCGCCGACGAATCACGCGATCGGGTCGCCCTGGCCTGCACGCAGGCGATCCACGAAACGCTGTCGCTCGGCCTGGCGGGTCGGCTCACCATCGACGGCCGCGACGGCCCGCGCGCGGTCGGCCCGGGCGACGTCGCCGTGCTCGTGCGCCGGCACCGCGACGGGCTGCGCCTGGCGCGCCTGCTCGCGCAGGCCGGCATCCCCGCGGTCACCGCCGCGCCGACCAGCCTGTTCGAGACCGGCCAGGCGATCGAACTGCTGACGGTGCTCGACGCGCTGCTCGCGCCCGCCGACCCGCGCCGCCTGCACGCCGCGCTGTCGACCGTTCTGCTCGGACTGGATGCGGCGCGCATCGATGCGCTGCTGCGCGACGACGTCGCCCGGGCACGCGAGCTCGGCCGCGCGCTCGCCTGGCGCGAGCGCTGGCTGCGTGCCGGACCGCTCGCGCTGGTGGAGGATCTCTGCACGCAGGCCGCGCCGCGCCTGCTGGAACTGGCCGACGGCGAGCGTCGCCTGTCGGACTTCATGCAGCTCGCCGAAGCGCTGCAGGAAGCCGCGCAGCACGTGCTCGGCCCGCAGGCGCTGGTCGACTGGCTGCGCGCGCGCATCGCCGGCGCCGACCGCAGCGACCGCGAACAGCAGCTGCGGCTCGAGTCCGACGCGCACCGCGTGCAGATCCTCACCGTGCACGGCAGCAAGGGCCTGGAGTTCCCGTTCGTGTTCCTGCCCTTCATGGGCATCGCCGACGGTGGGCGCGCGGACGCGTGGTGCGACTACGACGATGGCGAGGGCCGCGTGCTGCACGTGCAGGCCGACGATGCCGTGCGCGCGCAGCGCGACGCCGAGGCCGCGGCGGAGGAAGCGCGCCTGCTGTACGTCGCGCTGACGCGCGCCCAACACGCGCTCTGGCTGTGCAGCGGCCCGCTGTTCCGCCACGCCAAGACACCCGTCGCGCCCATGCTCGCCACGCTGCGTGGCGACGGCGGGTTGATCGTGGTCGACGAGGCGCCGCTCGACGCGACGCTGCCCGCGCCGCTGCGACTGGCGACGCCAACGGCGCCGCCGCGCGCGCGCCAGCCGCGCCGCGTGCTCGGCCGCGACTGGTCGATCTACTCCTTCAGCGCGCTGGCGCGGCTCGGCACCGGCAACGTCGAGACGCTGCTGCCGCGCGGCGAGCGCCCCGACGTCGTCGACGACCTGCTGCCCGTCGACTCGCCGCCCGACCTCGGCGCCGAGCTGCGCGCCGCGGCCGCCGACGACGCGCGCTTCGCCGGCACGCGCTTCGGCGACGTCGTCCACGGCGCGTTCGAGACGGTGGACTTCGCCGCCTGGCGCGACTGGCGCGATGGCCCGCCGCCGCCGGGTCAGCACGAGGCGCTGATCGAAGCGTTTCGCGCGCAGGGCTATTCGCAGGCCGACGTGGACGACGGCCTGCCGCTGCTCACCGCGCTCGTCGGCCACACGCTCACGGTGGCGATGCCCGAGGGCGCGCGCCTGTGCGACGTGCCGGCGGCAGCGCGCCGCGCGGAGATGGAGTTCCACTTCGCGCTCGCGCACGTCGACGTCGACGCGCTGCTCGCCACGGTGCAGGCGCACGGCCTGCTGACCGAACGCTCCGGCTTCGGCGCACGTCGCGTGCTCGACGGCCTGATGACCGGCAAGATCGACCTCGTCTACGTGCACGACGGCCGCTACCACGTGCTCGACTACAAGACCAACCGCCTGCCCGACTACGCGCCGGCCACGCTGGAGCGCGCGATGCACGAGGGCGAATACACGCTGCAGGCCGCGATCTATTCGCTGGCGCTGCATCGCTGGCTGCGTTTCCGCCTCGGCGACGCCTACGACTCCGCACGGGATTTCGGCGGCGTGCGCTACGTGTTCTGCCGCGGCGTCGACGCGCGGCGCGCGGACGCACCGGGCGTCCACGCCACGCGCCTGCCGGTGGCGCTGGTCGATGCGCTGGACGCGCTGTTCGGGGGCGCGGCATGAGCCTGCTCGACGCCCTGCAGCGCGGCGGCGCGGTGCGCCCGATCGATCTCGCGCTCGCGCAGGCACTGCAGCGCACCGATGGCGCCATCGCCGAGCCGGTGCTCGCCGCCGCCGCGCTGGCGTCGTATGCGGTGGCGCAGGGCCATGCCGCGTTCGATCCCGACGACATCGCCATGCTCGTCGACGCGCCGGTCGACTGGCCCGACGCCACGACCTGGCGCGACGCGCTCGCCGACTGCGGCATCGTCGCGCAGCCGCAGGATGCGCAGCCCAGCGACGAGGGCGCGCCGCTCGTGCTCGAGCACGGCCGCGTCTACCTGCGCCGCTATCGCGAGTACGAGCGACGCCTGGCGTCGGCGATGACGCGGCTCTGCGGCGCCGTCGTGCCGGCGCCCGACGGATCGGTGCTCGCGCTCCATGCGCGTCTGTTTCCCGCCGATGCGGGCAACGACGCGCAGGCCCGCGCCGCGCGACAGGCACTCGAGGCGCCGGTGATGCTCGTCACCGGCGGCCCGGGCACCGGCAAGACCACGACCATCGCGCGGCTGCTCGTCCTGCTGATCGCGCAGGCGCGTGCCGGCGGTGCGCCGCCGCTGCGGATCGGCCTCGCCGCACCGACCGGCCGCGCCGCCGACC
>NZ_SMRQ01000131.1 GCF_004359965.1 Cognatilysobacter segetis | reverse complement strand
TGCAGCAGGCCCACGAGGCTCTCGCGCACCAGCGTGTGGTCGTCGGCGATGAGGATGCGGATCGGCATACCGCCACCCTGCGGCGCGCCGGGCTCGTCGCCGTCGAGGCGATGCGCCTGTGCCGCCTGTGCATGGATGGACGCCGCGACGCGGCTGGCGTTGTCGCGCAGCCACGGCGCGGCTTCGAGGTAGAGCCGCAGCACGGTTGTGCCGTCGCGCGCGGCGAGGGCACGTGCCATCGCGACGTCGATCCAGTCGAGCCGCAGCGCGGCATTGCCGAGCGACGCGGTTGGGGCATCCAGCGTGGCGACGTCGCGGCCGGCGAGCCGCGCCTGCAACAGGTCGAGTTCGAGTTGCAGCGCGCGCACGCCCGACGCCTGCGCCTGCGGCAGCGCGGCGCGCAGGGCCACCAGCGCGCCGCGCGTATCGCCGCGCGACTGCGCGGTGCGCGCCGCGAGGCGGCCGGCGATCGCGCGCTGTTCGGTGGACGCCTGCGCGAGGTCGGCGCGCAACGCATCGAGCTCGCGTTGCGCCGATGCGGCATCGCCTGCATCGAGCGCTGCCTCGATGCCGATCAACCTTGCATCGACCGACCCGCGCAGGTCGTCGCGCTCGTCGAACAGCTGTCGCGCCCGCGCGGCGTTGTCGACCGCGGTCGTGACGTCGCCGCGTGTGAGCGCTACCTCGGCGAGGTTGCGGTAGGCCACGGCGGCTTCCTCGGCCATCTGCAGCTTGCGTGCCTGCGCCAGCGCCGCCTGCTGCGATCGCGTTGCCTCGCTCCAGCGCCCCCGCGCGGCCTGCAGCAGCCCGAGGTTTTCGCGCGTGCGGATGTCGCCGGTCTCGTCGCCGAGGCGGCGATAGGCGTCCGCTGCGCGCTGCCAGTAGGTCTGCGCATCGTCGTACGCGCCCAGCTGGTAATGCGCGAAGCCGATGTCGTTGAGCGCCTGCGCCACGCCGTGCGGATCGCCCGCGCGCTCGAAGCCCTGCAGCGCCAGCCGGAACGCGTCGAGCGACGCCGCGTAATGCCCGCGTTCCTCCTCCAGCAGCCCGCGCTCGTTGTCGACGGCCGCCATGCCGGCGCGGTCGTTGAGCTCCACGTTGATGCGCCGCGCCTCGTCGAGCGATGCCGCGGCATCGTCGAACGCCCCGCGCTGGCCCAACAGGTTCGCGAGGTTGCGCAGGCTGGTGGCGACGCCGCGGCGGTTGCCCACGGCGCGGCGCAGATCGACCGCGCGCCGGTACTGCTCCTCGGCCTCCTTCGTCTGCCCCAGCCGCCCATAGCCCACGCCGAGCGCGTTCACCACCTCCGCGACGCCGTAGGCATTGCGACCGCGCTTGAACAGCACGAGCGCGCGCAGCAGGTATTCGTCGACCGCCGGCCGCGCGTCGCCCTTGAGGATGGACAGCTTGCCGAGCTCGTACCAGGCGCGGGCGTCCTGCGCATCCCGCGAGGTGAGGTGCTGCAGCGTCGCGATCGCGGTGTCGAAATCGCCCGCGGCACCCTGGGCGCGCGCGAGCTGCAGTTCGGCCAGCGTGTCGGAGGGCGATTGCGCGAGCAGCACCCGCCAGTCGCCGGCGGCGCGGCCGGGGTCGCCCTCCAGCAACGCGCGCATCGCGCCGAGCCGCTGCAGGAACCGCGGCGGCGCCTGGCCGGCCGCGCGTTGCGCCTGTGCGACCGCTGACAGCGCGACATCATCCTCGCCGACCGCCTGCGCGACTTCGGCCAGCGCGAGCCAGCCGCCGGCGTCCGCGCGCTCGCTGCCGGTGGCGCGCTGCAGCGTCGCGAGCGCGGCGTCGTAATGACCGTCGCGCCGGGCGATCTCGGCCGCGCCCCGCAGCGCGACCACGTTCGC
>NZ_SMRQ01000130.1 GCF_004359965.1 Cognatilysobacter segetis | reverse complement strand
GTGGCGAAAAAAGCGGCAGCGGTTTCGCGGGAGGCGGCATGCATGGCGCGGTGGGCGCCGGCGATACCGGGCAAAGCGGCATCGGCGACGTGGCCAGCGGTACGCGTGTCGTGCCGTCGGGCTATGGGTGGCGAAAGAAGCGCCATCACGGCCGTGGAAAGCGGGAGCACTGCGACCGGTGGGCGCAGACGTGGCGGCGCGCGCGGCATGCGACAGACAAAAAGCCGCAGCGCCGCGGCTTTTTTCGGTAAGGGCGCGTTCGGCCCGTCAGGCCTATTTGCCGCGCCTGTGCGGCTGGAACTCCGGCGCGCTCCGCCTCCGGTAGGCCAGCGTCGCGTGGGGATCCTCGAAAAGCGGAACCCCGGCATGCGCCGGGGTTCCTTGCAGCATCGTCGACGTGCGATCAGTACGTCTTGGCGGCGTTGACGGCCGCGTTGGCGTCGATGATGCCGGCACCGATCGGCTTGTCGTTGCTGCCCGGGAAGGCGCGCAGCGTGCTCTTGAGGATGCTCTCCACCTGCGCCGGGGTGAGCGGCGTCGACCGCACCGCCTGCATCAGCGCGACGGTGCCGGCCACGTGGGGGGCCGCCATCGAGGTGCCGGCCATGCACTTGTAGTTCTCGGTGGTCGGGCCGGCGGTGCCGGCGTTGCCGGTCGATACGATCAGCGTGGTGCAGTCCGGGCTGTCGCCGCCCGGCGCGGCCACGTCGATGTTCGCACCGTAGTTCGAGTAGCTGGCGGCGCACGATGCCGGTGGCCGAGCACGGCGCGTCGAGCAGCACGGCGTCGAACGGCGTGCCGTCCCACCAGGCCGCGAGGTCGGCCGCGTCGGCGGCGACGAGCCGCGCCTCGCCGACGTCGAGCCGGCGCAGCGCGTCGCCGACCTGCGCGAGCCGCTTCGGCTCGATGTCGAGCGCGGTCATCGCGAGCGAAGGCTCGCGCTCCAGCAGGTGCGTGGTCTTGCCGCCCGGCGCGGCGCAAGCGTCGAGCACGCGTGCATCCGGCGACGGCGACAGCGCGTCGGCGACGGCCTGCGCGGAGGCGTCCTGCACGGTGACGAGCCCGGCGTCGAAACCGGGCAGCGTCGACACCGGCACCGCATGCGAAAGCCGCAGCGCATCCGGCAGGTCGTCGTCGACGAAGGCTTGGATGCCGGCGTCGGCAAGCTGCGCGAGGTAGGCGTCCCGCGTGACCCGCTGTCGGTTCACGCGCAGCCACATCGGCGGCATGCGCGCGCTCTGCTCGAAGATCGCGTCGACGTCGTCCGGCCAGTCGGCGGCAAGGCGCGCCTGCAGCCAAGCCGGCCAGTGCGCGCGCGGATCGCCCGGCGGCACGCCCTCGCGCGTCGCGCGTCGCAGCAGTGCATTGGCGAGGCCCGCACGATGTGCCTGCCCGCTCGCGCGCATCGCCTCGACCGTGGCACCGACCGCCGCATGCGCCGGCAATCCGAGCGGATCGATCTGCGCGAGCCCGGCCATCAGCAGTGCGCGCACCGCCCCGTCGCGCGCCGACAGCGGCTTGGGCATCCACGCGTCCAGCGTCGCGGCATAGCGCGCGGGCGCGCGCAGCACCGCGAGGCAGATCGCCTCGGCGAGCGCCCGGTCACGCG
>NZ_SMRQ01000129.1 GCF_004359965.1 Cognatilysobacter segetis | reverse complement strand
CACGGAGTAGAAGAATGAACAAAGCCGATTTTGTCGCGGCTATCGCCGATGCCGCCGAACTGTCGCGCACGGAAGCCGCCAATGCCGTCGACGCGATGGTCAGCGTGATCACCAAGACCCTGAAGAAGGGCGAGACGGTGACCCTCGTGGGCTTCGGGACGTTCGAGGTCCGCTCGCGTGCCGCGCGTCAGGGTCGCAACCCGAAGACGGGCGAGACGATCAAGATCGCTGCTTCGAAGAATCCGTCGTTCAAGGCTGGCAAGGCCCTGAAGGACGCTGTAAACTAAATAGCTCGCCCGCCAGCGCCGCTTGTGGCTGGTCGATCCGGGTGCTTAGCTCAGTGGTAGAGCGTCTCCTTTACACGGAGAGGGTCGGGGGTTCGAAACCCTCAGCACCCACCACGGCGGCACTGCAGGCGAAGAGTTTGAGCGCGGAGCGGTAGTTCAGTCGGTTAGAATGCTGGCCTGTCACGCCGGAGGTCGCGGGTTCGAGTCCCGTCCGCTCCGCCAGTTGTTCCGGAGGCGCCGTTCGCGGCGCCTTCGTTTTCCGGACCGCACGCCGGGCAGCAATGCGAATGTCGCGGGCAGCTGCACAGCTGTCGAGCAGTAGAAATGGAGCGGTAGTTCAGTCGGTTAGAATGCTGGCCTGTCACGCCGGAGGTCGCGGGTTCGAGTCCCGTCCGCTCCGCCAGTTGTTCCGGAGGCGCCGTTCGCGGCGCCTTCGTTTTCCGGACCGCACGCCGGGCAGCAATGCGAATGTCGCGGGCAGCTGCACAGCTGTCGAGCAGTAGAAATGGAGCGGTAGTTCAGTCGGTTAGAATGCTGGCCTGTCACGCCGGAGGTCGCGGGTTCGAGTCCCGTCCGCTCCGCCAGTTGTTCCGGAGGCGCCGTTCGCGGCGCCTTCGTTTTCCGGACCGCACGCCGGGCAGCAATGCGAATGTCGCGGGCAGCTGCACAGCTGTCGAGCAGTAGAAATGGAGCGGTAGTTCAGTCGGTTAGAATGCTGGCCTGTCACGCCGGAGGTCGCGGGTTCGAGTCCCGTCCGCTCCGCCAGTTGTTCCGGAGGCGCCGTTCGCGGCGCCTTCGTTTTCCGGACCGCACGCCGGGCAGCAATGCGAATGTCGCGGGCAGCTGCACAGCTGTCGAGCAGTAGAAATGGAGCGGTAGTTCAGTCGGTTAGAATGCTGGCCTGTCACGCCGGAGGTCGCGGGTTCGAGTCCCGTCCGCTCCGCCAGTTGTTCCGGAGGCGCCGTTCGCGGCGCCTTCGTTTTCCGGACCGCACGCCGGGCAGCAATGCGAATGTCGCGGGCAGCTGCACAGCTGTCGAGCAGTAGAAATGGAGCGGTAGTTCAGTCGGTTAGAATGCTGGCCTGTCACGCCGGAGGTCGCGGGTTCGAGTCCCGTCCGCTCCGCCAGTTGTTCCGGAGGCGCCGTTCGCGGCGCCTTCGTTTTCCGGACCGCACGCCGGGCAGCAATGCGAATGTCGCGGGCAGCTGCACAGCTGTCGAGCAGTAGAAATGGAGCGGTAGTTCAGTCGGTTAGAATGCTGGCCTGTCACGCCGGAGGTCGCGGGTTCGAGTCCCGTCCGCTCCGCCAGTTGTTCCGGAGGCGCCGTTCGCGGCGCCTTCGTTTTCCGGACCGCACGCCGGGCAGCAATGCGAATGTCGCGGGCAGCTGCACAGCTGTCGAGCAGTAGAAATGGAGCGGTAGTTCAGTCGGTTAGAATGCTGGC
>NZ_SMRQ01000128.1 GCF_004359965.1 Cognatilysobacter segetis | reverse complement strand
CCTTGCCGTTGCCGTGTCCGCCTGCTCGGGCGGCGGCAGCAACTCCGACAAGACGCCGTCCGCCGCGGCGCCCGCAACCGCTACAGACGCCAAGCACGCCGAAATCACCGGCGCCGGCGCCACGTTCATCTACCCGCTGCTGTCCAAGTGGTCGGCGGAGTACGCGCAGAAGACCGGCAGCAAGATCAATTACCAGTCGATCGGCTCGGGCGGCGGCATCGCGCAGATCAAGGCCGGCACGGTCGATTTCGGCTCCAGCGACAAGCCGCTCGGTGCCGACGAGCTGGCGCAGGCCGGGCTCGGCCAGTTCCCGTCGGCCGTCGGCGGCGTCGTGCCGGTGGTGAATCTGCCGGGCATCGCCGCGGGCCAGCTAAAGCTTACCGGCCCCGTGCTCGCGGACATCTACCTCGGCAAGGTGACGACCTGGAACGATGCCGCGATCGCGCAGCTCAACCCGGGCGTCGCGCTCCCGTCGATGAAGATCAACGTGGTCAAGCGCTCGGACGGCTCGGGCACCACGTTCAACTTCGCCAACTACCTGTCCAAGGTCAACGCGACCTGGAAGTCGAAGGCCGGCGAAGGCACGATGGTGCAGTGGCCAGTCGGCATCGGCGGCAAGGGCAACGAGGGCGTCGCGGCCTACGTCAAGCAGATCCAGGGCGGCATCGGCTACGTAGAACTCTCGTACGCGCTGCAGAACAAGATGACGTACGCCCGTCTGAAGAATGCGGCCGGCAACTACGTGCTGCCGAGCGACGACACGTTCGCAGCCGCGGCCCGCAGTGCGAACTGGGGTGAGGCCAAGGACTTCTACCTCGTCATGACCAATGCCCCCGGCGCGCAGGCGTGGCCGATCACCGCCACGACCTTCGCCTTGATGAGCCGCAAGCCGCGCAACGCCGCCGGCGCCAAGAACTCGATCGAGTTCTTCCGCTGGGTCTATACGAACGGCGACGCGCAGGCCCGCGCTCTGGACTACGTGCCCCTGCCGGACACGTTGATCAAGCAGATCGAGGCCTACTGGGCCGCGAACGCAAAGTACTGATCACGCGGTGCTACAGGCGACGGGCCCATCGGGGCCCGTCGTCGTTAGGGCGGCTGCTGTCACATTCGCTGGCAGGTGTCACGACCCTGTAACGAAATGATCATTACATGTGCGCCCATGAGCGGCCATCGTGGCCGCACCGTGGAGACGCCCATGAAGCTCGCCCGCCTCGCCGCCCTTTCCCTCGCCCTTGCCGTTGCCGTGTCCGCCTGCTCGGGCGGCGGCAGCAACTCCGACAAGACGCCGTCCGCCGCGGCGCCCGCAACCGCTACAGACGCCAAGCACGCCGAAATCACCGGCGCCGGCGCCACGTTCATCTACCCGCTGCTGTCCAAGTGGTCGGCGGAGTACGCGCAGAAGACCGGCAGCAAGATCAATTACCAGTCGATCGGCTCGGGCGGCGGCATCGCGCAGATCAAGGCCGGCACGGTCGATTTCGGCTCCAGCGACAAGCCGCTCGGTGCCGACGAGCTGGCGCAGGCCGGGCTCGGCCAGTTCCCGTCGGCCGTCGGCGGCGTCGTGCCGGTGGTGAATCTGCCGGGCATCGCCGCGGGCCAGCTAAAGCTTACCGGCCCCGTGCTCGCGGACATCTACCTCGGCAAGGTGACGACCTGGAACGATGCCGCGATCGCGCAGCTCAACCCGGGCGTCGCGCTCCCGTCGATGAAGATCAACGTGGTCAAGCGCTCGGACGGCTCGGGCACCACGTTCAACTTCGTCAATTACCTCTCC
>NZ_SMRQ01000127.1 GCF_004359965.1 Cognatilysobacter segetis | reverse complement strand
GTGACGGCAAGGCCGACGTCGTCTGGCACAACATCGCCTCGGGTGAGCTCTACTACTGGCTCATGAGCGGCGCCACGATCGCCGGTGGCCAGGGTGCGGCCTATCTGCCGGTCGGATCGATCGCGCTCACCGTCGCCGACTTCGACGGCGATGGCCGCGCCGACGTGCTGTCGACGACCAGCCAGGACCCGCGCGTTTCGCTGATGGGCAGCAATGGCCTGTACGGCGCGGCCACGGTGGTGACCGGGCGTCCTTCGTCGGCATGGAACTTCGCCGGCGCCGGCGACATCAACGGCGACGGCAAGGCGGAC
>NZ_SMRQ01000126.1 GCF_004359965.1 Cognatilysobacter segetis | reverse complement strand
GGCAAGGCGGACGTCGTGTGGCACAACCTCAACTCGGGCGAGCTGTACTACTGGGTGATGAACGGCACCGCGATCGCGGGAGGGCAGGGTCTCGCCTACCTTCCGCTCGGCTCGGCCGCGCTGGCGCTCGGCGACTTCAACGGCGACGGGCGTTCGGACCTCGTGTCCACCACCGCGGACTACGTCCGCATCTCGATCGCGCAGGCCAACGGCGCGTTCGCCGCGCCGGCCGTCGTCGCCGCCCGCCCGGCAGCGGGCTGGCGCTTCGTGGACAGCGTCGAGAAGGATCGCGTACCGCCCAAGTCGGATATCAACGGCGACGGTCGCGCGGATGCGGCGTGGATGGCGCCCGGCAACGGCGCGCTGCTGTCGTGGCTGATGAATGGAACGGCGGTGTCCGCGCAGGCGGGCACGTCGATCGCGGCCGACGCATCGCCCATCGCGATCGCCGATTTCGACGGCGACGGCCGCGCCGACCTGCTGTC
>NZ_SMRQ01000125.1 GCF_004359965.1 Cognatilysobacter segetis | reverse complement strand
TCCCAGCGGCGCTTGAGCTCACCGCGGCGCGCGGTGCCGGTCGCCAGCGTGTCCTCGCCGTCCATGAGGAACCAGCGGACGCCGGCCCGGTCGTCCGGTGAACCCAGGATTTCCCACTCGAGCCGGTACGTCCTGCCGCCCAGTTCGAGCGTGGCGACGTCGTCCTTGCCGCCCTGCAGGCGCCCGTTGCGCGGCGCGCCAAGCCAGGGGGCGATGGTGAGCACGCCGACCTGTTCGCCATCGCGGCGATAGAGGCGCGTGCTGAAAGCGCTGAAGGCTTTGGCGATCAACATGTCGGTCGGATCCCCTGCGCGCCGGGCGGGGCCACGACGCATCCGTGCCGACGATACGGCCGACCGCGACGCGCGGTCCAACGGGGGCGGGTGCGCGTCCCCGCAGGCGTCCGATCGACGCTTGAGGCTCGAAGCCTCGTCGATGAGGCGCCCGAGCCTGATCGATGAGGCTCAAAGCCTCACGCACGAGGCAAAAAGCCTCATCCACGAGGCTCTAAGCCTCACCGTTGAGGCTCAAAGCCTCACGCACGAGGCAAAAAGCCTCATCGATGAGCCTCCAAGCCTCGCGCATGAGGCTCCCGAGCCTCATCGATCAGGCGAAAAGCCTCACGCATGAAGCAAAA
>NZ_SMRQ01000124.1 GCF_004359965.1 Cognatilysobacter segetis | reverse complement strand
GTTTTGCGTGCTTGTGACCGCTGCCGCGATCAGATTATTTGCCCGGCAGTGCGAGGATCTTCTTGGCGTCCTCCGGATGCTTCACGCCCTTGGCCAGTGCCTGCTCCGCGGCCGCTTTCGCTTCGGAAATACGTTGCTCGTTGCGAAGCACGCCGGCGAGCGCGAGATAGGCCTCGCCGTTCTTGCCCATCGGCGCGGCCTTGCGGTAGGCGTCGATCGCCTTGTCGGTCTGCTCGGAGAAGTAGTACGACTGCGCGAGCGCGAGGTAGACGTTGTAGTCGGGCTTCAGCACGCCCTTCGTCATGCCCTCGTTGATGATGTCGATCGTCTGCTGTTCCTTGCCTTCGAGGTTGGCGTAGATCGAGAAAAGCTGGCGGTAGTCGGCGTCGTCGGTGAGCTGGCCGGACTTGCGCATCTCCTCGAGCAACTGCGCCGCCTTGTCGGTCTGCTTGGCCTGCAGGTAGGACTGCACGAGGTTGAAGCGCGCCCGCTTGTCGGCCGGGTTCCTGGAGGCGGCGGACTCGGCGACCTTCATCGCTTCGGCGGCGTAGTCCTTGTTCATCATCTGAATCTGCGCGCGCTGCTGCATCAGGCCGAAGTGCGCGTCGTTGTCGAGGCTGTTCTGCGCGATGGCCGTGTCGATGTACTTGAGCGCGCCCGGATAGTCCTGCGCGCCGATCGCGGTCTGCGCGGCGAGCTGCGCGGCGAAGGCCTTCTCGTACGCATTCGATGCCGCGTCCGCGATGATCGCGTCGGCCGCGGTGCGCGCCTCGGCGACGTTGCCGTCGTTGAACGACTTGAGCATGGCCTGGAGCTTCGGCGTGCCCTTC
>NZ_SMRQ01000123.1 GCF_004359965.1 Cognatilysobacter segetis | reverse complement strand
GAAGGGCACGCCGAAGCTCCAGGCCATGCTCAAGTCGTTCAACGACGGCAACGTCGCCGAGGCGCGCACCGCGGCCGACGCGATCATCGCGGACGCGGCATCGAATGCGTACGAGAAGGCCTTCGCCGCGCAGCTCGCCGCGCAGACCGCGATCGGCGCGCAGGACTATCCGGGCGCGCTCAAGTACATCGACACGGCCATCGCGCAGAACAGCCTCGACAACGACGCGCACTTCGGCCTGATGCAGCAGCGCGCGCAGATTCAGATGATGAACAAGGACTACGCCGCCGCGCTCGCGAGCGTCGACCAGTTCCTCGCCGAAACGCATGCCACCGACCCGGCCTCGCAGGTGCTGCGCGGGAACGCGCTGTACCGCCTCGGCCGCTTCGCCGACGCCGCCGCCGTGCTGAAGCCGGCGGTCGCCGCGGCGCCCGGCCACAGCGATTGGGAGCAGCTGCTCGCCGACTCGCTCGCGCGCAGCGGTAACGCCGCCGAAGCGATGAAGGTCGCCGAGTCCGCCGCCTCCAGGAACCCGGCCGACAAGCGGGCGCGCTTCAACCTCGTGCAGTCCTACCTGCAGGCCAAGCAGACCGACAAGGCGGCGCAGTTGCTCGAGGAGATGCGCAAGTCCGGCCAGCTCACCGACGACGCCGACTACCGCCAGCTTTTCTCGATCTACGCCAACCTCGAAGGCAAGGAACAGCAGACGATCGACATCATCAACGAGGGCATGACGAAGGGCGTGCTGAAGCCCGACTACAACGTCTACCTCGCGCTCGCGCAGTCGTACTACTTCTCCGAGCAGACCGACAAGGCGATCGACGCCTACCGCAAGGCCGCGCCGATGGGCAAGAACGGCGAGGCCTATCTCGCGCTCGCCGGCGTGCTTCGCAACGAGCAACGTATTTCCGAAGCGAAAGCGGCCGCGGAGCAGGCACTGGCCAAGGGCGTGAAGCATCCGGAGGACGCCAAGAAGATCCTCGCACTGCCGGGCAAATAATCTGATCGCGGCAGCGGTCACAAGCACGCAAAAC
>NZ_SMRQ01000122.1 GCF_004359965.1 Cognatilysobacter segetis | reverse complement strand
TCCCAGGCGCCGGCGGCGAAGCTCGCATCCTCGCTGTAGACGTGCAGGTAGCCCGTGTGCGCGAGCAGGTCGTCGGCGCCGATGTCGGCGGCCAGGTCGATCCAGGCGTCGCGCGCGGCGGCGTTGAGCGCGTGCAGCGCGTCGATGATCGGCGCCACCGCCTCGGCCCGCCCATTGCGCACGAAATCGACGAGCCAGCGCGCGTAGTGCGGCCAGCGCGGCCAGTCGAGCTTCAGGGGCGACAGCGGGTCGGCGAGCATGCGCAGGCCCTTGCGCAGGATGCCCGGCGTGGACTGCGGCAGCACGTTGCCGACGGAGATCGAGCCCGCGTTGCCGAACGACGTCGCTTCGCCGGGCCCGCGTGCATCCACCACCGTGCAGTCGTAGCCGCGCTGCATCAGCGCGTGCGCGCAGGACAGCCCCACGATGCCGGCGCCGACCACCGCGACCGATGCGGTCCGCGTGGCGCTCATCGAACCGGCACGTCCAGCAGCGGTGGCAGCGACGGGCCGAGGTCGAGCGTGTAATGCCACCACTCGAGCGGATAGTTGCGGAAGCCGTGGCGCGCCATCGCGGCGCGCAACCGCTCGCGATTGGCGCGCTGTGCCGCCGTGGCGCGTGGCGAATCGGTGTGCGCGCGCTCGTCGAAGAAATCGAAGGGCGTGCCCATGTCGATCGGCAGGCAGCGGCCGGCATCGCACCGCGCCAGCGTGAGGTCGAGCGTGAGGCCGCGGCTGTGGCCCGAGGTCTCGGCGATGTAGCTGCCCAGAAGCGTGGATTTGTCGACGTCCGGATAGTGCGCCCGCTTGCTGCGAGGGTCGTCCGACCCGTGCGCCCATTCCACGAAATGCCGTACCGCGCGCTGCGGGCGGTAGCAGTCGAACACGTGGAGCACGTAGCCGTCCTGCGCGAGATCGTGGGCCACCTGCGCCAGCGCGTCGGCGGCGGGGCGTAGCAGCAGGCACTTGGGCGCCTCGTAGCCGCGCACCGGCGCACCGACGAAGTTGTCGCGGCCGGCGTAGCGGATGTCGAGCTGCAGCGCCGGGATCGCGCGGCCTGCGTCGACCAGCGGCGCGCCCGCGGTGGGCGTCGACGCCGCGCAGCCCGACAGCAGTAGGGTCAGGCCGGCCAGCGCGAGCGCCGTGCGGGAAACGCGCGGCGCGCCGACGTGCATGTTCGTGGCGGA
>NZ_SMRQ01000121.1 GCF_004359965.1 Cognatilysobacter segetis | reverse complement strand
TCCCAGCCGAGCGGCGGCCGCCCGGGATGCGAGGGCGTGTCGGCGACGTGGCCGAGCACCGTGAAGTCGCAGCCCAGCCGCTCCGCCGCCAGCAGATCCTCGAGCCCGTGGCAGGACGCGGCGACCGCCTGATCCGGCGGCAGCGGACGCGCGGCGAGCTCGGCCAGCTGCGAGGCGCGCAGGTGCACGCCGATGCCCAGCGTCCGCGCCAGTTCGACGTCGGCATTCACCAGCACCTCGGCGCCGGCGTCGCGTGCGCGCGCGGCGGCGTCCGCCACCGCTGCACGCCAGCGCGCGGCATCGCCCTGCCCCGGCGAGCGCAACTGGATGCGCTGCACGCCGGCCGCGAGCGCGGCATCGATGCGCCCGAGCCAGGTCGGAAGGTCGTCGAGCGCCGGCGTCACCGCATACGTGGCGGGTTGCAGCAGCGCCGCCACGACCGGCCGGTCGGCCGGCGGCATGTCGTAACGCGCGAGCTTGTCGGCGGGCGCCCAGACGAGGGCCTGGCCCTCGCGGCCGCGGGCGGGCCCCTGCCATGCCTCGACCTGGCGCACGTCGAGGGCAAGGTCCTTGTCCGGGTAACGCTGCGGCACGCGGATCAGCGGCGCGCCGATGCGCGCCTCGATGCCCAGTTCCTCGTGCAGCTCGCGGGCGAGCGCCTGCTCGGGCGTCTCGCCGGGCTCGCACTTGCCGCCGGGGACTTCCCACAGGCCCGCGAGGTCGCGGCCTTCGGTGCGGCGCGCGAGCAGGATGCGGCCGCGCGCATCGCGGATCACGCCGGCGACGACGTGGATCGAGCGGCGCGACGATAGGCTGGCCGGGGACTGCACGCGGGTCACTCTACGGAGCGCACGGACGCGACGGCAAGCGACGCGTCGACGCGGACATCCGGCGCGCATCGATCCCGATGCGCGCCGGACGCGTCACGGCATCAGGCCAGCTGGCCGTGGCAGTGCTTGTACTTCTTGCCGCTGCCGCAGGGGCACGGATCGTTGCGGCCGATGGTCGGCGCCACCGCGCCCGCGGCCGCCGCGGCGGCGAGCACGTCGCCGGCCTCGTTCTCGGTGCCGTAGCCGCCGACGTCCGCGTGCTGGAACTGCATCTGGCGGGACTGCGCCTCGAGCTGCGCGCGTGCCGCCGCCTCTTCCTGCGCGACCTCCTCCTCGGTGCGGATCCGCACGCGGGCGAGCATCGTGACGACCTCGCGCTTGACCTTCTCCAGCATCTCGGAGAACAGCTCGAACGCCTCGCGCTTGTATTCCTGCTTGGGCTGCTTCTGCGCGTAGCCGCGCAGGTGGATGCCCTGGCGCAGGTAATCCATGCGCGCCAGATGCTCCTTCCAGTTCTGGTCGAGCACGTTGAGCATGATGTGCTTCTCCAGCATGCGCATCGTCTCGGCGCCGAGCTGCTCCTCGCGGTCGGCGAAGTGCTTGGCCACCGTGGCGTCCACGTGCTTGAGGATGCCCTCGGCGTCGAGCTCCGGCTCGGACTTCACCAGCGCGTCGAGGTCGAGCTGCACGCCGAAGTCCTCGGCGATCGTCGCCTCCAGGCCGCGCAGGTCCCACTGCTCGTCGATCGAGTTGGGCGGCACGAACTTCTCGACGGTCTCGGCCACCACGTCGCCGCGGATCGCCGCGATGTTCTCGGCCACGTCCTCGGCCTCGAGCAGCTCGTCGCGCTGGCCGTAGATGACCTTGCGCTGGTCGTTGTTGACGTCGTCGAACTCGAGCAGGTTCTTGCGGATGTCGAAGTTGTGCGCCTCGACCTTCCGCTGCGCATTGGCGATCTGCTTGGTGACCAGTGGCGACTCGATGATGTCGTCTTCCTTGAGGCCCATGCGCGCCATCACCTT
Organism: Cognatilysobacter segetis; assembly: GCF_004359965.1. Classification (GTDB taxonomy): domain Bacteria; phylum Pseudomonadota; class Gammaproteobacteria; order Xanthomonadales; family Xanthomonadaceae; genus Cognatilysobacter; species Cognatilysobacter segetis. The sequence goes on along the minus strand of NZ_SMRQ01000121.1, from coordinate 13 downwards.
CTGCACCCAGTCG
>NZ_SMRQ01000120.1 GCF_004359965.1 Cognatilysobacter segetis | reverse complement strand
GGCGTCGCGCTGCGCCGCGCGCGTGGCCAACCGCCGCTGCCTCGCGGTGAAGCGCTCGCGCGCGGCGAGGGCGAACCGGCGCGCGTCGCGGGCGGCCAGCAGCGCATGCGTGCATTGGGGCGTGCAGGCGGGACAGCCTTCGGTCGCCAGCAGGCCGTCCTCGAGCGCACGGTCGAGGTCGTCGAGCAGAAGCGACGCGACCAGCACATGCGCCGGCGCGCGCGCGACGCAGCCACAGGCCGGGCAGCCGGCGACGCTCACGCGCCGGTGAAGGCCGGCTTGCGGCGTTCGAGGAAGGCCGCGGTGCCCTCGCGCATGTCCTGCGTCGAGAACATGAGGCCGAACTGCGCGGCCTCGAACTCCAGCCCTTCCTCGATGCCGCACTCGCCGCCGATGTTGATGCAGTCCAGCGCGCCGCGCAGCGCGAGCGGTGCGGCGCTCGCGAGCTGCTGCGCGATGGCCATCGTCTGCGCTTCGAGTTCCGCCGCGGGCACGACGCGATTGACGATGCCGAGCGCGTGCGCCCGAGCGGCGTCGATCGGCGTGCCGAGCAGGCAGAGCTCGAGCGTTGCGGCGCGGCCGGCGAGCCTCAGCAGGCGCTGCGTGCCGCCGAAGCCGGGAATCAGGCCCAGGTTGATCTCGGGCTGGCCGACGCGCGCGGTGTCCGACGCGATGCGCAGGTGGCAGCACATCGCCAGTTCCAGCCCGCCGCCGAGCGCGAAGCCGTTGACCATCGCGATCACCGGCTTCGGGCTGCGCTCCACGCGACGCATCATCCGCTGGCCGCGCAACGAGAAGTCGCGGCCCTGCACGGGCGTCAAGGTGTTCATTTCCGCGATGTCGGCGCCGGCGACGAACGCCTTGGGGCCCGCGCCCGTCAGCACGATCGCGCGCACGCCGGGCGATGCGATCGCTTCGGCGAACGCGACGTCGAGTGCGTCGAGCGTGGCCGCGTTCAGCGCGTTGAGCTTGTCCGGCCGGTTGACGGTGATGATGCGGACGGCGTCGCGGTCGGCGACGGTCACCGGCGATGCGCTGCTGCTGTCGGTCATGAGGGGTCCGGGTGTGAAGGTGAAGAACGGCCGCTGGCCGGCGGAACTAAGCCGTGGACACGCGGTCACAGGGTCGGCGTCAGTGGCGGTTAAGCCCTGCCGCCAGTATCCTAGCGCGCCACTCGGGGCTGTCGACCGGTACGCGGCACAGGGGTTTTCAACGCCGTTGCGCACCTTCGCGCACCGAGCATCTCTACCGGAGGTTTCACCCGATGAAGTTTCGTCTGATGGCCGTCGCCGCGGCGGCTCTGGTTGTGTCCGCCGGCATGGCGTCCGCACAGGACACCACGTCCGAGAAGGGCAAGCTGAGCTACGCGCTCGGTTTCAAGACCGGTGTCGATGCCGCCGAGCTCGCCGATCGCGGCGAGCAGCTCGACATCAATTCGCTGATCAAGGGCGTGCAGGACGCCTATGCCAAGAAGCAGCCGGCGGTGCCGGTGGAGCAGTTGCAGAAGGCGCTGACCGACATGCAGGCGCGCCAGACCGCGAAGGCCAAGGCCGAGTGGGACAAGGCGTCCGCCGAGAACAAGACCAAGAGCGATACGTTCATCAACGGCAACAAGGCCAAGGCCGGCGTGAAGGTGCTCCCGAGCGGCGTGCAGTACCGCGTGCTCGAGAACGGCACCGGCGCCAAGCCGACGCCGGCCAGCACCGTGCAGCTGGAAGTCGCGGGTCCGTACCCGTGGGGCCAGCGTCCGCAGGAAGCCCGCCCGGCGCAGGCCATCCCGTCGATCAAGGTCAGCCAGATCGAGATGCCGGCGATGCGTGAAGTGATCCAGCAGATGCCGACCGGCTCGAAGTGGGAAGTCACGCTGCCGGCCGACAAGGCCTACGGCGCCGACCCGCGCACGGGCTTCCCGCCGAACGTGGCGGTGCAGTTCGAGATCAAGCTCGTCAGCACGAAGTAAGACGTCCGACATGCTGTTCCACGAACGCCGGCTCCGCGCCGGCGTTCGTGTTTCCGCGGGTCGCGCCTCTGCGAGAATGGACGCATGACCACCCTCTACCGCGCCG
>NZ_SMRQ01000119.1 GCF_004359965.1 Cognatilysobacter segetis | reverse complement strand
GTTGTAGGCAACTATAACACCAGTTTGGCGGAGTGCAAGCCCCGCTACCCCAACTGATGGCATACGGCCGGCGTGGCGGCGATTGCCCGCCGGCAGGGCCGCCGCGACAATACGGGCCCTTCGCGCCGACCGGCGCCGCCCAGGAGTCGTGAATGAAACTGTCCGCACGCGGGATCGCCGTGCTGCTCGCCTCGACGGCCGCCGTCGCCGTCGCCGCGCCTCCGGCGTCCCGGCCCGCGCCGGTCGCGTCGCAGGCCGCCGCGCCGATCACGGCCGCTTCGCTGGCCACGACCCGCCAGAAGGCCAGCTACGTGGTCGGCTTCGATATCTCCCAGATGATTCAGCCGATCGCGCAGGACTTCGACGCGGGTGCGTTCCAGGCCGGCGTGGCCGACGTGATCGCGGGCAAGCCGCCGGCGATGACCCGCGAGCGCGCCGGCGAGATCAACCAGCTGCTCATGAAGCGCATCGCCGCGCGCCAGGGCCAGTCGAAGGAGGCGCCGCCGGCCGTGTCGAAGGCCGAAGTCGGTCGCCTCGTGGCGATGGATCTCGGCCCGGGGCTGGCGTCGATCCGCGACGAAATCGACCTGCCGCTCGTGTACCGCGCGCTCAGCGGCCTGCTGGCCGGACAGCAGGCCGTGCTCGACGAGGCGACGCGCAATGCGGTCCGCGCGGAGTTCTCCACGTCGGTGAAGCAGAAGGTGGAGGCGCAGCGCGCCGCGCAGGCGGGCGTGAACAAGGCGGCCGGCGAGAGGTTCCTCGCCGAGAACAGGACGAAGAAGGGCGTGTTCACCACGCCATCCGGCCTGCAGTACATGGTCCTGCGGCAGGGCGCCGGCGCGCGCCCGAAGCCGACGGACCGCGTCCGCGTGAACTACCATGGCACGCTGCTGGACGGCACCGTGTTCGACAGCTCCTACGAGCGCGGCGGCCAGCCCGTCGAGTTCAAGCTCGACCAGGTGATCCCGGGCTGGACCGAGGGCGTGTCGATGATGCCGGTCGGCGCCAAGTACCGGTTCTGGGTGCCGTCGGACCTCGCCTACGGCGAAAAGGGCGCCGGCGCGCAGATCGGGCCGAACTCCGCCCTGGTCTTCGATGTCGAACTGCTGGCCGTTTCGCCCTGACCGCGGCTTCCGCCGCCCCCACGAGGAACCCGCATGACCCTTTCGATGACGCGCCTGATGGCGCTCGGCACCGTCGCCGCCGCGCTGGCGGTGACCGGCTGCGACAAGAACGCCCCGGCCGCCAAGGATGACGCCGCCACCGCGGCCAAGACGGCCGATCCCAACGCGATTCCCGGCCTGAAGGACGAGAAGGCGCGCGTCAGCTACATGATCGGCATGGACATGGGCCAGACGCTGAAGCAGGTCAAGGACGAGATCGACCTGCCGACGCTGCAGAAGGCCATGCGCACGCAGCTCGAGGGCGGCAAGCCGCTGATGAACGAGCAGCAGGCGCAGCAGGTGCGCGAATCGTTCGCGCAGAAGCTGCAAGCCAAGCGCATCGCCGACCAGATGCAGCAGGCGACCAAGAACGCGAAGGCGGGCCAGGAGTTCCTGGCGAAGAACGCGAAGGCGGCGGGCGTGCAGGTCACCCCGAGCGGCCTGCAGTACCAGGTGCTGAAGCCGGGTACCGGTCCGAAGCCGAAGGCCGACGACCTCGTGACCGTGCATTACACCGGCACGCTGCTGGACGGCACGAAGTTCGACAGTTCCTACGACCATGGCGGTCCCGCGACCCTGCCGCTCGCGCAGGTCGTGCCCGGCTGGCGCGAAGGCATCCAGCTGATGCCGGTCGGCAGCAAGTACCGCCTCTGGATCCCGGCGGCGCAGGGCTACGGCGAGCAGGGCACGCCGGGCGGTCCGATTCCGCCGAACGCCACGCTCGTGTTCGACGTCGAGCTCCTCGGCATCGGCAAGCCGGGCGCTGCGGGCCCGCAGCCGACCCCGTGATCCACGCGCCCGGCGTCCGCGCCGGGCGACTTCGCAGGAGCGCCTGATGCGCGTCACCATCTTCGGCACGGGCTACGTCGGCCTGGTCACCGGCACGTGCCTGGCGGATGTCGGCCACGACGTCGTCTGCGTCGACATCGATGCCGGAAAGGTCGCCGCGCTCGAGCGCGGCGAGATCCCGATCTTCGAGCCCGGCCTCGAGCCGATGGTGCGCTCGAACCACGCAGCCGGCCGCCTGCGTTTCACCACCGACGCCCCGTCCGCGATCGCGCACGGCGAGGTGATCTTCATCGCGGTCGGCACGCCACCGGGCGAGGACGGCAGCGCCGACCTGCAGTACGTCCTGGCGGTGGCGCGCACGATCGGCCGTCACCTCGAGCGGCCGGGCATCGTGGTCAACAAGTCGACGGTGCCGGTCGGCACCGCCGACAAGGTGCGCGACGCGATCGCCGCCGAGCTGGATGCGCGCGGGGTCGAGCTCGAGTTCGGCGTGGCGTCCAATCCCGAATTCCTGAAGGAAGGCGACGCCGTCAACGACTTCATGCGCCCGGATCGCATCGTCGTGGGCGCCACCGACGCGAACGTCATCGACCGGCTGCGCCGGCTCTACGCGCCGTTCAACCGCAACCACGAGCGCATCGTGGTGATGGACGTGCGCTCGGCCGAGCTGACCAAGTACGCGGCGAACGCGATGCTCGCGACCAAGATCTCGTTCATGAACGAGATCGCCAAC
>NZ_SMRQ01000118.1 GCF_004359965.1 Cognatilysobacter segetis | reverse complement strand
TGGCGGTCGCGCGATCCGGCTGCGGCAGCACCACGCGCCACGCGCGGGGCGTTCCGGCGATCTGTTCGCCGGTCGCGGTCCATTCGACCTCGCGCGCGATCGCCGTGCGCGCGGCGGCGAACGCGGCCGCATTGGTGAAGGGACCGAAGCGGAAGCATCGCAGTGCGGCCGGCGGCCTTGGTGCATTGCCGGGCGCGCGGGCGTCGGCGACGAGCTGCAGCACGGGCACGTCGGCAGTGAGCGCCGCGACGGCGGGCGCGGGCGCGTCCGCATGCAGCGCCCACCACGCGGCGACACCCGCGTTGAGCACTACGAGCAGCACCAGCAGCGCGCGCATCAGCATGCGTCGATTCTAGCGAGCGCTCCGATCGCGACGTGACGGCACGACGTGACCGCCGTCACTCCATCGCCCAGCGCGCGAGGCCGTCCAGCACCAGCGACGGTCGCCACGACGCATCGGCGAGACGCTCGCGCAGCGGTGCCGCGCCGCCGCCGTGCAGCACCAGCGTCGGCGCGGATCCGAGCCGCGCGCATGCCGAATCGCGCGCGTCGCGCACCAGCGCCAGCGCGGCGCCCATGCAACCGGACGCGAGCGCGTCGTCGGTATCCACGGCCCAGTCGACCCACGCGCCGCCGTCGACCGGCAATTGCGCCGCTCGCGCGTGCAGCGCCTCGCGCATCAGCTGCGGCGATGGGGCGATGCGGCCGCCGAGATGCCGGCCGCCGGCATCCATGAGGTCCAGCGTGAGCGCGGTGCCGACGCCGCAGACCAGCACCGCGTCGTCGATGCCGCCGCGCGCACCGAGCATTGCCAGGAAGCGATCGACACCGAGGCGCGCCGGCGTCGCATAGGCGATGCGCAGCCCGCCGAACACCGCCTGCGTCCGCGCGAGTTCGATGCGCCGGCACCGTTGCACGAGCGCGTCGAGCAGCTCCACGCGCAGTGCGTCGCCGGCGACGCTCGCGACGTAGGCCACGTCGATCCGCGCGGGCAGCACCGCGTCCAGCGCATCTGCAAGGCCGCCCGGCGTGTTGGGCAGCGCGTGCACGGTGCCGGCACGGCCGTCGACCAGCGGTGCGCACTTCAGCCGCGTATTGCCGAGGTCGAACAGCCACGCGCTCACGGCGCGACCCGCAGGCTGACTTCGCCGGCATGCACGGCGCGTTCGCCGGCCGCGGTGCGCACGCGCAGCGCGCCGTCGTCGGCGAGGCCGAGCACGCGCGCCGCCTCCGTACGATCGGGCAGGTGCAGCACGACGTCGCGGCCCTGCAGGACGTCGAAGGCCGGCCATTGCGCAGCGAACGGGGCGAAACCGTCGCGGTCGAACGCATCGAGCGCGGGCAGCAGGTGCGAAAGAAGCATCGCCGCGAGCGCGTCGCGCGACGGCGGCGTGCCGAGCGCGGCGAGGTCGGACCAGGGCTGGTCGATGGCGGCGGCGGCGCGCTCGGGCAGGCGCACGTTGAGGCCGATCCCGATCACCGCGCGCACCGGGCCGGCGTGCTCGCCACCGCCCTCGACGAGCAGGCCACCGAGCTTGCGCAGGCCGTCGTCGCCTTCGACCACGAGGTCGTTCGGCCACTTCAGGCCGACCGCGGGGAAGCCCGCGGCGCGCAGGGCGGCGGCGGTCGCGAGGCCGGCGACGAGGCTGAGCCCGCCCAGGCGCGCCAGCCCGCCGTCGAACGAGCGCGCCACCGACAGCAGCAGGCTCGCGCCCAGCGGCGACTGCCACGCGCGGCCGCGCCGGCCGCGCCCACCGGTCTGGCGCTCGGCGAGCAGCACGCGGGCGCCCCGGGCCGGCGCGGGCTCGCGCAGCAGCGCGGTATTGGTCGACTCGATCGTCCAGGCCACATCAAGCCCGGCGAGGCCGTCACGGGTCGCGGCCGGCAGGGCGGCGCGGATCGCGTCCGCCTCCAGGAGGTCGAGCGGCATCGCGAGCCGGTAGCCGCGACCGGCCGTGGCCTCGATGCCGACCCCCGCCTCGCGCAGCGCCTCGATGCGCTTCCAGACCGCGGCGCGGGTCAGGCCGGCGGCGCGCGCGAGCGTGTCGCCCGAGACCGGACCGGCGGCCAGCGCCCGCAGCAGCATGCGGTCGTCCATCGGAGGCTGGGCGCGGGCGTCGGGGGGAAGGCTCATGCCGGTCATTATGGTCCGGCTGAACGGGCCGCCCCGCGCCGACGCCCGGCTGCGTGGCGGACGGGAATCGGCGTATGCTCCCGCTGATCCGGGACGCCCCCGGACGGGGAAGCGCCATGCGCCGTATCGCCATCAGCCTGCTGGTCCTGCTCGCCTGTGCGGATGTCGCCGCGCGCGAGGTACGCCTGAGCAGCCCTGACAGCGGCGGCGGCGCCGAGCCGGCGGTTCCCGCGAAGGTCGAAGCGCGCAAGCCCGCGCCGGCCGTGCGCGATGCCGCACCGGAGGCGCGCGTGCGCCCGAGCGTGCACGGCGACGCCGGCACCGTGCCCCGCGCCCGCTGGCACAGCTTCCTGCCCGGCATGTTC
>NZ_SMRQ01000117.1 GCF_004359965.1 Cognatilysobacter segetis | reverse complement strand
GCGGCGTCGGCTTGGACGAATTGTTAGGGCTCACGCAGGATGGCCCCGACCAGCATGTAGCGAGGGGCGGACCACTTGCCCGTGAAGGTTGTGGCGCTCAGCTTGCGCTCCACGCATTGCGCGAGAGCGGTTTCACCCTCGCGCCAGCTCGCGGAGACCGTGCCGCTCGCTTCCACCTGCAGCACGACCGTGAACGGCGACAGGTCCTTGCCCGGAGGACCGCACGCGTCCAGCGCGGAAACCAGTGCCCGACCTTGCATATCCAAAAAGGCCGTGTGCTGCACCTTGGACATGGCCCGTTCCAGGCGGATCGCTTCGGCTTTCGCCGAAGCAAAGCTTTGGGGAGCAGCGGCTACCTGAGCAGCTAGAAATATTGTTGCGAGCACGATGAACCTCCTTGTGAGCCCTAACACCTGAGTTAAGCCGCGCCGCGA
>NZ_SMRQ01000116.1 GCF_004359965.1 Cognatilysobacter segetis | reverse complement strand
GTGACCGGCGACTTCAACGCGCAGCTGCGGGTAGCGCTGCAGGATCGACACCGCCTCGTCGAGGATCGCGATCGCGTCCGGACGCAGCGTCGACTTGTCGAAGTCGAAGTTCACGCCCTTCAGGTCGATCGTCAGCGGCACCGGGCAGCCGTCCGGACCAACGGCCTGACCCGCCACCGAACCCGGGCACTTGTCGTCGCAGTTGTTCACGCCGTCGCCGTCGTCGTCCTTGTCGGCGCAGGTCACGGCCGGCGGCGGCGGCGGCGCCACGGTCGGGGCCGGGCCCAGCGGGATCAGCACGCCGACGGAGGCCAGCAGGTCACCGAACGCATCGGTGTCCGGAGCGTGGACGCTCTGGTCGTCGAAATCGACGCGGTAGGCGAGCTCGGTGCGGATCTTCACCGGGCCGACGTCGCCCTGGATGCCGCCGCCGATCTTGGCGGCGAGGTTGCCGTCCTTGCGCTGGCCCGGCGAATTCGGGCTCGGGAACGCGTCGTACTCTTCTTCCGAGCGCTGGAAGCCGGCGCCGACGAGCAGGTACGGGTTCCAGGCGCGGCCTTCCGCGGTGAAGTGGCGGCGAGCGTCGAACGACACGCCGTACTGGCTCCACCACAGGTCCTGGTTATCGGTGAAACGCGGGTTCTGGTAGTTCAGCTCGACGTCGAACGACCAGTTCGGATTGAGCATCTTGCCCAGCCCGATCGTGCCGAACGGCGCGTTGTTCGTGCCGCGGTCGTTGTCCTG
>NZ_SMRQ01000115.1 GCF_004359965.1 Cognatilysobacter segetis | reverse complement strand
TGACTCAGGTGTTAGCTTGCTTATGAAGGTCTACGACGTCTCCAAGGTGCAAGCCCACGCCTCTGCGCTTCTCGACCTGCACCTGCGCCTCTCGGAAAAGAACGCGCTATTGCAGAAGCTCGTCTTTGAAAAGTCGGTGGTAGCTCATCTCGGCGGAAAGCGTTCCCATCACGGCGTCGCCACCTTGCAGCACACGCTATACCTGAGCTGCGCCCAAGACATTGCGAAGATCGTATTCGATCGCGGCCGCCGCACACCTAGCGTGGCTAACATCATGAGCACGCTGAAAGATGGAAAGACAAAGAAGCAGTTGGAGCACAACTTCTCGGTGTGGGAAGAGCCTGACTACCGCGAGTACAGCGATCCCGCCATCGTCGAAGCGCTGCGGAGAATCGATCTTCGCCAGTCAGAGCAGCGTCTTGATCAGTTCAGCCATCTCCTCAAAGAGCTTAAAACGCTGACTAATGCCCTCCTAGCCTGTCCAATATTCAAGGCCTTCAAGACCGTCAGAGACAAGATCACTTCCCACACAGAGATCAATCTGGTCGCAGACAAGTACGCGCCAATAGACCTGGGCGCCCTGTCTCTCAAGCGGGGAGACATCAATACTTGTGTGGGTCGCCTTGAGCGCCCCGTAGAGCTGATAGGTTTGGTCGTGCGCAACTCGAGTTTCGCGTGGGACGGCTTTCACAAGCAGCTTGAAACCAATGTTGCGTCGGTGTAGGAAAATGCAAAGGATGCAAGCTAACAATTCGTCCAAGCCGACGCCGCTTCGCGGCGCGGCTTAACTCAGGTGTTAGCACCCTATGGATAGAAGCTTGCAAGTTGGCCCTGTGCTCCAAGGCGCAGCGA
>NZ_SMRQ01000114.1 GCF_004359965.1 Cognatilysobacter segetis | reverse complement strand
TCGATCACCGCCATCGCCTGCTCGATCGCGGCGATCTGGCCGCCGGTGTCGAGGTCGCGCTGCTTCTGCGCGGTGATGTCGCTGGCGAACTTGACCACGCGCACCGGGCGGCCGGCGTCGTCGAACAGCGGGTTGTAGGTCGCCTGCAGCCAGACCTCGCGGCCGTCGGGGCGCAGGCGGCGGAACTGGCCGGACAGGAACTCGCCACGGCCCAGCGCGCGCCAGAACTCGCGATAGCCCTCGCCCGCGGCCTCGTCGGCGTCGACGAACATGCGGTGGTGCCGGCCGCGCACGTCCTCGAGCCGGCAACCGAAGGCGTCGAGGAAATTCGCGTTGGCGTCGAGGATCGTGCCGTCGAGGTCGAACTCGATCACCGCCTGCGAGCGCTCGATCGCGGCGAGCCGCCCTTCCAGGTGCGCGTCGCGGCGACGCAGGCGCAGGTGGGTGAGCAGGCCGCGGGGCTGGGAAGCGGTCGACATGGCGGGTTTCCGGGAGGGAGGGGCGCTTCGATCCGGGGGCGTACGGAACATCGCGGAGGCGCTATCGACCCTGAACCGTAAAGATTGAGGGCGGCCGCTGCGGAACCGTGCGGCGCGTCGCGCTTTGCCGTCGCCCGGGTGCAGCCCGGTGCGGGCGGGCCGTTACGGGCTTATCCGCGGACCGCCATCGTCCGCGCCGTTCCGGACCGCCGATGCTCGCCCCGACCTTTCCCGACAACGAAGCCGCGCGCGTGCACGCGATCCAGCGCATGGACTTCGCCGGCCCCGAGCGCGACGAGCGCTGCCAGCGCTACGCGCGGCTCGCACGCGTGGTGATGGACACGCCCATGGCGATGGTGACGATCGTCGGCCCGGACGCGCAGTGGTTCCGCGGCTGCGAGGGGCTCGCGGTGACCAGCACCTCGCGCGCGGTCTCCTTCTGCGGCCACGCGATCCTCCAGGACGGACTGTTCATGGTCGGCGATGCACGCCAGGACCCGCGCTTTGCCGACAATCCGTTGGTGACCGGCGAGCCCGGCATCCGCTTCTACGCCGGTTGCCCGATCGTGCTGCCGGGCGAGCTCGCCGTGGGCACGCTGTGCGTGATCGACCGCGTGCCGCGCGCGCCGTCGCCGGCGCAGCTGCAAGCCTTCGGCGACCTCGCCGAATGCCTGCGCAGCGAGCTCACCACGCTGCTGTCGGTGGCGGACATGAACGACGTCGCCAAGCAGCTCTTCCGCCTGCTACCCGCGCACGGCGGCTGACGCCGCTACGTCGGCACGGCCTGCCGCGTGGCCGCGCCGCGTGCGCGTCCGCGCACGCGCGCGGTCGCCTCGTCCTTGCGCGTGCGCCGCCGCGCGG
>NZ_SMRQ01000113.1 GCF_004359965.1 Cognatilysobacter segetis | reverse complement strand
TGATGCCGGTCGGCAGCAAGTACCGCCTCTGGATCCCGGCGGCGCAGGGCTACGGCGAGCAGGGCACGCCGGGCGGTCCGATTCCGCCGAACGCCACGCTCGTGTTCGACGTCGAGCTCCTCGGCATCGGCAAGCCGGGCGCTGCGGGCCCGCAGCCGACCCCGTGATCCACGCGCCCGGCGTCCGCGCCGGGCGACTTCGCAGGAGCGCCTGATGCGCGTCACCATCTTCGGCACGGGCTACGTCGGCCTGGTCACCGGCACGTGCCTGGCGGATGTCGGCCACGACGTCGTCTGCGTCGACATCGATGCCGGAAAGGTCGCCGCGCTCGAGCGCGGCGAGATCCCGATCTTCGAGCCCGGCCTCGAGCCGATGGTGCGCTCGAACCACGCAGCCGGCCGCCTGCGTTTCACCACCGACGCCCCGTCCGCGATCGCGCACGGCGAGGTGATCTTCATCGCGGTCGGCACGCCACCGGGCGAGGACGGCAGCGCCGACCTGCAGTACGTCCTGGCGGTGGCGCGCACGATCGGCCGTCACCTCGAGCGGCCGGGCATCGTGGTCAACAAGTCGACGGTGCCGGTCGGCACCGCCGACAAGGTGCGCGACGCGATCGCCGCCGAGCTGGATGCGCGCGGGGTCGAGCTCGAGTTCGGCGTGGCGTCCAATCCCGAATTCCTGAAGGAAGGCGACGCCGTCAACGACTTCATGCGCCCGGATCGCATCGTCGTGGGCGCCACCGACGCGAACGTCATCGACCGGCTGCGCCGGCTCTACGCGCCGTTCAACCGCAACCACGAGCGCATCGTGGTGATGGACGTGCGCTCGGCCGAGCTGACCAAGTACGCGGCGAACGCGATGCTCGCGACCAAGATCTCGTTCATGAACGAGATCGCCAACCTCGCCGAGCGCGTGGGTGCGGACATCGAAAACGTGCGGTTGGGCGTCGGCTCGGACCCGCGCATCGGCTGGCATTTCATCTACCCCGGCGCGGGCTACGGCGGCTCGTGCTTTCCGAAGGACGTACAGGCGCTCGCGCGCACGGCCGAGCAGGTGGGCTACGACGCCGAGCTCCTGCAGGCGGTCGAGTCGGTGAACCATCGCCAGAAGCGGCATCTGGTCGAGCTGATCGAACGCCATTACGGCGGCGACATCGCCGGCAAGACGTTCGCGGTGTGGGGCCTCGCGTTCAAGCCCAATACGGACGACATGCGCGAGGCGTCGAGCCGCGTGCTGCTGCAGGCGCTCTGGGCGGCCGGCGCGCGCGTGCGCGCCTACGATCCCGAGGCCGCCGACGAGGCGCAGCACATCTTCGGCGAGCGCGACGACCTCGATCTCTGCGACAGCGCCAACGCGGCACTCGCCGGTGCGGATGCACTGGTTGTGGTGACCGAGTGGAAGCAGTTCCGCAGCCCGGACTTCTCGCGCCTGCGCGCCGCGCTGTCGGACGCGGTGCTCTTCGACGGTCGCAACATCTACCACCCGGACGAGGTCGAGGCCGCGGGCGTGGCCTACTACGGCATCGGCCGCGGCCGGTCGGTCACCGCATGAGCGACGATGCGCTCGACGAACGGCTGGTCGAACTGGAAACGCGGCTCGCGTTCCAGGAGCACACCCTGCTCGAGATGAGCGACGCGCTGGCCGACCTGAGGTCGGAGAACGCGCGCCTGGTGCTGTTGCTGCAGCGGGCACTCGACGAGATGCGCCAGCTCCGCGCGGGCCTCTCGACCGACCTGACCGGCGACCCGGCGCTCGAACCGCCGCCGCCCCATTACTGATCGACCGACATGAGCGACACATTGCGTGACCAGCTGTTGGGCCTCGGCTTCAAGCCGACGGCGCCGGCCCGTCCGGAAAAGCGCGACGAGCGGCGCCCGCCGCGCCCGAACGCCCCGAAGCAGGGCGAACGTCGCGATGCGGGCCGTCCCGGTCCGCGTCCCGAAGCCGCCCGCGACGCGAAGCCGAAGGGCCGTCCGCCGTCGCGCAACGGCGGGCCGCGCAGGCCACGGACGCAGGAGGAGATCGATCTGGGCAAGGCCTATGCGCTGCGCGCCCAGAAGGAGAAGGACGAGCGCATCGCCGCCGAAGCCGCGCGACAGGAGGAGGCGCGCCAGCGCCGCGAGGCGCGGGCGAGGCTCGGGGACTTCCTGAAGGACAAGGCGCTCAACGACAAGGACGCCGACATCGCGCGGCATTTTCCGTACGGCGGCAAGATCAAGCGCATCTACGTCACCGCGGAGCAGCTGCGCGCGCTCAACGCGGGCGAGCTGGGCGTGGTGCAGCTCGACGGTCGCTACGTGCTGGTCGCGAAGGACGTGCTGGACGCCGCCGAGGCGATCTTCCAGCAGGCGGTGGCACTGCGCGTGGATCCCGATGCGCCGGCCGGCGATGACCCGTACAGCGATCCGCAGTACCAGGTGCCCGACGACCTCGTCTGGTGATGCGTTCGGACGGCGTCGCTCGCAGCCGTCGATGCCGGCACGAGCGGCGCGCGCCAACGCGTACCGGCATCGACCCCTTCCGCACCGGCCTCCTGGCGACGACGGGCCGTCACCGCGCCCGGTCCGCTCACTCCGGGTCGTAATCCAGGTTCGACGCCAGCCAGCGATCCACCTGGGCCGGCTCGACGGCTCGACGCCGCGCGTAGTCGGCCGCCTGCTCCTTGGAAACGCGCCCCACGACGAAGTACTGGCTGCCCGGGTGGCTGAAGTAATAGCCCGAGACCGCGGCCGTGGGGTACATCGCGAAATTCTCGGTCAGCGCCACGCCCGCGTTGCGGGTCGCGTCGAGCAGCCTGAACAGCGTCGCCTTCTCGCTGTGGTCGGGGCAGGCCGGATAGCCGGGCGCGGGCCGGATGCCGCGGTAGCGCTCGGCGATCAGGTCGTCGTTGGCGAGGCCTTCGTCCGCCGCGTAGCCCCAGAACTCGCGTCGCACGCGCTGGTGCAGTCGTTCCGCGAGCGCTTCGGCCAGGCGATCGGCGAG
>NZ_SMRQ01000112.1 GCF_004359965.1 Cognatilysobacter segetis | reverse complement strand
TCCTTCACCGGCAGCCGGCGCAGGTAGGCGAACGAGGACTGGCCGACGCCGAAGTCGTCAATCGACAGCGCGATGCCGTGCGCGGCCAGCGCATGCAGCACCGGCAGCGCGGCGTCCGGATCGCGCATCAGTGCGCTTTCGGTGATCTCCAGCACGATGCACGCGGCCGGCACGCCGTGCGCGGCGAGCAGCCCGGCGACGTGCCGCGGCAGCGAGGCGTCCTCGAGGTCGCGCGCGGAGATGTTGAGCGAGAGGCGCAGGTCGAGCCCGGCGGCCTGCCAGCGCGCCGCCTGCGCGATGCCGGCGGCGAGCACCCAGCGCGTGAGCCGGCGGATGTGGCCGGTCTGCTCGGCGAGGCCGATGAACGCGTCGGGCGCGATCGCGCCGAGCCGCGGATGCGTCCAGCGCACCAGCGCCTCGACGCCGGTGACGCGGCCGTCGGCCAGCCGCAGCTTCGGCTGGTAATGCAGCGCCAGCGCGTCCTGCTCGATCGCGCGCTGCAGATCGCCCATCAGCGACAGGCGCTCGGGGCGGTGCGGATCGGTCGCGGCGTCGTACACCGCCACCGCGTCGCCGCCCCCGAACGCGGCCATCAACGCGACGTCCGCGCGGCGCAGCAGGTCCGCGGCGTCCACGCCGTGCAGCGGCGCGAGCGCGATGCCGACCGCCGGCACCAGGTCGAGGCGGATGTCGGCCTCGCGGTAGGGCTCGGCGAGCGCGTCGAGCACGCGGCTCGCGCACTCGACCGCGTCCTGGCGCGACGCCGCCGGCAGGAAGATCGCGAACTGGCCGTCGGTCGCGCGCGCGAGCAGGCCCGTGGACGGCGCGGCGAGGCGTCGGCCGATGTCGCGCATCACGCGGTCGCCGACGGCATGGCCGAGCGTCTTGACGATGTCGGCCGCGCGCTCGAAGCCGACCATCAGCAACGCCGCCTCGCGCTCGGGCGTCGCGTCGATGAGCTGCTGGATGCGCGCTTCGGCCGCGCCGCGGTTGGCGAAGCCGGTGACGGGATCGTGCGCGGCCTGGTGCAGGATGCGCGCCTCGCGCTCGCGGATCGCCGCGGCCATCGCATCGAAGGCGGTGGCGAGCGCGCCCAGTTCGTCGCCGCGCGCGTCGAGCCCGAGCGGCGCGTAGTCGCCGGCCTCGATGCGCCGCGCCGACGCGGCCAGCCGTTCGACCGGCCGCGACACGCCGCGCGCGATCAGCCACGCGCCGGCGAGCCCGACCAGCAACCCCAGGCCCAGCAGCGCGCCCCAGGCGAGCGCGACGCCGCGGTACGGCTGCAGCGCGGCGTCCACCGAATAACCGAGCAGGGCGACCACCGGCGCGCTGCGGCGCGAGCGTTCGATCGGCACCGCCTGCAGCACGTACTCGCGCGCGCCCACGCCGACCACGCGCGGCGAGCGCGGCAGCGTGTCCAGGCGTGGCGCCACCGCGTCGACCAGCTCGCCCGCGCCGCCGTGCGCGATCGCACGCCAGCGTCCGCGCTCGAGCGTGGCCAGCACGATGTCCTTGGGCAGCGCCGACTGCGCCTGCAACCGCGCGAGCAGCGCATCGTCCACCGGCACCGCGGCGGCGATGAAGCCGACGAGGTCGGGCGCGAACACCGGCACTACCACCATCCAGTGCGCGCCGCCCTCGCCGGCGACGATCGCGGACGCCGGCCGCTGCAGCGCATGCTCGACGAGGTCGTCGTACGGGAACGCGGCGCCGACGGGCAGGCGTGCGGCGGTGTCGGCCTCGACGCGGCCGTCGAGCCCGACCAGCAGCATCTGCGTGGCGCCGACGCGCCGGCCGTGGTTGCTCAGCGCGGAGAGCACCGTGTCGCGGTCGCGCTGCGCGATCGCCGAGCGCAGCGCGAAGTCGAGCGAGAGCACCTGCACGCTGGCGGCGACGCGGCCGGAGAGATCGTCGAGCTGGCGCGCGAACGCGCCGCTGGCGACGCCGAGCTGGCGCTGGCCTTCGGCGATCAGCGCATGCCGCGTGATGCCGTAGACGAGCACGGCGGTGAGCGCCTGCACGGCGATCAGCGTCACGACGAAGAACCCGGCAAGGCGGAGGCGGAAGCTCATCGCTCAGTACCGCGTGCGCTCGCGATCGAACTGGAAGCGCGGGTCGGGCCGCAGGGCGAGTGCGAACGGCTGGCGGCGGCGATCGTTCGCCGACAGCACCACGTCGTCCTGCACGAGGTCGGGCTTGGCCGGCGGCAGCCGCGGATGCCAGACGCGCACGATGTAGGCGCCGGCTGGCAGGTCGCGGAACACAACGTGGCCGGTGGCGTCGCTGCGCGCGGTCCACGGCGCGTCGGTGACGTAGAGGTAGCTGATCATGCCGTCGTGGATGTTGCAGCCGACCGCCACGACGCCGGCGCGCGGCAGCGTGACCGCCGGCGAGACCGCGTGGGCGGGCACCACGTACTCGAACTGCTTCACCGGCGAGAACGAATAGACGTGGTGGCGCGTGCCGTCGCTGTTGCGAAAGGCGACGCTGTCGCCGGGCCGCGCGATCTCGACGTAGGGCAGGAAGGTGAGGTTCTTCTGGTCGATCGCGTGCGTGCCCGCGGCGGCTGCGCGCGGGGCCGTGCCGTTGCGCCGCAGCAGGCTCACCACCGCGTCGGCCACCGGCCGGCCCTGGCGGTCCGCCACGTCCACCGCCAGCTCCGCCGCGCCCACCGGCCCGGCGAGCAGCGCCAGCAGCGCCAGCAGCGCCGCCATCTTCGTCTTGGTCCGCATCCGCGCTCCCGAATCCCGCAGCCGTCCCCGCCCGCAGCCTAGCCGACCGCGGGGCCACGGCGTCGCGGTCGTTGTCGGCCGGGCGGCGTGGGCCTGAACCCCGGCGCCGGCTCAGCCGCGCGGGCGGCCGTCGCCGGCGAACGGCAGGCCCAGCGGACGGCGCGTGCCGTCCAGGCCCAGGCCGTACATCAGCGAGCGCGCGATGCGGCGCGCGTGGTCGATGAAGCGCTCGGCCTGCGCGGGCGTGAGCGCGTCGCGCGCCGTGCTTTCCCACAGCGCGAGCCAGTCGGCGAAGTGCGCGGCGTCGATCGGATGCGGGCGGTGCAGCGCCATCGGCTGGCCGCGGTATCGCCCGGTCTTGAGCTCGATCGACGACCAGAAGTCGACCAGCGTCGCCTTGTGCGCGTCCCAGTCGTGCACCGCCGGGTTGAACACCGGGCCGAGCGTGGGATGCACGCGCACCTGCTCGTAGAAGCGGTCGACGAGGCGCGCGATGTCGGCTTCGGTGAGGGTGGCGTCGGTCATGGCGGGCGGGACGGCAGCGGGCCGACAGTGTCGCGCGCGGGAGGCGCGGCCGTCTTGACGCGGGTCAGCCGGACGCGGGGACGCGCGGGCATGCGATGGCGCGCGGTCGACGCCCACCGCGATCGACCGCGCATCGGGTCACGGCCGCATGCGGCCATCGGGGCCGACGGCTCGGCCGGCCCCGCCGGGTCGCTCAGCGGCAGCCGCCGACCGAGCGCGCGCCGCAGGTGCGGCCGTCGACCCAGATCGCGCCGTCCAGGCGCGCGTCCGACAGGCTGGCATTGGTCAAGCGGGCGCTGCGGAGGTTGGCGCCGCGCAGGTCCGCGCCGTCGAGCTCGGCGTTCGTGAAGTCGGCGCCCACCAGCACGGCGCGGCTGAAGTTGGCCGCGTGCAGCGTGGCGTTGACGAAGGCGACGCCCGACAGGTTGCGACCCGCGAAGTTCGCGCGCGCCAGCTCGGCGTTGATGTAGCTGAGGCTGCCCGCGCGGCGCGGCGCGGCGGCGCCGGCCGACAGGCGCGCGCCCGACACCGTGCTGGTGGC
>NZ_SMRQ01000111.1 GCF_004359965.1 Cognatilysobacter segetis | reverse complement strand
GCGGCGTCGGCTTGGACGAATTGCTAGAGGGCCGCCTTCGGGCACGCGGCTACTGGAAGGGGGCCGAACACGGTTGTAGCGCCGGCAAAGCCACCCTGCTGAGCGACGTACGCTTTTCGGGCCGGAAGATCCACGTGGACGACTTGGCCGTAGCCATCCATGACCATCCCGGGCGAGCCGATCGGGAGGCCCGGACTGCGCGCGAGTTCCGTGGGAAGCGCGGCGAGCCGCGGCCAAGTCTGCGAGATGCCGTACGGGCTCATGAAACGTTCGAGACGCGAGGCCGTGCATGAGGCACTTACCACGAGATCAGGCGGAGCCCCACCAGCCGAACCACCGGCAATTGCTGCTGCGAGAATCAACAAATGCATCTGCGCGCCCTCTAACACTTGCGTTAAGCCGCGCCGCGAAGCGGCGTCGGCTTGGACGAATTGTTAGCTGCCGTACCACGATACTTAAGTGGCTGACTCTTCGTAGTAGAGCGAAACGAAGAGCTGCGGCGGATAC
>NZ_SMRQ01000110.1 GCF_004359965.1 Cognatilysobacter segetis | reverse complement strand
GCGGCGTCGGCTTGGACGAATTGTTAGCAGCCAGCCAGTGCTTTTGCCGCATGGGTGAGACCATACAGCTCCTCCGGGTGATAGCAGAACACAGCCGCCCCAAGCGGAGAGCCCTGGGCCGCCCAAGTGGGACCAAGTGCGGCGTACTGCTGCTCGGACAGCCCCTTGTATCGCTCCCATGGATAGCGGAGGGCGACAAAGTTCTCGCCTAGTTCTTTGAGCACAACGATTGGGTTATCTGCGAGTGCCGAGGGGCCGATGCGCTCCCCGACCAGCTCTAGCAGACGTTCGCGAACCGGCTCCGGCAAAAGCTCGAAAAGGACCTCATAGCGGTGGTGCTTGGGTGCAAACACCCCGGCGTGCTCTTCAACGAGCACCTTCAGCAGAAGCTCAAACGACAACAGCCGCAAAATGTAAGCGGCATCTGACAGTCCTTCTGTCCCGGAAAGCGCTGACGCGGCCTCGGCCCACCGTTCGCTCTCACGAAGCATGAGCCGACGCCGTAATGCATCCATGGCTGCTAACACCTGAGTTAAGCCGCGCCGCGAAGCGGCGTCGGCTTGGACGAATTGTTAGGCCGCGTTGCGCAGCACTTCACTTGCGCTCCAAGGGCCAGAAGTAGCCGACTGACGCGGCGAGTGCACCAA
>NZ_SMRQ01000109.1 GCF_004359965.1 Cognatilysobacter segetis | reverse complement strand
TCTGGCGGGTGAAAGCCGCGCGCCCGAAGCTCGGGCGCTTCCTCGTGTACTGGACCGTGCTGACGCTCGGCGCGGTGCTGGCCGCGGCGAGCCTGGCCCTGTCGGCGCGGTTCTTCGCACTGGCACTGTTCGCGACGCGCGCCGGGCACGTTGTCGAGTCGGCGATGCTGCAGCTCGCGCCGATCATGATCGAGGTGGCCGCCTTCGCGACGATCTACCGCGTCGTGCCGCACCGCACGGTCAAGTGGCGGCATGCCGTGTCGGGCGCGCTGCTCGCCACGTTCGGCTTCGAGGCCGCGAAATGGGGCATGGGCGTCTACCTCGGCAGCTTCAACAGCTATGCGCGCATCTACCAGCAGCTGGCGATCATTCCGATCTTCATGCTGTGGATCTACGTCGGCTGGCTGGCGATCCTGCTCGGCGCGTCGTTCGCCGCCTCGCTCTCGGCCTTCCGGTACCAGCCGGTGAGCCAGCGACTGCCCAACGGCTACGAGATGTACGGCCTGCTGCGCCTGCTCGCCCGCTTCGACGAGGCGCGCCATTCCGGCAAGGGGCTGCATGCCGACGACATCCTGCGCAACGAGCCGATGCTGACCGACGCGCTGGTGCAGCAGATGCTGGCGCAACTGTGCGTGATCAACGTGGTGCGGCGGGCGGAGGACGGCGAATGGCTGCTCGCGCGCGACCTCGACGAGCTCACCCTCGCCGAGCTGTACGAGGCCTGCCACCTGCGCATCCCGATCGCCGAGGCGCACCTGCCGTGCCGGGACGACGCCTTCGGCGTGCCGATCACGCGCGCGATCGACGACCTGCGCATTCCCCTGCGCGACCTGCTCAAGCGTCGCGTCAACTCGTTGTGGCAATCCGGAGGTTCCGCATGATCCGTCGCGTCGCGACGCTGTCCGTCCTGTCGTTCGCACTCGCCGCCTGCGGCGACCGTGCGACCGCGCCGACCGCCGCATCGGCGCCCGTGACGACCGCGCCCGCGCCCGCCAAGGCGGCGGTCGACCGCCAGCATCCGCGGCTGCAGGTGAAGCTCGTCGACGGCGGCGCCTACGACCTCGCGCAGCACCGCGGGCGTTGGGTGGTGGTCAACTTCTGGGCGACCTGGTGCGGGCCGTGCCTAGAGGAAATGCCGTTGCTGTCCACGCTCGCCGCGCGCGACGACATCGATGTGATCGGCCTCGCCTACGAGGACATCGAGCCGAAGGCGATGCGGGATTTCCTCGCCACGCACAAGCTGGCTTACCCGATCGCGATCATCGACACGATGGATCCGCCGGCGGATTTCGAGACGCCGCGCGGGTTGCCGATGACGGTGATCATCGCGCCCGATGGGCGCGTCGCGAAGACGCTGCTGGGGCCGGTGACGATCGCCGCGATCGAGCAGGCGATCGCGGCGCACGGAACGACGGCCGCGGGATGACCGCCGCGCGTTTCCTCGTTTCGGGCCGCGTGCAGGGCGTCGCGTTCCGCGCGCACGCGCGACGCGAGGCGCAGGCCCTGGGACTGACCGGCCATGCGCGCAACCTCGCCGACGGCCGCGTCGAAATCGAAGCGCACGGCGACGGCCACGCGATCGACGCGTTCGCGCGCTGGCTGGCGCACGGGCCGCCGCTGGCACGCGTGGACGCGGTGTCGCGCACGGACTTCGCCGCGAGCCACGCGCCGGCGGAATTCAGCACCGGCTGAGCCGCGCTTCACCGCATGCCGACGGCACGACCGCGAGGCTCGCGACATGCCGACGACCGACACCCCAGGCGCATGACATTCACCGACGCGATCGGCTGGGGCGCGTCCGCCATCCTCATCGCCACGCTCGCACGACAGGTCTACACGCAGTGGCGCGAGCGCACCACCGACGGCGTGTCGCGCTGGCTGTTCATCGGCCAGCTCTGCGCGAGCATCGGCTTCACGATCTACAGCTGGCGCGTGGGCAACGGCGTGTTCGTGTTCACGAACAGCGTGCTGCTGATCACCGCGATCGTGGGCCAGCTGATCTACAAGCGGAACAAACGCATCGCCGAGCGCGAGGGCTAGGCGTCGAGACCCGCCGGCGGAGCGCCCTCGCGCCACCGCTGCGCCATCTGTACAGCCACGGCGGCCAGCGACGCGGCGAACCCGTCCATGTCGAACAGCGGCGACCTCGCGCGCGCCGCCGCTACGCGCGCCCGGACCGCGGCGAGCGCGCCCGGGTCCCGCCCGAGCTCGATGGCGCGCCGCACGAACGCGGCATCGTCGGCCACGCGCAGGTCGTCGATTCCCAGCGCGGTGACGAGGCTGGCCGCGACGCGCGACGCGAACGTCTCGCCCGGCCGCGTCAGTACGGGGCAGCCCGCCCAGAG
>NZ_SMRQ01000108.1 GCF_004359965.1 Cognatilysobacter segetis | reverse complement strand
ATTGTTAGGCGCGAGAGTAGCCGAAGGCGCAGAGCAGCGCGTGGGCTCTCGCGGGCACGCGGAAGCAGACGGGCACCGCGAGGACTTAGGCATACCCAGGCCACGGCTCCCGGATGACCAGCTAAGGCTAACGAGCGGGAAACAGGAGCGACGCGCTAGAGGCGCCGGCGGCAGGAGTTGAACCTGCACCCGAGCAGACGAGTCTGCTGGGACCACTAGCGTGGTGCGTGTACCAATTCCGCTACGCCGGCAAGAAACGAAAAGACGCCTAACACCTGAGTTAAGCCGCGCCGCGAAGCGGCGTCGGCTTGGACGAATTGTTAGGCGAGCGGCTAGCGACCATGCTGGCTGCTGCCCTGAGTACTTCGGCCTGTGCGGTAAATGGAATAAGCACAGAAGGCGCTCAGTGCGAGCGCAACGACTGCGACCGTCACTCTACCCGCGGAGCCCATGTGCCAAAACAGCACGCGAGCATCGGGTGGGCCGAAGTACACCAGCAGCGAGAACGCGAGAAGAGCTATCGGTGTGAAGTACTTTCAAATCTTCGCCATGTGAGCTTCCTATACCGGCTACTACGATGTTACCCAAGCCGACTAACACCTGAGTTAAGCCGCGCCGCGAAGCG
>NZ_SMRQ01000107.1 GCF_004359965.1 Cognatilysobacter segetis | reverse complement strand
CGCCGTACTGGCTCCACCACAGGTCCTGGTTATCGGTGAAACGCGGGTTCTGGTAGTTCAGCTCGACGTCGAACGACCAGTTCGGATTGAGCATCTTGCCCAGCCCGATCGTGCCGAACGGCGCGTTGTTCGTGCCGCGGTCGTTGTCCTGGATGTTCCAGCCGGCGGACGTCGAGACGTACCAGCGATCGTCGAACGACTGCGCCTGGGCGGCCTGGGCGAAAGCCAGGCCCGCGAGCAGTGCGGTGCTCAGCATGCGGATCTTCATATGCAGCTCCAAAAAAGGTCGGAAACGGCGGCCAGGCCCTGACGCTCCTGAACAGGCCGAGATGAATCATTGCACGGCCGCTTGCGTTTGTTAACAAGGATTAACGACTGCCCGACCGGTGGCCGGGATCGGCAAACGAAGCCCGGCGCAAGGCCGGGCTTCGGGTACAGCCGTGCGAACAGGTATTACGAGTTCTGCACGTTCAGCTCGGTGCGGCGGTTGCGCTCGTTCTTGCACGCCGGCAGCGTCTGCGGCGTGTTCTCGAGCGGACGGCTCTCGCCGTAACCGTTCGGGCCGGCCAGACGCGACGCGTCGATGCCGTGGCTCGTCAGGTAGTCGTACACGGCGCGGGCGCGACGCTCCGACAGCGACTGGTTGTACGCATCGGTGCCGCACAGGTCGGTGTGACCGGCGACTTCAACGCGCAGCTGCGGGTCGCGCTGCAGGATCGACACCGCCTCGTCGAGGATCGCGATCGCGTCCGGACGCAGCGTCGACTTGTCGAAGTCGAAGTTCACGCCCTTCAGGTCGATCGTCAGCGGCACCGGGCAGCCGTCCGGACCAACGGCCTGACCCGCCACCGAACCCGGGCACTTGTCGTCGCAGTTGTTCACGCCGTCGCCGTCGTCGTCCTTGTCGGCGCAGGT
>NZ_SMRQ01000106.1 GCF_004359965.1 Cognatilysobacter segetis | reverse complement strand
GCGGCGTCGGCTTGAACGAATAGTTAGGCCACAGGCTACGGCTCTGACGCCCCGGCTGCCACTTCATGGATGGGACGTTCCCAAAGGCTTGAGGGATGCGGATCCTCGCTGCGCAATGGTTGAAGAGGCGCGGGATCAATCTGCCAGCGGCGCAGAACGATCAATAGCTCTGCGATGGCGCCGCGCTCGCTTGCGAAGCTGACTGTGAGGGAGGAGCCGTGGCCTTGCACAGAGACAAAACCCGGCACCCGCTCGAGCCAGGCAAAGAACATTGCCTCATCTGTCTCAGAGAAGAAAACCGGACCTGTGAACGTCACTTCCATTGTGGCCTAACACCTGAGTTAAGCCGCGCCGCGAGGCGGCGTCGGCTTGGACGAATTGTTAGGCCTTGGACCGCGTGCTGACCCATGCCCAGACTACCAGCGCGAAGGACACGCAGGAGGAGACTGCCGCGCCTTCCAGAAGCAGAACGACGACATCCACAAGCCCGCCGAAGGTGGCGGCGGTGAACACCAGGAAAATAGGGATCAGTACGAGTAGCCCTACGCCGATGAGCCCGGAGCCGGCTGCTGCTCGCCTGAGCCATGGATCTACCGAGTCATCGAGGCTCACCGCCGCGTAATTGACGACACCCGCGAACACGGTGGCCAACAAGATCGTTGCTAGTGCCAGCCAGATGCTCGGGTCTGTCATACGAGGCCTAACACCTGAGTTAAGCCGCGCCGCG
>NZ_SMRQ01000105.1 GCF_004359965.1 Cognatilysobacter segetis | reverse complement strand
TTCGACCGCCCTCGACTTCGCCTACGCGGTGCATACCGACATCGGCAACACCGCGGTGGCGGCGCGCGTGGACGGCAAGCTGGTGCCGCTGCGCACCAAGCTCGCGAGCGGGCAGCGGGTCGACATCATCACCGCGCGCTCGGCGGCGCCCAAGCCGCAATGGCTCGAATTCGTCGTCACCGGCAAGGCGCGCACCGCGATCCGGCAGCAGCTCAAGCAGCTCGAGCACGAGGACGCCGTGCAGATCGGTCATCGCATGCTCGACCGTGCGCTGGAGGCGCTCGATACCTCGCTGGAACGCGTGCCGCCGCAGCGCCTGGAAACCTACCTCGCCGAGAACCGCTTTCCGCGCCTGGAGGCGCTGCTGGCCGAGATCGCGCTGGGCAACCGGATGCCGCAGCAGGTCGCGCTCGCGCTGGTGCGCGGCAGCGGCAACCTGCAGCGCCGCGTCGAGGATCGCGTGCATGCGCCGCAGGACCGCATCCTCATCACGGGCCACGAGAAGGGCGTCATCTCGTTCGCGAGCTGCTGCCTGCCGGTCCCGGGCGACGAGATCATGGGCTACCACACGGCGGGCCGCGGCATCGTCGTGCACCGCCTCGATTGCCCGAACGTCAACGAGTACCGGAAGTCGCCGGATCGCTGGGTGCCGATCGGCTGGGATCGCGAGGTGCACGGTGATTTCCACGCCGCGCTCAAGATCGAGGTCGACAACCGGCCCGGCGCGCTCGCGCAGATCGCCGCCGGCATCGCCGATGCCAAGGCGAACATCGACCGCGTGGAGTACATCGAGCGCGATGCCAACGTGGCGGTGCTGCGCTTCGGTATCGAGGTCACCGACCGCAGCCACCTGGCCGACGTGATCCGCAAGGTGCGCCGACTCAACGTCACCCTGGGCGTGCAGCGCATCTGACGCGTCGCAGGCGATGCGACGGCGCGCACCAGAATGGAGGCGCGCCGTACTATTCGGCCTCTTCCCACCGGTCCATCGCCATGCGCCAGCCCGTCCATACCGACCGCGCCCCCGCCGCCATCGGCCCGTATTCGCAGGCCGTGCGCGCCGGCGATACGGTCTTCCTGTCCGGCCAGATCCCGCTCGATCCGTCGACCGGCGAGCTCGTGACCGGCGACATCGCCACGCAGGCGCGGCGCGCGTTCGACAACCTGCGCGCCGTATGCGAAGCCGCGGGCGGCTCGCTCGACGGCATTGTCCGCCTCGGGCTCTACCTCACCGACCTCGCCGACTTCGCCGCCGTGAACGCGGTGATGGCCGAGTACTTCCAGGCGCCGTACCCGGCGCGCTCGACGATCCAGGTGTCCGGCCTGCCCAAGGGTGCGCACTTCGAGGTCGACGCGATCCTCGTGCTCGGCTGATCGATGCCCCGCGCGGCGCGACCGACGCCCGCCCTCGCGCCGGCCGGCGACGCGCCGCTGACGTCGCTGCGTGGCTGCGGGCCGGCGCTCGCGGAGAAGCTCGCCTCGCGCGGACTCTCCACGGTGCAGGATCTCTGGCTGCAGCTGCCGCGCGGCTACGAGGACCGCACCAGGATCATGCCGATCCGCGACCTGCAGCCGGGCACCGCGGCGCAGGTCGAAGGCGTCGTCGAAGCGGTCGAGAAAGGCTTCCGCTACCGGCCGATGCTGAAGGTGGCGATCTCCGACGAGTCGCACGCCACGCTCATCCTGCGCTTCTTCCATTTCCGCGCGGCGCAGGTCGCGCAGTTCCAGCCCGGCACGCGGCTGCGCTGCTACGGCACGCCGCGGCTGGGGCCGCAGGGGCTGGAGATCGTGCATCCGAGTTACCGCGTCGTTGAAGCGGATGAAGTGCTCGGCAGTGCGCTCGACCCCGTCTATCCGCAGATCGAAGGCGTCGCGCCCGCGACGCTGCGGCGGCTCATCGGCCTCGCGCTCGATCGCCTGCCGCCGGACGAAGCGCTCGAACTGCTGCCGACCGCCTGGTGGGCGGACCTCGGCCTCCCGTCGCTGCGGCAGGCGCTGCTCACCGTGCATCGCCCCGCCGCGGACGACGACCTCGCGTCGCTGCTGTCGGGCCGGCATCCCGCACAGCGCCGCCTCGCGCTCGAGGAACTGCTCGCGCACCACCTGAGCCTGCGCGGGCAGCGACGCGCGCATCGTGCGCATGTCGCGCCGGCGCTGGTCGACACGCGTCTGGCGATGCGACTGCGCGACGCGCTGCCTTTCCGCCTCACCGGTGCGCAGTCGCGCGTGTTCGCCGAACTCGCCGCGGACCTTTCGCAGCCCGTGCCCATGCTGCGACTGGTGCAGGGCGATGTCGGATCGGGCAAGACGGTCGTCGCCGCGATGGCCGCGCTGCTGGCGGTGGCTCAGGGCCAGCAGGCGGCGCTGATGGCGCCCACCGAGCTGCTCGCCGAGCAGCACCTCGTCAACCTGCGCGGCTGGCTGGAGCCGATGGGTGTGCGTGTCGCGTGGCTCGCCGGCAAGGTCACCGGGAAGGCGCGCGCGGCAGTGCTCGCCGACGTCGCCTCGGGCGCGGCACAGGTCGTCGTCGGCACGCATGCACTGATGCAGGAGGGCGTGGTCTTCCACGACCTCGCGCTCGCGATCGTCGACGAGCAGCACCGCTTCGGCGTGCACCAGCGCCTCGCGCTGGTCGACAAGGGCCCGCGCGGCCGTGGCACCGTGCCGCACCAGCTGGTCATGACCGCCACGCCGATCCCGCGCACGCTGGCGATGGCCGCCTACGCCGATCTCGATGTGTCGACCATCGACGAGCTGCCGCCAGGGCGCACGCCCGTCACCACGGTCGTGCTCGCCGCCGATCGCCGCCCGGAGCTCGTCGAGCGCATCCGCCTGGCGTGCGCGGAAGGGCGGCAGGCGTACTGGGTCTGCACGCTGATCGACGAGAGCGACGAGGTGGTCGCGCGTGCCGCGCAGACCGCATTCGACGAGCTGACCGCGCAGCTGCCCGAGCTGCGCCTGGGGCTCGTGCACGGCCGCATGCGGCCGGCCGAGAAGCAGGCCGCGATGC
>NZ_SMRQ01000104.1 GCF_004359965.1 Cognatilysobacter segetis | reverse complement strand
TGTGCCGCGCATACAGCTGCTCGAACGCCCGCACGTCGCCGGCGGCCCAGGCCCGCATCAGCTCGTCGTCGGTGGAAGCGGCCGGGCCATCCATGCGCGGCAGGGTACGGGGCCGTGACGACCGGGTACAGCCCCGCGGGCGCGCGTTCCGCGGGTCTTCAAACGTGGCGTCGATCCCGTATTCTCGGAACCGTCCGCCTCGGCGGACGGGGGCCGGCCTCGACGGGCGGCCGGTCGACGCGGGGAGCTCCCGCGCCAGCACAGGGGAGGCGCGTTTGCGGAAGCCCGATCCAGCGGACAGTGCGATGCGACGCGCGCGCCGTCGCGACCTCGTCGCGGCGCTGGAGGCCGGTCTGCCGAACGAGGCGCAGGTCGCCGCCGGCTGGCGCGACCGCGAGCACGTCACCGTCTGTGCCGCGCACGACGCGGGCGCGTTGCCGCGGCTCCTCGAGCAGGCGCTGTCGGGCGCTTCCGCCATCGACGCACCGCTGGTCGAGCGCTGGGCGCTGCCCGGCGGATTGCATGGCGCGGTGGTCGCGCGGTTCTCCGGCGCGATCGAGCCCGAGGTGCGGCTGACCTGGAGCGAGATGGCGCGATCGCTGCTGGTCGCGCACATCGAGGCCGAGCGCCTCCAGCGCCGGGCGGACTCGCTCGAGAAATCCGAACGCCTGCAGCAGGCGCTGTACGAAATCGCCGACCTGGCCGGGTCGGGCATCGAGCTGTCCGCGATGCTGCGGATGGTGCACCACGTGATCGGCGGCCTCATGTACGCCGCCAACTTCTACATCGTGCTGTACGACGACCTGCGCGACACGCTGCGCTTCGTCTATTTCGCCGACGAGCGCGACGAATGGGTCGCCGAGCCCGATCGCGAGATCCACGCGCGCGAGGTGCCCAACAGCCTGACGCTCGCACTGCTGCGGCATGGCGAGCCGGTCCGCGGGACGTCGGCGTCCGCGCGCGAACAGCTCGGCGTGGCCGCCGACGACTCGCACGGCCCGGACAGCGAGGACTGGCTCGGCGTGCCGATGCGCCGCGAGGACCGCGTCTGCGGCGCGATCGTGGTGCAGAGCTACCAGCATCCGAACGTCTACGGCGAGGAGGAACGCGCGCTGCTCGCGTTCGTCGCGCAGCACATCCTGACCGCGCTCGAGCGCCACCTCGCGCGGCAGGACCTCGAAGCCCGCGTGCACGAGCGCACCCATGCGCTGGAGCGCCTGAACTACGAGCTGCAGGCCGAGATCGACGAGCGGCAGCGCGCCGAGAAGCTGCAGAGCGCGCTGTTCCGGATCGCCGAGCTGTCGATCAACGCGCCGTCGCTCGACGATTTCTATCGCGAGGTGCACGCCATCGTCGGCGAGCTGCTCTACGCGCGCAATTTCTACATCGCGATGATTTCCGAGGACGGCGAGCGTCTGGAATTCCCGTACTCGATCGACGAGCGCGACGGTCGCCGCGACTCCCGCCCGCTCGGCTTCGGACTGACCGAGTACGTGCTCACGCGCCGCCGGCCGCTGCTGGTGGATCGCGCGCAGATCGAGCAGCTCGGGCGCGACGGCGAGCTCATCAGCCGCGGTGCGCTGGCCTCGGGCTGGCTCGGCGTCCCGCTGTGGCGCGAGGACCAGGCCGTCGGCGCGATCGTCGTGCAGAGCTATACGCCCGACATCACGTTCACGCTGCGCGACCAGGAACTGCTGACGTTCGTGGCGCACCACATCGGCATCGGGCTCGAGCGCAAGCGTGCGCAGGATCGCCTGCTGCTCGCGCATGCCGAGCTGGAGCAACGCGTGGAAGCGCGCACGCGTGAACTCGCGCGCACGAACCGCGAACTGGTCGCGCAGATCGGCGAGCGGCTGCGCGCGGAGCAGCGCCTGACGCACCAGGCGCGCCACGACTCGCTCACCGGCCTGCCCAACCGGACCCACCTGGTCGACAGCCTCACCGAGGCGATCGAGCAGGCGCAGGCACCGACGCAGGGGCACCGCATGTTCGCGGTGCTCTACCTCGACCTCGACCGCTTCAAGCTCATCAACGACAGTGCCGGCCATTCGGCGGGCGACGAGCTCCTGATGGAGGCCTCGCGACGCATCGCCTCGTGCATCCGCCCGGGCGACACGGTCGCGCGGCTCGGCGGCGACGAGTTCGCGGTGCTCGTGCTCGACCTCGATTCCGTCGCAACCGTGGAACGCCTCGCAGGTCGCATCCTCGAGGTGCTCGGCCAGCCGTGGTGGGTCGCGGGTCGCGAGGTGTTCCCGTCAGCGAGCATCGGCATCGCGCTCTGGCATCCGCGCTATCGCGGCGGCGCGGAGCTGCTGCGGGACGCCGATGCCGCGATGTACCGCGCCAAGGCCGCCGGGCGCGGACGCTGGGCCACGTTCGACGAGGCCATGCGCGAGGAAGCGATGCGCATCCTCGACCTCGAGGCCGACCTGCGCCGCGCGATCAACGGCGACGGCTTCGTCGCGTTCTACCAGCCGATCGTGCGCCTGTCCGACCGCAGCGTGGTCGGCCACGAGGCGCTGCTGCGCTGGAGCCACTCGAGCAGCGGCCTCCTGACGCCGGCGTCGTTCGTCAACGTCGGCGAGAACAGCTCGTTGATCGAGGAAGTGGACTGGCTGGTGTACGCGCAGGTCGCCGACCGGATCGCGCATACCTCCGGTGGCTACATCTCGGTCAACGTGTCGCCGCGGCATTTCCGCGACAGCGCCTTCGCCGACCGACTGCTGCGGCTGCTGGAAAAGGCGAAGGCCGACCCGCGCCGCCTGCGCATCGAGATCACGGAGGTCGCGCTGCTCGAGGAAGCGCCGCGCGTCCTGAACATGCTCAAGCACCTGCGCGGCCACGGCGTACTGGCGCAGCTGGACGATTTCGGCACCGGCTTCTCGGCGCTGAGCTACCTGCACCGCTTCCCGATCGAGTGCCTCAAGATCGACCAGAGCTTCATCGCGGGCCTCGGCAGCGAAACGCGCGTCGAAAGCGAGGCGGTCGTCCGCGCGATCCAGGCGCTGGCTGGATCGCTTGGCATCCATACCGTGGCCGAGGGCATCGAGAACGTGCACCAGCAGCGGCTCGTGCGCGAGCTCGGCTGCACGCTGGGGCAGGGCTACCTGTACGGCCGCCCGTTGCCCGAGCTGGTGGAAGGCGTGCAGGTCGAGGAAATCCTCGTCGGTTGAGCCAGCCGGTCAGGGCGGGTCGCGCACCACCAGCAGGCGCACTTCCGTCATTTCCTCGATCGTCGAGCGCACGCCTTCGCGGCCCACGCCGGAATCCTTGACGCCGCCGTATGGCATGTTGTCCACGCGCACGCTCGGCACGTCGCCGACGACGACACCACCGACCTCGAGGCGATCCCATGCGTGCATCGCGTGGTCGAGGCGCGACGTGAACACACCGCACTGCAGGCCGTAACGCGAGTCGTTGGCGCGCTCGATCGCCGCGTTGAGATCGGGCACCGACTCGACGACCGCAACGGGGCCGAATGCTTCCTCCCTGTACAGCCGGCACTCGCGCGGGACGTCGGCGAGCAGCCACGGCGCGAGCATCGTGCCGTCGCGATGGCCTTCGACGAGC
>NZ_SMRQ01000103.1 GCF_004359965.1 Cognatilysobacter segetis | reverse complement strand
TGCCCCGCATGCGAGGACTCTTCGTCACGGGAACCGACACCGGCGTCGGCAAGACGCGCGTCGCCACCGCGCTCGCGCATGCACTGTCGCTTCGCGGCATGCGGGTGCGGGCGCGTAAGCCGGTGGAATCCGGCGTGGACGCGCGCACCGGCCCGCTCGATGCGCAGGCGCTGCGCGAGGCGGCCGGCGCACACGAGCCGCTCGACCGCGTCTGCCCGCTGCGGCTGCGCGCGCCGCTTTCGCCCGAGCGCGCCGCGCGGCTGGAGGGCGTCCAGCTGGACCTCGACGATCTGCTCGCCTCGCTGCGCGCCGATGCCGACGACGGCTTCGTGCTCGTCGAAGGCGCCGGCGGCTTCCTGTCGCCGATCGCGCGCGGCGCGCTGAATGCGGACCTCGCGCAGGCGCTGGCGCTGCCGGTGCTGGTGGTCGCCGCCGACCGGCTCGGCACGCTCAACCACACGCTGCTGACGATCGAGGCCGTGCGCGCGCGCGGGCTGGCGGTCGCGGCCGTCGTGCTGAATGCGCCGGTGGCCGGCGATACCCGCGAGATGGACAACGCAGGCGAGCTCGCGCGGTGGCTGGGCCGGCCGGTGGCGTCGCTGCCGCACTGCGATGCCGCCGTGCCCGCCGCCTGGCGCGACGACGCGTCGCGCTTGGTTGCCGTCGTCGACGCGCTGCTCGACGGCGGCCCCGCATGAAGCGCACGGGCAGCGCCGCGACGATCGCGCGGGGCGCGGACGTGCTGCGCGCCGGCGGGCTGGTCGCGTTCCCCACGGAGACCGTCTACGGCCTCGGCGCGGATGCGCGCGATCCGCAGGCGGTGGCGAAGATCTTCGCCGCGAAGGGCCGCCCGGCCGACCATCCGCTGATCGTGCACCTGCCCTCGGCCGCGCTGCTGCCGCGGTGGGCGGCGCACGTGCCCGACGCGGCGCAACGGCTCGCCGACGCGTTCTGGCCCGGCCCGCTGACCATCGTGCTGCGGCGCGCCGCCGGCGTGCCCGATGCGGTCACCGGGGGGCTCGAAACGGTCGGCTTGCGGGTGCCGCGGCATCCCGTCGCGCTGGCGCTGCTGGAGGCGTTCGGCGACGGCGTCGCCGCGCCCTCGGCCAACCGCTACGGGCGCGTCAGCCCCACGCTCGCCGCGCACGTACGCGAGGAACTCGACGACCGCGTCGACCTCGTGCTCGACGGCGGCCGCTGCGACGTGGGCATCGAATCCACCATCGTCGACCTTTCCGGCGATGCGCCGGTGCTGCTGCGCCCCGGTGCGGTGACCGTTGCGATGCTCGAGGGCGCGCTCGGCATGCCGGTGCGCGCGGCGGGCGAGGGCGCGACGCCCGCGCCCGGTCGCAAGCCGTCCCATTACGCACCGCGGGCCCGGGTGCTCATCGCCGGCGAGGCCGAGGCGGTCAGCCTCGCGCGCTGCTTCATGGCGGGCGGCGCGCGCGTGGGCCTGCTGTCGACGCAGGCGCCCGCGGAACCGGGCATCGACTGGCTCGGTCTGCCCGCCGATTCGGCCACGCAGGCGCGCCAGCTCTACCAGCGACTTCGCGACGCCGATGCGCTCGGGCTCGACGTGCTGGTCGCGGTGCCGCCGTCGGGTGCGGGCCTCGCGGCGGCGCTCGCCGATCGGCTGCAGCGTGCCGCGGGCCTCGGCGACGGCGAGCCCGATGCGTCAGACTTGCCGCCATGAACACGATCGACCGCATCACGCTCACCCGTCCCGACGACTGGCACGTGCACCTGCGCGACGGCCCGATGCTGCGCGACGTGCTGCCCGACACCGCGCGCCAGATGGGCCGCGCGATCGTGATGCCGAACCTCGTGCCGCCGGTGGTGACGACGGACGACGCGGCCGCGTATCGCGAGCGCATCCTCGCCGCGCTGCCGGCCGGGGCGTCGTTCGAACCGCTGATGACGCTGTACCTCACCGAGGGCACGACGCCCGACGAGATCGCGCGCGCGAGGGCCAGCGGATTCGTGCACGGCGTGAAGCTGTACCCGGCGCATGCCACGACGAACTCGAGTCATGGCGTCACCGACCTGCGCCGGTGCGCGGCGACGCTGGAGGCGATGCAGCGCGTCGGCCTGCCGTTGCTCGTGCACGGCGAAGTGACCGATCCGGACGTCGACGTGTTCGATCGCGAGGCGGTGTTCATCGAGCGCGTGCTCGAACCACTGGTGCGCGATTTTCCGCAGCTCAGGATCGTGCTGGAGCACATCACCACGACCGCCGCCGCGCAGTTCGTCGACGCCGCGCCGTCGAACATCGGCGCGACGATCACCGTCCACCACCTGCTGCTCAACCGCAACGCGATCTTCGCCGGCGGCCTGCGCCCGCATCACTATTGCCTGCCGGTGCTCAAGCGCGAGATCCATCGCCAAGCGCTGGTGAAGGCGGCGACGTCCGGCTCGCCGAAGTTCTTCCTCGGCACCGACAGCGCGCCGCATCCGAAGCATGCGAAGGAATCGGGCTGCGGCTGCGCGGGCATCTACACCGCGCACGTGGCGATCGAGCTGTATGCCGAAGCCTTCGACGCCGCCGGTGCGCTCGATCGGCTGGAAGCCTTCGCGAGCTTCAACGGCGCCGACTTCTACGGCCTGCCGCGCAATACCGGCACGATCACGCTGCTGCGCGAGGACACGTGCGTACCGGAGACGCTGTCGATGGGCGGGCAGGAGCTGGTGCCGTTGCGCGCCGGCGGGACGATCGGCTGGCGCCTCGCCTGAGAGCCCGCGCAGCCAGGGGCGTCTGTTGCCGGCGTCAGGGCCCGTCGACGCGTTCGAAGTCGGTGTAGAAGAAGCGCCCGTCGCGCAGCACCTGTTCACCGGCCTGCACATGGACGGACTGCGCGAACATCGGGCCGGCGGTGACCAGCGTGTGGAACTCGCCGTTCTCGCCGCAGGGATCGCAGGACGCCGGCAGGTCGGCGAGCAGGCGGTCGTCGAAGTCGCGGCCGCAGAAGTCGGCGTCGAGCTGCTGGGTGTCGACGCAGCACAGCCGGGCGCGCAGGCCGCCCGCGATCATCTCGTGCGCGAGCGCGGCGGTGTCCGTGCCGAACAACGGCGTCTCGATGCGCCAGCCGAGCTTCGCGCAGGCGGCCTCGCGCCAGGCGCGCACGTCGGAAAGAAACAGGTCGCCGTAGGCGACGGTGTCGAGCGTCGGCCAACGGGCCCGCGCGCGCTCCAGCGCATCGGCGACCGCCGCCTCGTAGCGTGCGTTGTCGCACTGCGGCTCGATGCGGGCCTCGATCAGCGGCAGTCCCGCGGCGGCGGCCTGCGCCTGCAGCACGTCGCGGCGGATGCCGTGCATCGCGACACGATCGAATCCGGTGTTGACCGTCGTCAGCAGCCCGACCACCTCGACGTCGTCGCGCCCGCGCAGCACGTGCAGCGTCCACGCCGCATCCTTGCCGCCGCTCCAGGACAGGAGGATGGGGCGGCGGTCGGGATCGTTCATCGTCGGAACGCGAAGGCGCGCCTGCGCGGGACGCGCAGGCTCAGGCCGCGGTGACGTCGCGCAGCTGCCAGGCGCTGCCCGCGAGCAGGCGCAGGCGGTGGCGCACGATCTCGCCGGGCAGCGTCGTGGTCAGCACGATGTCGATGGAGAGGTCGTGCTGCTCACCGGTCGCGACAGCGGCGGGATCGCTCGCACCGAGCGAGGGATCGACGTTGTCGGGATCGTCCTGCGCGCCGCGCCAGCGGTCGAAGATCTCGGTGGTACGCATCGCCGACTGGAGCTGTTCGGCGAAACCCTCCGCTCCGTGCGCCGAAAACGACAGCGCGGGGTCGTTGCCGCGGGCAGCGGCGCCGTCGGGAAGGCGGATGTAATAGCGCGTCGGCATGGAAGCTCCTCCAGGTGTCGCGTTCAGTCTATTCAGCATGCCACGAGGCGGCCGTGAAAGCCGGCCCCGGAACGCGAACGGCCCGCGCGGGGCGGGCCGTTCGTGGCCGACGCCGCGCGGGGTCAATCGTCGCCGGTCGCCTCGGCATGCGCCTCGGTAAAGGTCTGGCCGAACGTCTTGCCGTCGGTGCCGCGCTGCCAGAAGAACACCGGCGCGGGTGCATTGCGGCCGCCGATTTCCTTCATGTCCGCGTCCACGTCGAACAGGCGCCCGTTGACCATGACGTAGCGCGTGTCGATGGTGCTGCGGATGTTCTCCAGCGGGTTGCTGTTGAGCACCACGAGGTCGGCCTTCTTGCCGGCTTCCAGGGAGCCGATCTGCTTGGACATGCCGAGGTAGTCCGCACCGTCGA
>NZ_SMRQ01000102.1 GCF_004359965.1 Cognatilysobacter segetis | reverse complement strand
GTGCCGGCCTTGATCTGCGCGATGCCGCCGCCCGAGCCGATCGACTGGTAATTGATCTTGCTGCCGGTCTTCTGCGCGTACTCCGCCGACCACTTGGACAGCAGCGGGTAGATGAACGTGGCGCCGGCGCCGGTGATTTCGGCGTGCTTGGCGTCTGTAGCGGTTGCGGGCGCCGCGGCGGACGGCGTCTTGTCGGAGTTGCTGCCGCCGCCCGAGCAGGCGGACACGGCAACGGCAAGGGCGAGGGAAAGGGCGGCGAGGCGGGCGAGCTTCATGGGCGTCTCCACGGTGCGGCCACGATGGCCGCTCATGGGCGCACATGTAATGATCATTTCGTTACAGGGTCGTGACACCTGCCAGCGAATGTGACAGCAGCCGCCCTAACGACGACGGGCCCCGATGGGCCCGTCGCCTGTAGCACCGCGTGATCAGTACTTTGCGTTCGCGGCCCAGTAGGCCTCGATCTGCTTGATCAACGTGTCCGGCAGGGGCACGTAGTCCAGAGCGCGGGCCTGCGCGTCGCCGTTCGTATAGACCCAGCGGAAGAACTCGATCGAGTTCTTGGCGCCGGCGGCGTTGCGCGGCTTGCGGCTCATCAAGGCGAAGGTCGTGGCGGTGATCGGCCACGCCTGCGCGCCGGGGGCATTGGTCATGACGAGGTAGAAGTCCTTGGCCTCACCCCAGTTCGCACTGCGGGCCGCGGCTGCGAACGTGTCGTCGCTCGGCAGCACGTAGTTGCCGGCCGCATTCTTCAGACGGGCGTACGTCATCTTGTTCTGCAGCGCGTACGAGAGTTCTACGTAGCCGATGCCGCCCTGGATCTGCTTGACGTAGGCCGCGACGCCCTCGTTGCCCTTGCCGCCGATGCCGACTGGCCACTGCACCATCGTGCCTTCGCCGGCCTTCGACTTCCAGGTCGCGTTGACCTTGGACAGGTAGTTGGCGAAGTTGAACGTGGTGCCCGAGCCGTCCGAGCGATGCACGACGGTGATCTTTTTCGCGGGCAGCTGGATGCCGCCGTTCTGCGCGACGATCGCCGGGTCGTTCCACATGGTGATCTCGCCCAGGAAGATGCGGGCGAGGGTGTTGCCGTCGAGCTTCATGGCGCCCGAGGCCACACCTGGCACGTTGATCACCGGCACCACGCCGCCGATGACGATCGGGAACTGCACCATGCCCGATTTCGCGATGTCGTCGGGCTTCAGCGGCATGTCGGTGGCGCCGAAGTCGACGGTGCCGGCCTTGGCCTGCGCGATGCCGCCACCCGAGCCGATCGACTGGTAGTTCACCTTCTTGCCGGTCGCCTTCGCGTAGTCGGCGGACCACTTGGACATTGCCGGGTACACAAACGACGAGCCGGCACCGGTGATGTCGGCGGCCTGCGCGGCGAAGCACGCCGCGGCGAAGGAGAGCGCCAGCACGCGCGTGTGCAGGGTGCGGGAGACGAGGGACTTCAACACGATGGACTCCTGGTGAGGGACGGGTACGCCCCGCCTGTCGGCATTCCATCGCGGCACGATGACATCGCGATTGCACGTCCATGTCGTTCATGTGACAGCCGCGCACAGAAAAAAAGGAGGCGCAGCTTCCGCTACGCCTCCCAAAGCACTCGACCCTTGGAGAGAGTTGTGACGCGGCGATTACCAGTAGAACTGGACGCGCGCCTCGAGGATGTCCGGGTTGTCGTCGACGACGGCGCGGGCCGTGCTGTTGTAGCGGCTGCTGTTGACCTTCACGTAGTTCAGCATGAACTTGAAGTTGGAGTGCCAGTACCAGTTAGCACCAACGGTCCACGCATCCTGCTTGCCGCCCAGCACGCCGTTCACGACCGGTGCGGAGGTCGGCGTGGCACCCGGGGACAGGGCGCCGTCATTGAGATCGATGCGGTCGTAGCGCAGGCCCAGCTGGAACATGCCCTTTGCCGGGTCCGCCGGCAGCGGGGTCGTCGGCACGCCGCCCTTGTAACCGAACTTCTCGCCGGTGATGTTCCACACGCCCTGCACGTAGAAGCCGTCCGGGTTGTACGAGGTGCCCGGCTGCGACGCGAAGCCGGTCGCGTAACGGCTGACCTTCGCCCGCATGTACTCGCCCTGCAGCTTGAACGGGCCGGTGGCATACATGGCCTCGAGGCCGGCGACCGCCATGCGGTCGGCATTGCGGATGCCCGTGGTGCCGGAGCCCGTGTCGACCAGGCGCGTGCCAGCCAGGTCGGCAAGCGGGCGGGCGCGCAGGCGCAGCGTGTCGCTGTCGGTGTCCATGTTCACGTAGGACAGGCCGAGATGCAGGACGTTGCCGCCTTCGTTGATCGGCGCCCACGTGCCGCGCAGGCCATAGCCGTTGCCGTGCGCGAGGTTGCGGGTCAGCTCGCGCTCGAAGTAGCTGGCGGTGGTCGACCAGTTGGTGTCGCCGTAGCTGAAGGCGCCGCCGAGGCGGCGCGCCACCGCGAACGTGTTGGTGATCGACGACTTGGCGATGAAGTCGTTGTTCTTCGTCGACGACAGCTCTTCCAGGCTGTTCGGCTGCTTGAACTGGCCGACCTGGATGTACTTGTTGGCGTCGCCGCCGAGCTTGTACTTGGCGTTAACGTCGAGGAACTTGTTGGCCTTCGCGTCGTAACCCAACACCCACTCGTAGTTGCCCGGGCCCTTGCCCTTGAGCACCAGCTCGGCGCGGCGCATGTCGAAGTCGTGAGCAACGCCGTCGTTGTTGTTGGCGCCGAGGAACTGCACGTCACGGTGGTACCAGTTCGCATCGGCCTGGACGAGGCCCTCGAACGAGACTTCGGAGTCGTGGATGACGTCGATCGCGACTTCCGCGTGCGCTGCAGGCGCAACGATGGCGGCCAGCAGGGCCAGGGCGAGCGTGGAGCGGGAGAGCTTCATGGCGGGTCCGGGTGAAGGAGGATCGCGGGGAAGGCTAGGCTGTGAAGTTTGCGTAAATGTGACAGTTCCACAATCCGCGTTCGCAAAGTGTCATCCGCGGCGGGACTGCCGCTTGGACACCGCGGGCAGTTCCAGCGGCGGCCCCTCGCCTGGCGTCTTGTCGGGGTAATGGCAGAGATCGCGAACGATGCAGCGCGGGCAGTCGGGCACGCGCGCCTTGCAGACGTAGCGGCCGTGCAGCAGCAGCCAGTGGTGCGCGTGGCGAAGGTACGCGGCAGGGACGACGCGGAGCAGCTCGTCCTCGACCGCCCGGACGTCGCGCCCCGGCGCGAGGCCGGTGCGGTTGGACACGCGGAAGATATGCGTGTCGACCGCCAGTGTCGTTTCGCCGAAGGCGGTGTTGAGCACGACGTTCGCCGTCTTGCGCCCGACGCCGGGCAGCGCCTCGAGCGATTCGCGATCCAGCGGCACCTCGCCGGCGTGGCGCTCGAGCAACTGCTCGGCCATCGCGACAACGTTCTTCGCCTTCGTGCGGTTGAAGTTGATCGTGGCCAGGTACGGCGCGATGCCGGCGACGCCCAGATTCGCGATCGCGGACGGCGTGTTCGCCACAGGGAACAGCCGGCGCGTCGCCTTGTTGACGCTCACATCGGTGGCCTGCGCCGACAGCGCGACCGCGACCAGGAGCTCATAGGGCGTCGCGTATTCGAGCTCGGTGGTGGGCGCGGGGTTGGCGTCGCTGAGGCGTTCGAACAGAGCGTCGATTTCCGCGCGCGACATGCGGCGCCTCGCCCGCCGCGTGGTGTCGCCGCCGGCCGGTCGCCGCGCGGATGCGGCGGCGGTCGTGCCCGCGCGCGCCGCTGCCTTCGCGGGGCGCGATGCGGCCTTGCGCGTGGCGGGCTTCGTCGCGGGCGCGGTCGCCTTGCCTGTCCTGGTGTCCTTCGAAGTCCGGGCCGACGCCGGCCGCGGGGCAGCGGCCTTCGGTTTGGCCTTGGAAGCGCCGGCTCCGATCGCGCGCGGTGCCTTGCGGCCGTTGCCGCCCGTCATCGCTTGCCCGCCTTCGACAGCGCGCGCGCGAGCGCGGCGGCAGCGGCCTCGGGCAGGGCGGGTGCGCCCGAGGCGGGCTTCATCCGCCGCGCGGCGTC
>NZ_SMRQ01000101.1 GCF_004359965.1 Cognatilysobacter segetis | reverse complement strand
TCCACGATGCCGATGATGTTCGCGATGCCGAGCGTCGCGCCCGGCGGATTGGGCACGAACCGGGCGTCCACGATCCAGTCGGGGCCGCCGGGCCAGTACTGCAGCCCGCGGAAGGCGGTGCGCGTGGGCGCGTCGGCGTGCTTGACGCGCAGCGCGTAGCGATCGCCGCGATGGATCACCGTGGCGAGCCCCTTGCCGTCGTCGAACGCGACGAGGCTCGCGCCCGCCGGATCGTCGTCGGGACGGAGCACCGCGGTGGACACGGACCGGCCGTCGACCAGCGCGCCGGCGCCCTTCGCGGGCTGGAACCGGATCCGCCCGTCGTCCAGCGCGAGCAGGCCCAGCTGCGACGGCCCCACCCGCAGCCGGATGCCGTTGCTCGCTGCACTTCCGACGAAATGCGCGCCGCGATCGATCCAGTGCAGGCCGACGAGCGATGTCCACCCGTCCGGCGCCGTGAGCTTTCGCAGGCGTTCCGCACGCCACACCTGCTCGGCCTGCACGAACGCGGCCGGCTGCGCGCGCGGCGTCGCCGGTGGCGCGGCATCGCGGCGACACGCCGACGCCGCCAGCACGAGCGCCAGCGCCGCGATGCCACGGGTCAACGACCGCGCAGGAACCATCGATCCATCTCCGCCAGGCTGAAGCGCGCCCAGGTCGGGCGGCCGTGGTTGCATTGTCCCGAGCGCTCCGTCGCTTCCATTTCGCGCAGCAGGGCGTTCATCTCGGGAATCGTGAGGCGCCGATTGGCGCGCACCGCGTGGTGGCAGGCCATCGTGGCCAGAAGTTCGTCGCGCGCCTCGGCGATGCGACGCGTATCGCCATGCTCGCGCAGGTCGGCCAGCACGTCGCGCAGCAGCGTCTCGGTGTCGCCGCTGGCCAGGAGCGCCGGCACCGCGCGCAGCACCAGCGACTGCGGCCCCGTGCGCGTGACGTCGAAGCCGAGTGCGGCGAGCGTGGCCGCCTCGCGCTCGGCGACGTCGGCCTCGCGATCGGACACCGCCACCGCCTGCGGCACCAGCAGGGGCTGCGTGCGCAGGCCTTCGCCATCGTGCGCGGCCTTGAGCTTCTCGTAGCCGATGCGTTCGTGCGCGGCATGCATGTCCACGACGATCAGGCCTTCCGCGCATTCGGCCAGGATGTAGATGCCATGCAACTGCGCGACCGCGTAACCGAGCGGCGGCAGGGTCGGCGTGTCGTCCGCGGCAGGCGGCGGCAGCGTGGCCATCGCGGCCGCGGCCGTGCGCTCGGCGGGTGCATAGAGCGCTTCATATGCGGCACGCGCCTCCGCGACCTGCAGTCCCAGCGGCGCCTGCCGCGCGGGGGCGGCCCAGGCGGGCGTCGACGTCACGGCCGCCGCGACCTGCGCGCCGATCGCCGCGATGCTTGTGCCCGCGCGCGTTTCCGCGAGCACGCCCTGCAGCGTGCGATAGACGAAATCGTGGATCAGCCGCCCGTCGCGGAAACGCACTTCGTGCTTGGCCGGATGCACGTTGACGTCGACGCGGCGCGGGTCCAGCGACAGGAACAGCACATAGGCCGGATGGCGTCCGTGGAACAGCACGTCGGCGAACGCCTGGCGCACGGCGTGCGCGACGCTGCGATCGCGCACCGCGCGACCGTTGACGAACAGGAACTGCTGGTCGGTGCTGGCGCGGTTGTAGCTGGGCTCGGCGATCCAGCCCTGCAGGCGGAGGCCGCGGCCGTCGGCGTCGATGCCGCCATGCTCGACGCGCAGTGCATGGCGGACAAAATCGGGGCCGAGGGCCTCGTGCAGGCGCTCGCCCGACAGCAGGTCGCGCTCGCCCTTCCAGCGCCGCGACGGCTTGCCGTTGTGCGACACGCGCAGTTCGACGTCCGGTCGCGCGAGCGCGAGCTGGCGCAGCCAGTCCTCGATGTGCGACAGCTCAGTGCGTTCGGCTTTCAGGAAGCGGCGTCGCGCCGGCACGTTGTAGAACAGGTCGCGCACCTCGACGGTGGTGCCGTGCGGATGTGCGCGCGGCGCGGGCGGCGACACGTGCCCGCCGTCGACCTCGATCACGGTCGCGTGCTGGGCCTCGCGAGTACGCGAGATCAGCGCGAACCGGCTCACCGACGCGATCGACGGCAGCGCTTCGCCCCGGAAGCCGAGCGTCGAGACGCCTTCGAGATCGTCGAGCGAGGCGATCTTGCTGGTCGCGTGGCGCTGCACGGCGATCGGCAGTTCGTCGGCATCGATGCCCAGCCCGTCGTCGCGGATCCGGATGAGCCGGATGCCGCCGTCCTCGAGGTCGATGTCCACGCGCCCGGCCCCGGCGTCGAGCGCGTTCTCGACGAGCTCCTTGACGACGGACGCCGGCCGCTCGACGACCTCGCCGGCAGCGATCTGGTTGATGAGGACGTCGGGAAGCGGTCGTATCGGCACGGCGGACAGGCTCGCGCGCATGCGCGCTTACGGCCGTCGATGATAGTCGCGCGGCGCGGCGCCCGCGCGCGATCGCGGTCTCAGCGGCTGCCGCCCGCCCGGCCGCTGCCCGCGATCACGGAGTCTTCGGCCCGCGCGGCGAGCAGCGTGCCCGGCGGCGGCGTGCGCAGGAAGTAGCTGTTGATCCCGCCGAACACCGCGCGGGCGATCGCCGACTGCTGCGCGGGATCGCTCAGGCGCTGCTCTTCCTCGGGATTCGAGATGAACGCGGTCTCGACCAGCATCGCCGGCGTGTCCGACGTGCGCAGCACCGCGAAGTTCGCGCGCTCCACCGTCGACTTGTGGTTCGGCCCCAGCCGC
Source organism: Cognatilysobacter segetis (assembly GCF_004359965.1). Lineage (GTDB taxonomy): Bacteria > Pseudomonadota > Gammaproteobacteria > Xanthomonadales > Xanthomonadaceae > Cognatilysobacter > Cognatilysobacter segetis. The sequence continues at coordinate 1,631 of NZ_SMRQ01000101.1, read as the reverse complement.
GCGAGGCCGCTGAGCACCTGCCCTGCGACGTCTTCCGACGCCTTCAGGTTCCCGCTCTGGGTGAGATCGAGGAGCACGGAGGCCAGCGTGTTGCTGGGCTCCACGCGCACCCCGCCGATGAGGTCGGCGGCGTTCTCCTTGTCCGCCAGCCAGCGCGCACGCTGCGACGAGGCGCCCTTGAGCGACAGCACGAACACCGACGAGCCGCGGGCGGCGGGATTCTCGGCCGCATCCGCGTGGATCGACACGAACATGTCCGCGCCCGCGCGCTTGGCGAGGCGCGCACGCTCGTTGAGCGGAATGAAGAAGTCCGAGTCGCGCGTCAGGTAGGCCTTGTACCCGGGCGTGGCGTTCACCTGGCGCGCCAGCTCTCGTGCGATGGCCAGGGTGACGTCCTTCTCGCGGCGGCCACTGGGCCCATGGGCGCCCGGATCCTGACCGCCGTGGCCTGCGTCGATCGCGATCACACGCGCGCGCGGCGGACGGCCGCTCGCGACGCGCGGCGCGGCGGGCGCCGGCAGGAGGACCGGGGCGGATGACGCCGTGGTAGCTGCCGAGGCTTCGATGCGGGGCGGCGCCACGATCGCGGGCGCTGACGATTGCGGTGGCAGGACCGGCGTCGTCGTCACGGCCGGGGCGGCCTGGGACGAGCCGGCCACCGAGGCGATCACGGCGTCGATCGACGGCCGCTCGATGGCGGTGCCCGGCGGCGTGGAAGGCGGCTGCAGCACCGTCGGCGACGGCACGGAGGCGGTCGGAGCGGCAGCGACCGCCACGGGCTCGTCGTCGCCCGGCCACTCCAGCACCAGGCGGGCGCCGGCACCCGCCGGCTCGATGCGAGGCTGCAACGCGGCCACCGGTTGCGCGAGGTCGAACACGATGCGCGCGACGCCCGGCGCGGGCGCGCCGTAACGGACGCTGCGGACCACGCCGGTCGGCGACGGCAACGGAGCGCCACGGCGGATCGAGGACGCCGGGAGGTCGACCACGAGACGTTCAGGGGCGGAAAGGCGGATGACGCGGTAGTCGGCCGCCGCCGCGTCGAGCGCGACCTCGGCACGAGTGCCGGTGGGGCCCCTGTCGAGCTGGACGCCGCGAACCTCGGCGGCCTGCGCCAGGTTCCAGACGAGCGCCGCCAGGAGCGCCGCTCCGAGGACCATCTTCTGGACAGTGTCAGCCTTCACGCGCATGGCAGTAAGTCAACCACTGCGGAGGGGTCAATGCAAGCAACTTTTCCCTTGCGAATCCGTGACCTGCCGCCTGTTTCTCAGCCGGCCGTGAAGAGTTCGGGCGTGAAGGCGGCTGTGAGCCGACCGAGCCATTCGTCGCCCACTGGTGAGGAGGCCGTCAGCGCGGCGTTACGGCCCGTGCCTCCAAGATCGAGCGCCACCACGAGATCGGGCGGCGGAAGCGCGCCGGCGCCGCGTTCGGGCCATTCGACCAGCCACAGCACGACGGCGTCGGCATCCAGGCCGAGGTAATCGATCTCGCCGGGGTCGCCGATGCGGTAGAGGTCGAGGTGCCAGGCCTCGCCTCCATCGACCGCGTAGCGTTCGACGAGCGTGTAGGTCGGGCTGCGGATCGCCCCCTGCACGCCCAGCGCGCGTAGAAGCGCGCGGGCGAGCGTCGAC
>NZ_SMRQ01000100.1 GCF_004359965.1 Cognatilysobacter segetis | reverse complement strand
CGTTCTTCAAGGGCTACCGTCCGCAGTTCTACTTCCGCACGACGGACATCACGGGCGCCGTGACCCTCCCCGAGGGCGTGGAGATGGTGATGCCGGGCGACACCGTGAAGATGGTGGTGTCGCTGATCAACCCGGTGGCGATGGACGAAGGCCTGCGCTTCGCGATCCGCGAAGGCGGCCGTACGGTCGGCGCCGGCGTCGTGGCGAAGATCGTCAAGTAAGCTCGTTCGCCGCTTCGGCGGCGATCCCGACGCGACTGGCGCCAGCGCCCGTCGCGACGGACGCGGAACCGGCCCGGCCGGTTCCGCCCAACCGGGCGGGAAGGGCAGGCGGCGAAGGCCGCCGTTGCCTTTTCGGGAAACGCCCAAAGTAACGATACGCCAGTAGCTCAATTGGCAGAGCAGCGGTCTCCAAAACCGCAGGTTGGGGGTTCGAGTCCCTCCTGGCGTGCCACTTCGACGGCCATCCGGATGTCCGTCGATCCGAACATCATCGAAGTCCGCGCATGGACGCAGGGGCTTTTGCGAGGGACTCGCCGGACGTGAATACCAAGGCCGTACAAAACCGAGGCACCCAGCCGGGTGGCGCCGCTGCCGGCGACATCGCCAAGTACGTCGTGGCCGTGCTGCTCGTGGCGGCCGGCGTCATCGGTTTCTACTGGTTCGCCGACCTCTCGACCGCGGTGCGCGCACTGATGGTCGTGGCCGGCATCGTCGCCGGTGCCGTCGTGTTCGCCACGTCGGATCGCGGCGGCCGTACCCGCGAGTTCCTCGTCGAATCGCGTTTCGAACTGCGGAAGGTCGTCTGGCCGACCCGCCAGGAAGCCCTGCGCACCACGTGGGTCGTCATGCTCGCGGTGCTGATCCTCAGCCTGCTGCTGGCGGGCTTCGACGTGGTCATCCAGGCGTTGGTCAAGCTGCTGCTGGGGCGTTGAGATGACGGAAGTGAACAAGCGCTGGTTCGTCGTGCATGCCTACTCGGGCTTCGAGAAGTCCGTGGCTCAGGCGCTGCGCGACCGCATCGTGCGCGACGGCATGGAAGAGAAGTTCGGCGACGTGCTGGTGCCGACCGAGGAAGTCGTCGAAATGCGCTCCGGCCAGAAGCGCCGTTCCGAGCGCAAGTTCTTCCCGGGCTACGTGCTCGTGCAGATCGCCGTGAACGACGAGAACGGCATCCCGCGCATCGACAGCGAGTGCTGGCACCTGATCAAGGAAACGCCGAAGGTGATGGGCTTCATCGGCGGGACCGCCGATCGTCCGTTGCCGATTTCCGACCGCGAGGCCGACCAGATCCTGCAGCGCGTGCAGGAAGGCGTCGAGAAGCCGCGTCCGAAGGTGCTGTTCGAGCCGGGCGAGATGGTCCGCGTCACCGACGGCCCGTTCAACGATTTCAACGGCGTGGTCGAAGAGATCAATTACGAGAAGAGCCGCCTGCGCGTGGCGGTGCTGATTTTCGGTCGCTCGACGCCGGTCGAACTCGAGTTCGGCCAGGTCGAGAAGGCCAAGTAAGGATTACCCGGACCGACGGTCCGGCTAATTGCCGCTGCTCATCCGGCCCTGCGACCGGATAGCGCCGGCGGGGCAAAACCGGCGAGAGCGGTTTTGCAATTTCAACGAGAGGAGGAGTCACCGGTTCACAGCCGCTGACGTTCGAACTCCAGGAGAAAGATCGTGGCAAAGAAGGTTGTCGGTTACATCAAGCTGCAGGTGAAGGCCGGTCAGGCCAACCCGTCGCCGCCGGTCGGCCCGGCGCTCGGCCAGCGCGGCCTGAACATCATGGAGTTCTGCAAGGCGTTCAACGCCGCGACCTCCAAGCTCGAGCCGGGTCTGCCGACCCCGGTCATCATTACGGCGTACTCCGACCGTACGTTCACGTTCGTCACCAAGAGCACGCCCGCTTCGGTCCTGCTGAAGAAGGCGGCCGGCATCACGTCCGGTTCCAAGCGTCCGAACACCGAGAAGGTGGGCAAGGTCACCCGCGCCCAGCTCGAGGAGATCGCCAAGCAGAAGGAGCCCGACCTGACGGCGGCCGACCTCGACGCGGCGGTGAAGACGATTGCGGGTTCCGCCCGCTCCATGGGTCTCGTGGTGGAGGGCTAAGAACATGGCAATGAACAAGCGCCAGAAGGCCATCAAGGCCGCGGTCGTCCCGGGTAAGGCTTACCCGTTCGAGGACGCCATCAACATCGTCAAGTCGGCCACCAAGGCGAAGTTCGTCGAGTCCATCGACGTCGCCGTGCGCCTCGGCGTCGACGCCAAGAAGTCCGACCAGCAGGTCCGCGGCTCGACCGTCCTGCCGGCCGGTACCGGCAAGACCGTCCGCGTCGCCGTGTTCGCGCCGGCCGGTGCGAAGGCCGACGAGGCCCTCGCGGCCGGTGCCGACGCGGTCGGCATGGACGACCTTGCCGAGCGCATGCAGGGCGGCGAGCTGAACTACGACGTCGTCATCGCGACGCCGGATGCCATGCGCGTGGTCGGCAAGCTCGGCACCGTCCTCGGCCCGCGCGGCCTGATGCCGAACCCGAAGGTCGGCACCGTCTCGCCGAACCCGGCTGAAGCGGTCAAGAACGCCAAGGGCGGCCAGGTCCGTTACCGCACCGATAAGGCGGGTATCATTCACTGCACGATCGGCAAGGCCGATTTCGACGGCGACAAGCTCAAGGAAAACCTGACGGCGCTGCTGCTGGACCTGATCAAGGCCAAGCCGGCGACCTCGAAGGGCCAGTACCTGCAGAAGGTGGCGATCAGCTCGACCATGGGTCCGGGCGTGATCGTCGACCAGGCGTCGCTGGCGCTGAAGTAAGCAGTTCAAGGCCGGTGGCGTTTGCCGCCGGCCGACTCTTTTGAAGGCGCTGCCGCTCCGGCGGCAGTGACCGTCAAAGACCGCAGGTGCGGTCGGCGCCGACCGGCGACGGGCAAGGGAAGCTCAACACGGCAAGGAATCGCCGTCGGTCGAAGCGGGATCGCTTAATCCACCGCCTGCGTAGATGGTGCCCTTCTGGAAATTCGTTTCTGGACGGCCACCACCGGGATGCCCCTCGCGGTATCCCCGGTGCCACGGACTGGCGCCGCCCCGTCCCGCGACGGCGACTGCCGCTCGCGGAGTTCAATTGGAGGAGTGCAATGGCTCTCAATCTGTCCCAGAAGCAGGAAGTCGTCGCGGAGCTGGCGGACATCGCCGGCAAGGCGCACTCCCTGGTCGCGGCCGAGTACGCGGGCACCACGGTCAGTCAGATGACCGAGATGCGCAAGAAGGCTCGCGAAACGGGTGTGTACCTCAAGGTCGTCAAGAACACGCTGGCCTCGCGCGCCGTTGAAGGCACCGAGTTCGCCTGCGTCAAGGACGCCCTGGTCGGTCCGCTGCTGTACGCGTTCTCGCTCGAGGAGCCCGGCGCCGCCGGTCGCCTGATCAAAGATGCGTCCAAGGGCAACGACAAGCTCAAGGCCAAGATCGTCTCGGTGGAAGGCAAGCTGCTGCCGGCCGCCCACGTCGACGTCCTGGCCTCGCTGCCGACCCGCGATCAGGCGCTGGCGATGCTCGCCCGCGTGCTGGCCGAGCCGGCCGCGATGTTCGCGCGTGCCGTCAAGGCCGTGGCCGACCAGCAGGGTGGCGGCGACGCCGCGCCGGCCGAGGCTGCCGCGGAAACCGCGTGATCGTCGACGTTCTTTCCTGAATCCGCTTTAGAAACCAATTTCCGAAAGGTATATCCAAATGTCCGTTACCAACGAGCAGATCGTCGACGCCATCGCCACCAAGTCGCTGATGGAAGTCATGGACCTCGTCAAGGCGATCGAAGAGAAGTTCGGCGTCTCCGCCGCTGCCCCGGTCATGGCCGCGGGCCCGGCTGCCGCCGCCGCTCCGGTCGAAGAGCAGACCGAGTTCAACGTCATCCTG
>NZ_SMRQ01000099.1 GCF_004359965.1 Cognatilysobacter segetis | reverse complement strand
CGCGCGCGGTGTCCGACGCGATGCGCAGGTGGCAGCACATCGCCAGTTCCAGCCCGCCGCCGAGCGCGAAGCCGTTGACCATCGCGATCACCGGCTTCGGGCTGCGCTCCACGCGACGCATCATCCGCTGGCCGCGCAACGAGAAGTCGCGGCCCTGCACGGGCGTCAAGGTGTTCATTTCCGCGATGTCGGCGCCGGCGACGAACGCCTTGGGGCCCGCGCCCGTCAGCACGATCGCGCGCACGCCGGGCGATGCGATCGCTTCGGCGAACGCGACGTCGAGTGCGTCGAGCGTGGCCGCGTTCAGCGCGTTGAGCTTGTCCGGCCGGTTGACGGTGATGATGCGGACGGCGTCGCGGTCGGCGACGGTCACCGGCGATGCGCTGCTGCTGTCGGTCATGAGGGGTCCGGGTGTGAAGGTGAAGAACGGCCGCTGGCCGGCGGAACTAAGCCGTGGACACGCGGTCACAGGGTCGGCGTCAGTGGCGGTTAAGCCCTGCCGCCAGTATCCTAGCGCGCCACTCGGGGCTGTCGACCGGTACGCGGCACAGGGGTTTTCAACGCCGTTGCGCACCTTCGCGCACCGAGCATCTCTACCGGAGGTTTCACCCGATGAAGTTTCGTCTGATGGCCGTCGCCGCGGCGGCTCTGGTTGTGTCCGCCGGCATGGCGTCCGCACAGGACACCACGTCCGAGAAGGGCAAGCTGAGCTACGCGCTCGGTTTCAAGACCGGTGTCGATGCCGCCGAGCTCGCCGATCGCGGCGAGCAGCTCGACATCAATTCGCTGATCAAGGGCGTGCAGGACGCCTATGCCAAGAAGCAGCCGGCGGTGCCGGTGGAGCAGTTGCAGAAGGCGCTGACCGACATGCAGGCGCGCCAGACCGCGAAGGCCAAGGCCGAGTGGGACAAGGCGTCCGCCGAGAACAAGACCAAGAGCGATACGTTCATCAACGGCAACAAGGCCAAGGCCGGCGTGAAGGTGCTCCCGAGCGGCGTGCAGTACCGCGTGCTCGAGAACGGCACCGGCGCCAAGCCGACGCCGGCCAGCACCGTGCAGCTGGAAGTCGCGGGTCCGTACCCGTGGGGCCAGCGTCCGCAGGAAGCCCGCCCGGCGCAGGCCATCCCGTCGATCAAGGTCAGCCAGATCGAGATGCCGGCGATGCGTGAAGTGATCCAGCAGATGCCGACCGGCTCGAAGTGGGAAGTCACGCTGCCGGCCGACAAGGCCTACGGCGCCGACCCGCGCACGGGCTTCCCGCCGAACGTGGCGGTGCAGTTCGAGATCAAGCTCGTCAGCACGAAGTAAGACGTCCGACATGCTGTTCCACGAACGCCGGCTCCGCGCCGGCGTTCGTGTTTCCGCGGGTCGCGCCTCTGCGAGAATGGACGCATGACCACCCTCTACCGCGCCGTATTGAGCCCGTGCATCGGCGTCTGCGAGATGCGCGACGACGGGCTGTGCGCGGGCTGCCTCCGCACGCTGGACGAGATCGCCCGCTGGGGCACGATGGGCGATGCCGACCGGCTGCGCCTGATGGAATCGGAGCTGCCGTCACGCGCCACGACGTCGGGCGATGACTGACGCGTTGCTCGATTCGCTCCGTCGCGCGGTGCATCCCATCGACGCACCGCCGCGCGCGGGCTGCTGGAACGTTGCGGAGATCGGCGACCTCGTCGACGTTACGGCGCTGCGCGAGGCCGCGGTACTGGTCGGCCTGGTGCCGCGCGGCGATGCGCTGCAGGTGCTGCTCACGCGTCGCAACGACGCGCTGCGCCGCCATGCGGGGCAGGTGAGCTTTCCGGGCGGTCGCGTGGATGCGGAGGACACGGACGCCGTGGCCGCGGCACTGCGCGAAACGCACGAGGAAGTCGGGATTCCGACGTCGCTCGTGCAGCCCATGGGTTACCTCGATCCGCTGGCGACGATCACCGGCTTCCGCGTACTGCCGGTCGTCGCGCTGGTCGATCCCGCCTACGTCGCACGCCCGGATCCCGTGGAAGTGGCGGCCGTGTTCGAAGTGCCGCTGGCGTTCCTGCTCGAGCCGTCCAACCGGGTCGAGCGCCGCTTCGTGCACGAGGGCCGCGACCGGCGCGTCTGGGAGTACCGTTATCCCGACCAGCGCATCTGGGGCGCAACCGCGTCGATGCTGCTCAACCTGCAAGAACGCCTGGAGGCGGTGCGATGACCTGGACCACGCTCGTCGATGCGGAGACGCTCATGAACGCGCTGCGTTCGCCGACGTCGTCGTCGCGCCCGCTGGCCGTCGTGGATGCGCGCGTCGACCTCGCCGATCGATCCGCCGGCGCGCGGCGCTTCGCGGAGGGCCACGTCCCCGGCGCGGCGCGCGTGGACCTCGAAACCGATTTGTCCGGCCCGCACTATCCCGGCGCCGGCCGGCATCCGTGGCCGTCGGACGACGCGTTCGCGGCCGTGCTCGGCCGCCTGGGCATCACGCCCGACCACCAGGTGGTGGTCTACGACGATGCCCAGGGCGCACTGGCCGCCGCCCGCCTGTGGTTCATGCTGCGCCTCTGGGGGCACGAGGCCGCGGCCGTCCTCGACGGCGGCTGGTCGGCCTGGCAGGCAGCGGGCGGTGCCGTCGAAACGGGCGAGTCACGCGTCGCCGATGCCGGCCCGTACGCCGGCGTGTTCGACGACACGCGCCTGCTGCAGACGGACGACGTCGTCGCCCTGCGCCCCGAGGACGGCGTCGTGGTGGATGCCCGCGCCGCCGAGCGCTACCGCGGTGACGTGGAGCCGCTCGACCGGAAGGCCGGCCACGTCCCGGGAGCGCTGAACCGGCCGTTCGCATCGAACCTGGACGGCGGCCGCTTCAAGTCGCCGTCGCGACTGCGGGCGGAGTTCGACGCGTTGCTCGACGGGCGTCCCGCGGCGTCACTCGTCGCGAGTTGCGGGTCGGGCGTCACCGCCTGCCACCATCTGCTCGCGCTGGAGCACGCCGGCCTACGCGGTGCGCGGCTCTACACCGGGTCGTGGAGCGGTTGGATCGAGGACGACGCGCGGCCCATCGCGACGGGCTGAGGTCGCCGGTCAGCGGCTCTTTCCGAGCCGTTCCAGCACGGCGCGCAGCGCCGCCTGCGTGTCGGCCGAATACCAGGCGTCGACGAAGCGATCGAGCGGGACGTGCTCCGGCGCGAGCGCCTCGACGGCATCGGCGCGTGCGACCGCGCGCGTCTGCAGCACCGGCTGGCGCGGCAACGCGGCGAGTCCCTGCAGCCAGGCGACGGCGCGTGCGGCGGTGTCGTCGATGCTGCCGATCTCGTCGACGAGGCCGATCGCATGCGCCTCGTCCGTGGTCGGCATCAAGCCACCGACCAGCAGGCGCTCCGCGCGATGCGGCCCGACGACCCGCCGCAGCAGGCGCTGGATGCCTTCCGGCGCGACCAGGCCGACCTGCGTCTCGTTGAGGCCGATGCGGAACGGCTTCGCGGGGTCCGGCGAACGTGCCATGACGCGGTAGTCGCAGCACAAGGCCAACACGCAGCCGCCGGCAGGTGCGTGGCCGGCCATGCCCGCCGCGATGGGCACGGGGCTGCCGACCAGCGCCCGCGCGGCGCCGAAGAACGCAGTCCACGCGTGCATCAGCGCCTCGCGATCACCGCCGAGCGACATGAGATAGGGCACGTCGAGCCCCGCGGAGAACACCGACGGGCCGCCCGTGAGCGCGATGCCGCGCGCACCGTCCGTCGTAGCGACCTGCACCGCAGTGACGATCGCGTGGCACAGCCCGGGATCCAGCGCGTTGACGGGCGCGCGCGCCAGCCGGATCTCGATGATGTCACCGTGCGCCTGCATTTCGACGTGGGCCATGCCGTCGCTCCGTCCGCAAACCCGCAGGTTAACCGGCAGCGTGGGGCCGCGGCGACTGGAGCCGCCCGCGACCTAGAATGGCGGGATGCGCATGTCGATCCGCCTGATGCCGCTCGTACTCCTCGCCGTCGCGACCGCGTCGACTGCGTCGCCCCGCGCGCGGTGTGCGCCGGTCGTCACCGACGCGTGGATCCGGATGACGCCGATGATGCCCATGGGCGCGGGCTTCTTTTCGCTTCGCAATCCCTGCCGCGCTGCCGTCGTGCTGACGGGCGTCCGATCGAATCGTTTTGGCGACACCTCGATGCACGTGACGCGCGTCGAGGGCGGGGTCAGCCGCATGCGTCCGTTGCCGCGCGTCGTCCTGCGTCCGGGCGAGCGTGCCGACTTCCGGCCCGGCGGGCGCCACCTCATGCTGATGGCGCCGGACACCACGGTGGCGCCGGGCTCGAAGGTGCGGATCGACCTGCTGCTGGGCGACGGCCGCCGGATTCCGGTCGACTTCGACGTCCGTACCGCCGCGCCGTAGTTCAGCGGCAGGCGGCGCGCACGCTGTCGGGCAGGGGCGCCGAGCGTCCGCTGTTGCGATCGATCCACACCATCACGACGTTGCCGTCGCAGTACAGCGTGCCGCCGTCCTTCGAGTCGACGATGCGATGGCCGATCGTCAGGCTGCTGCCGCCGATGCGCTCGACGAACAGCTCGATCACGACATCGCCCGGCCACTCGATCGGCCTGCGGTAGTTGAGGTTCGAGGCCGCGACGACGGGTGCCACGTCCTCGTCCATGCCCATGCCGGGCATCGCGAGCATCCAGCGCAGCCGTGCTTCCTCGAGGTAGCTGAGGTACTTCGAGTTGTTGACGTGGTTGAACGCGTCGAGATCGCGCCAGCGCACGGACAACGGCACCCGGATCAGTTCGCCCGGGCGCAGTTCCGCCTGGCGCGGGAACGGCGCGGTGGCGGGCGGCGTCGCGACAGCGGTCGAGTCCGGCGGCGACGGCGGTTCCGCGCTCGGCGCGTCGGCCTGCGATGGTTCGACGCTCGGCCGGTCGACCTTGTCGCGCCGCTCCCGCCTGTCGCGGCGCGCGGCCGGAGCGGCCGACGGCGCCACCTCGGTCGCGAGAGGTGCGTCGTCGACGGGCGCGTCGCCCCGGTCACCGGCGTCCTGCAGCGGATGCGGATCGAGCTTCTCGGCGACCGCATCGGGTGCGGACAGCGCAGCGTCCTGGACCGTCACGGTCCGGGACGTGATCGAAGCATCGCTGGCCGATACCGCTTCCGCGTCAGGCGCGCGCTTGGCGGGGGCGCGCTTGCGCGGCGCGCTGCGGCGACGCGATTTCTTGTCGGAGGGCGGGGGCGGCTGGTCGGTCATCGAGAGGCGGTCTTGCGCTTGCGGCCGGGCTTCGGCGCGGGCGCGACAGCTTGATCGCGTCGGAGCAGCGGCGCAAGGAAGCGGCCGGTATGCGACTGCGGCATCGCCGCGATTTCCTCGGGCGTGCCGCAGCCCAGGATGGTACCGCCGCGATGGCCGCCTTCGGGCCCGAGGTCGATCACCCAGTCCGCGGTCTTGATGACGTCAAGGTTGTGCTCGATCACCACGACCGTGTTGCCGTCGTCGCGCAGCCGGTGCAGCACACCGAGCAGCTGCTCGATGTCGGCGAAGTGCAGGCCCGTGGTCGGCTCGTCGAGGATGTACAGCGTGCGACCGGTGTCGCGACGCGAGAGCTCCTTCGACAGCTTCACGCGCTGCGCCTCGCCGCCCGACAG
>NZ_SMRQ01000098.1 GCF_004359965.1 Cognatilysobacter segetis | reverse complement strand
TGTGCGAAATGCCAGAGGCATTGACGCACGCAAGGTCGACGTCGGGATCCGGATGCGGGTAATAGATGCTCTTGAAGTTGTCCTGCTGGAAAGTCTTGACGTTTCCGAATGCAGGATTCCCTTCCGTGTCCTTTTCGTTCAGAGAGATGGTCAGGATAGCGGTGGGATCCAGAAAGACATGTTTGTTGGAGATCAGCAGAGTGATCGAGCGGCCAGTGCCGTCGTCAAGCGCAGCTTGGAAGAAAAATCCAGTCCCAATTGAACCTACCGACTCGCCATGCCGCTGCACCGCGATTCGCGCAGTGAGATACGAGATGTCATGTTCGAATGATTGTTTAGCCACATCTGCCCCCTAACACCTGAGTTAAGCCGCGCCGCAAAGAGGCGCCGGCTTGGACGAATTGTTAGGCCCCCAACGGCTCAACATGAATGCGGAACTCGGTCTTGCTCACTCTGGCTTGCATTAGCTCGATAGGGCGCCTTACCAGCAACTTCCTAACTTTGTCGATCGTATCCGGCTCGCAGCACGCGCCGAAAATTACGCCGTCAAGCGCGGCAGCTGGATAGATGTGCGCACCTGGGCCTAGATCGTGCTCCACAATCCGCCATTCCTTCTCATACTCCCAGTAGTCGGCCTTTGTTAGGACAGCCTTGTCGATTTGGTCGTAGGCACTGTCGCGAACGGGATTGAGGGACGGCCGCTCCCGCTGATAGATCACCGGTTGAGCCCGCGCGAAGAATGGTATGTCGGGCGTCGCCTTAAAACGCAAGCAAATGCCTTTGTGCGAATTGGTGTAGTGCGACCACATCAACACATGGTCAGCACGCTCGGCGAGAGAAAGTATCCCTGCCATTTCTACGGTCTCCCGCATGGCACGTTGCATATTCTCCGCGGTGAAGCGGGACCGGGGATCTCGAAACGGCTCTCTGGCCATAGCCTTGAACTTCGCCCGACGCTCCTGACGGGACATGTTTGGGTGACGCCGCTGGTAAAGCGCGGAGACGTATTTTCGGATCTCCTTGTCGGTACCTCTGATGGCCACCACTGGGTAACAGTCGAACGGGTCGTTGAACTGCGACGGGCGGGCGAAGTACAGCTCGTTGTGAGTGAATATTCGCTCGACAAAGGGCCAATCCGTCGCAGCAACTGATCGAAACTTGTAAAAGTGTTGGAGTTCGACGTCACTTTCCATGGGGGCCTAACACCTGAGTTAAGCCGCGCCGCG
>NZ_SMRQ01000097.1 GCF_004359965.1 Cognatilysobacter segetis | reverse complement strand
TCCTCGGGCAACCACGGCGCCGCGCTCGCGCTCGCGGCGCGCGGTCGCGGCATCGCCTGCCACGTGGTCGTGCCCGAGGGCGCGGTGCCCGGCAAGCTCGCCGCGATCGAGGCCTACGGCGCCACGCTGCACCGCTGCGCGCCGACCATCGCCGCGCGCGAGGCGATGTGCGCCGAGCTGCAGGCCTCGCTCGGCGCGCGGCTCGTACATCCGTACACCGATCCGCTCGTCATCGCCGGCCAGGGCACCGCCGCGCTCGAACTGCTCGCGACGCAACCGCTCGACGCGATCGTGGTGCCGGTGGGCGGCGGCGGGCTGGCGTCGGGCACGGCACTGGCGATCGCCGGCGCGTCGCCGCGCACGACGCTCTACCTCGCCGAACCCGCCGGCGCGGCGGAAACCGCGGCCTCGCTCGCCACCGGCGAGCGCGTCACCGCCTTCACCCCCGACACGATCTGCGACGGCCTGCGCGGCACGCTCGGCGCGATCAACTTCGAGCTGCTGGAGGCGCACGGCGCGCAGGCGCTGGTGGTGGACGATGTCGCGACGCTCGCCGCGATGCGGCTGGTGTGGACGCGCATGAAGCAGTTGATCGAGCCTTCGTCGGCCGTCGCGCTCGCCGCGGTGCTCGCCAATCCCGATGTCTTCGCCGGCCGGCGCGTCGGCATCGTCCTGTCCGGCGGCAACGTCGACCTCGCTGCACTGGTGAACGCATGAACACGACGAGCGCGACGCGCCCCTGGCATCGCCATCCCGCGCTGTGGATCGCGCTGTTCGCGATCGTCACCACGCTGCTGTTCCTCGGCCTGCGCGGCATCTGGGATCCGGACGAGGGCCGCTACACCAACGTCGCGCTCAACATGCTCGACAGCGGCGACTGGCTGATCCCGCGGCGCAGCTACGAGGTCGAGCACTGGACCAAGCCGCCGCTCACCTACTGGGCGATCGCCTCCAGCATCGCCGCGTTCGGCAGCAATCCGTTCGCCGCGCGGCTGCCGTCGGCGATCGCGCACCTCGTCTGCGTGCTGCTGGTCGGGCTGATGGGCCGGCGCCTGTCGCCCGGCGCCGGCCCGCGCGCCGCGCTCACCTACGCGACGATGCTGTTCCCGTTCGGCGCGTCGCAGATGATCACGACGGACTACGTGCTCACCGCGACCGAGACGCTCGCGCTGTGGGCCTTCGTCGAAGCGCGCTTCGGCCCGTCGCGCCCGCGCGCATGGCTGGTGCTGATGTGGGTCGGCTTCGGGCTCGCGTTCCTGACCAAGGGCCCGCCCGGCCTGCTGCCGCTGCTGCCGATCCTGCTGTTCGACCTGCTCACGCGCACGAAGGGGCGGCCGATCGCGTTCCAGCCGCTCGGGCTGCTGCTGTTCGTCGCGATCGCCGCGCCGTGGTACGTCGCGGTGACGCAGAAGACGCCCGGGCTGATGGGCTATTTCCTCGGCTCGGAAGTGGTGGGCCGCGTGGCCACCGACGAGTTCAAGCGTCACGGCGAGTGGTACGGCTGGTTCGTGATCTACGCGCCGACGCTGGCGATCGGCACGCTGCCGTGGTGGCGCCCGCTGTGGCGCTGGCTGCGCGGACTGCCGGCGCAGGTCGGTGCGTGGTGGCGCGACGCGGCCGCGCGCGTCGCCGACGCACCGTGGCTGCTGCCGACGCTCTGGGCGCTGGTGCCGCTGACGATCGTCTGCATCGCGCGCTCGCGCCTGCCGCTCTACATCCTGCCGCTGTTCGCGCCGATCGCATTGCTGGTCACGCTGCAGTCGGTGCGCGACGGCCGCGCGCTGCCGCGCGTGGCCTGGGTACTCGGCTGGGGCGCGGTGATGTTCGCGCTGAAGATCGCCTCGGCGCACTTCCCGACCCACAAGGACGCGCGCGACTGGGCGGCGGCGATCCGCGAACGCACGCAGGCGCCGATCGAGGAGGTGCTGTTCGTCGAGGACATGGCCCGCTACGGCGTGCACCTGCACCTCGGCCCGCACGTGCAGGTCGAGAAGCTGTCGCTGCACCCCGCGCCGGACTCGAAGTTCAACCCCGAGTACGACGAGTCGATGTGGGGCGAGCTGCGCGAGCACGAGCCGGAGCAGCTCTGGGTCGTGAAGCAGGAGAACTTCGCCGAGGTGTCGGCGCTGGCGCATCACGAGGGTTTCGAGGCGGTGCCGCAGGGCACGCCTTACCAGGGCCGCGTGTTCTTCCGCACGGTGCGCCGCTGAGGCTCAGTCGCGCGGCGCCTCGCGTCGCGCGACGAGCGCGCTGAACAGCAGGATCGCCAGCACCACCACGCCGGCGCCGAGCGCGGCGATGCCGCGCGGCCAGGCCTCGCCCAGCCAGGCCGCGCTGATCAGCGTGGCGAACAGGATCTCCGCGGCCTGCATCGCCTCCGCCGCGGCGAGCGCCACCGGATCGCGCCGCACGAGGCCGGTCGCGCGGAAGAACAGCACGGTGGCGACGATGCCCGCGCCCAGCGCGACGCCGCCGGCGAGCGCGACCTGTCGCAACGGCGGCGCGCCGGCCTCGACCTGCGCGTACGCGACCACCGGCAGCCACAGCGGCAGGCTGGCGAGCGACAGCCCGAACACGCGCTGCGTCGCGTCGAGTTCGATACCGGCGCGCTCCAGGTGCAGCAGCAGCCCGCGGTTGCCGAGCGGATAGGCGAAGGCGCTGACCGCCACGCAGCCGAGGGCGATCCACGCCTCGCGATCGAGTCGGCCGCCCGCCTGCGCGGCCTGCATCAGCAGCACGCCGCCGAACGCGAGCAGCCCGCAGACCAGCGCCGCACGCGGAATGCGCCGGCGCGCGTCGCGGTACAGCAGCGGCGCGCAGAGCATCCCGGCGACGACGGTGAGCTGGAACGTGCCGGCGATCAGC
>NZ_SMRQ01000096.1 GCF_004359965.1 Cognatilysobacter segetis | reverse complement strand
CAGTGCGAGCGCAACGACTGCGACCGTCACTCTACCCGCGGAGCCCATGTGCCAAAACAGCACGCGAGCATCGGGTGGGCCGAAGTACACCAGCAGCGAGAACGCGAGAAGAGCTATCGGTGTGAAGTACTTTCAAATCTTCGCCATGTGAGCTTCCTATACCGGCTACTACGATGTTACCCAAGCCGACTAACACCTGAGTTAAGCCGCGCCGCGAAGCGGCGTCGGCTTGGACGAATTGTTAGGGGGCCTACTGCATAGGGTAGATCTGCAGTACATCTCTCACCCGCCGCTCGTGCCACTCGCTTGTTCGGCAAGCTTCCGACAAGTCCGGCGCGAACGCCATAGACGCGTGGAAGAACGACTGACCAAGGTTGGCGAGGTGGACAGCCAAGTGTGCGCCACCCTCCACAAGGCGGGTGACTTCGACAAAGTGCCGGGCCGCTGGACTTGTTCCCAAGTAGTACTGCAACTGGCGCGCTTTTCCCTGTTTGGCCCAACGCGAGTCTGTGCTGAAGGTGTGGAGTACCCCGCAGCGGGCACCCCAAAGATCATCAGCCGTGTACGGGTCCGTTGCGCGCGGCACCAAGTATTTTGCTGCCCACGCCCGGAACGAATCGCCGCTCGCCTCAGTTTGGCCCGCCGGCGCGTTGAGCAGGCCGAACGTATCGATTGTTGAATAGACGATTACAAGAAAGAAGCCGTATAGCTGCTGCTCGAACAGCGCGGCCGCCGCCTGATTGGCCCCGGTGATGTATCGAGAGACCATTTCGTCGAGCGGCATCTGATCCGACACATGGCCCCCTAACACCTGAGTTATGCCGCGCCGCGAAGCGGCGTCGGCTTGGACGAATTGTTAGCCGGCATCTAGCAGAAGCAGGCTGCCGGTTGGAACGCTAGC
>NZ_SMRQ01000095.1 GCF_004359965.1 Cognatilysobacter segetis | reverse complement strand
CGAGCGCGCCGGGCCGGTTGTCGACCTCGATCTTGAGCGCGGCGTGGAAATCACCGTGCACCTCGCGATCCCAGCCGATCGGCACCCAGCGATCCGGCGACTTCCGGTACTCGTTGACGTTCGGGCAATCGAGGCGGTGCACGACGATGCCGCGGCCCGCCGTGTGGTAGCCCATGATCTCGTCGCCCGGGACCGGCAGGCAGCAGCTCGCGAACGAGATGACGCCCTTCTCGTGGCCCGTGATGAGGATGCGGTCCTGCGGCGCATGCACGCGATCCTCGACGCGGCGCTGCAGGTTGCCGCTGCCGCGCACCAGCGCGAGCGCGACCTGCTGCGGCATCCGGTTGCCCAGCGCGATCTCGGCCAGCAGCGCCTCCAGGCGCGGAAAGCGGTTCTCGGCGAGGTAGGTTTCCAGGCGCTGCGGCGGCACGCGTTCCAGCGAGGTATCGAGCGCCTCCAGCGCACGGTCGAGCATGCGATGACCGATCTGCACGGCGTCCTCGTGCTCGAGCTGCTTGAGCTGCTGCCGGATCGCGGTGCGCGCCTTGCCGGTGACGACGAATTCGAGCCATTGCGGCTTGGGCGCCGCCGAGCGCGCGGTGATGATGTCGACCCGCTGCCCGCTCGCGAGCTTGGTGCGCAGCGGCACCAGCTTGCCGTCCACGCGCGCCGCCACCGCGGTGTTGCCGATGTCGGTATGCACCGCGTAGGCGAAGTCGAGGGCGGTCGAATTGCGCGGCAGCGACAGGATGTCGCCCTTCGGCGTGAAGACGTAGACCTCGTCCGGGAACAGGTCGACCTTCACGTTCTCGAGGAACTCGAGCGACGAGCCCGCCGAACGCTGGCTCTCGACCAGGTTGGTGATCCAGTGGTGCGCGCGGTTCTGCGCGCTGTTGAAGCCATCGCCACCGAACTTGTACGACCAGTGCGCCGCGATGCCGCGCTCGGCGACGAGGTCCATCTCCTCGGTGCGGATCTGCACTTCGACCGGCGACCCGTACGGCCCGAACAGCACCGTGTGCAGCGACTGGTAGCCGTTCGCCTTCGGGATCGCGATGAAGTCACGGAAGCGCGAGTCCAGCGGCTTGTAGACGCTGTGCGCGACGCCCAGCGCGCGGTAGCAGTCGCCCACGTTGCGCACCACGACGCGGAAGCCGAAGACGTCCATCACCTGCTTGAACGACTTATGTTCCGTGCGCATCTTCGTGTAGATGCTCCACGGCGACTTCACCCGGCTCACCAGCCGGTGGATGAGCTTCTCCTTCGCGAGCTTCTGCGCGAGGTTCGCCTCGATCTGCACGATCAGTTCGCGCCGCATCACCGGCTGCGTGAGGATGCGTCGCGCGATCACCGCATGCCGCCATGGATGCAGCGCGCGGAAGCCGTGGTCCTGCAGCTCGGCCTTGAACAGGTTCATGCCCAGGCGCTGCGCGATCGGCGCGTAGATCTCGATCGTCTCGCGCGCGATCCGCTTGCGCGACTCGGGGCTCTGCGCGCCCAGCGTGCGCATGTTGTGCAGGCGATCGGCGAGCTTGATCAGGATGACGCGCAGGTCGCGGCTCATCGCCAGCAGCATCTTGCGGAAGCTTTCCGCGGCCGCTTCCTGACGGTCGCGGAACTGCAGCTTGTCGAGCTTGGTCACGCCGTCCACGAGCTCGGCGACGGTGTCGCCGAATTCGCCGGCGAGCTGCGCGTGGCTGAGCTCGGTGTCCTCCAGCGTGTCGTGCAGGATGGCCGCGATCAGCGTCTCGACGTCGAGGCCCTGCTCGGCCAGCACCTTCGCCACCGCGACCGGGTGCGTGATGTAGGGCTCGCCCGACTTCCGCGTCTGGCCGGAATGCGCCTCCGCGCCGATCCGCCAGGCCTTGCGCAGCAGCGCGCGCTGGTCGTCGTCGAGATAGGCGGCGGCGCGCTCGAGCTCGAGGACGTACTCCGGCACCTCGTCGGTCGTGACCGGCAAAGGTGCGGCTTTCGGGCTGGCAACGCGATCGAAGGAACTCATCGAATCCGACTATACGGCGGGCCCTGCGACGCGCAACGCTTTTGCGCGCGCCGAATCCACGGCCGGTTCACCGCGATCGTCGATCCGTGACGGCGGGCTGCAACGAAAAAGCCCCGCCGAGGCGGGGCTTCCGGAACACGCGGTGCGACGCGAGGATCAGTCGTCGCCCTTGGACAGGTCGTCGTCGGCGACCACCTCGGCGGCGGCCCATTCCAGCGCCTCGCGCTCCTTGCGCTCGCGCTCGGCCTTCTCGACGGCATCGATGTAATCGGTGTCGATGCGGCGCGCGGCGATCTCGCGCAGGGCGAGCACGGTCGGCTTGTCGTTGGCTTCGTTGTCGAGCTGGGCATCGACCCCGCCGGCGAGCTGGCGGGCGCGCTTGGCGGCCATCATGACGAGCTCGAAACGGTTGTCGACGACCTTCAGGCAGTCTTCTACGGTGATGCGGGCCATGGGGCTCCCGGCGGCCGACTGGCGCGCCACGTGATGCGAAAGGGGCTGGCAGTGTAGGCCCGCCCCGGCGTCGAGGCAAGCCTTTCCTTTGGAATCAGTCAGTTAGCGGGCCCGACCGGCTCAGGACGGGTCGTCGGCCAGCAGCGCCGTGATCAGCCGCGAGTGCCGCGCGACCTGCCGGTCGCGGCGCAGGCGGCTCGCGGTGAAGATCGCGCACATGTCACGCACCGCCGACTCGAAGTCCTCGTTGACCACGAGGTAGTCGAACTCGCCGTAGTGGCTCATCTCGTCGCGGGCGGCGTCGAGGCGCTGCTGCATCACTTCTTCGCTGTCCTGCCCGCGCTTGCGCATGCGCTCCTGCAGGGCCGCGCGCGACGGCGGCAGGATGAACACGCTGATCGCGTCGGGCACCTTGGCGCGGACCTGGCGCGCGCCCTGCCAGTCGATTTCCAGCAGCACGTCCCGTCCGGCATTGAGCTGCGGCTCCACCGACTGCCGGGCCGTGCCCTTCCAGTCGCCGTGCACCAGCGCGTGCTCGAAGAAGTCCCCCGCGGCGACCATCGACTGGAACTCGTCGACGGTCACGAAGTGGTAGTGCTCGGCATGCCGCTCGCCCGGGCGCGGCGCGCGCGAGGTGAACGAGATCGACAGGGCGATGTTGGGGTCGCGTGCGAGCACCGCGTTGACGATGCTCGACTTGCCCGCGCCCGAAGGCGCCGCGACGATGAAGAGGGTTCCGCGCATGGGCCGTTTCGTGGTCTGCGGGTCGGCGGGGCCGGGCTGGCGGAATGCTAACCGCTTTGGCGGCCCGCCGGCCGGGGCGTCATTCGATGTTCTGGACCTGCTCGCGGATCTGGTCGATCAGCACCTTGAGGTCGATCGCCGCCGATGAGGTGCGGCTGTCGACCGACTTCGAGCCCAGCGTGTTGGCCTCGCGGTTGAATTCCTGCAGCAGGAAGTCGAGCCGGCGACCGACCGCTTCGCGCAGCTTGAGCACGCGGCGCGCCTCCGCGAGGTGGGCGTCGAGGCGGTCCAGCTCCTCGTCGACGTCGAGCTTCTGCAGCGCGAGCACCAGTTCCTGCTCGAGCCGGCCCGGATCGACCGGCACCGGCAGGTCGGCCAGCCGGAACTGTAGGCGCGTGCGCTGCCCCTCGCGGATCGCGGGGATGCATTCGCGCACGGTTTCGCGGATCGCGGCGATGCCGTCGAGCCGCTCGACGATCGCCTGCGCGAGCTTGGCGCCCTCGCGCTCGCGCGCCGCGACGAACTCGTCCAGCACGCCATCGAGCAGCGCAAGCGCGTCGGCCTGCAGCGCGGCCGTATCGACACCCTCGCCCTTCACGACGCCGGGGATCTGCAGCAGCTGCGAGAAGTCGGTGCGCAGGCCGGGGAACTCGTTTTCGAGTTCGCGCGACAGGCGCGACAGCTCGGCGAGGCGCGCGCGGTCGACCTGCAGCGCGCCGCCGCCCTCGACGGCCCGGAAGCGCAGGCTCACGTCGACCTTGCCGCGACTGATGCGCGCGGCGATGCGCTCGCGCAGGGCCGGCTCGAGCGCGCGCAGGTCGTCCGGCAGGCGCGTCGCGATCTCGAGGACGCGGTGGTTCACCGAGCGCAGCTCGCAGGCGAGCGTGCCCCACGGCGTGGTCGATTCGCCGCTGGCGAAGGCGGTCATGCTGCGGATGGACATGGCGATTCGGTGCCGGGGCCGCGGGGCGTGGATGGTACGCTCACGCGCCGTCGCCCGGATATCGCCATGAGCGCGACCGCCCCCGCCTCCTTCGCCCGTCCCTCGGGCCGCGCACCCGACGAGTTGCGCCCCGTGCGCATCACGCGCGGCTTCACCCGCCACGCCGAAGGCTCGGTGCTGATCGAGTTCGGCGATACCCGCGTGCTGTGCACGGCGAGCGTCGAGGCCCGCGTGCCCGGCTTCCTGCGCGGCAAGGGCGAGGGCTGGGTCACCGCCGAGTACGGGATGCTTCCGCGCTCGACCAATACCCGCAACGACCGCGAGGCCGCGCGCGGCAAGCAGGGCGGGCGGACGCTGGAGATCCAGCGGCTGATCGGCCGCTCGCTGCGCGCCTGCGTCGACCGCCGGTTGCTCGGCGAGCGCACCATCACGCTCGACTGCGACGTGCTGCAGGCCGACGGCGGTACGCGCACCGCGGCGATCACCGGCGCCTACGTCGCGCTGGTCGACGCGGTGCAGTGGCTGCTCAAGCGCGGCGAGATCAAGCGCGACCCGGTCTTCGGCGGCGTGGCGGCGGTCTCGGTCGGCGTCTACCGCGGCGTCCCGGTGCTGGACCTCGACTATGCCGAGGACAGCGACTGCGACACCGACATGAACGTCGTCATGAACGACGGCGGCGGCTTCATCGAGCTGCAGGGCACCGCCGAGGGCCATGCCTTTCGCCGCGCTGAACTGGAAGCGCTGACCGACCTCGCGGAAGCCGGAATCGCGCAGCTCGTCGCATTCCAGCGCGAGGCCCTGGGCCGCTGATCCACGCGGCCTGCACCGGCCCGGCAGGACGATGCCGCCCATGAGGCTCGTCGTCGCCAGCGGCAACCGCGGAAAGCTCGCCGAGTTCGATCGCCTGCTCGGGCCGCTGGGCTTCGAGTGCGTGCCGCAGTCGGCACTCGGCATCGCGGACGTCGACGAGACGGGCGCGACCTTCGTCGAGAACGCGTTGCTCAAGGCGCGCCACGCCGCGCGCCTCAGCGGGCTGCCGGCGC
>NZ_SMRQ01000094.1 GCF_004359965.1 Cognatilysobacter segetis | reverse complement strand
TCCTCGCGGAGGTCGTTCAGGCGGTCGAGGTTCTCGCGCGTGTGGCGAATGCGCGTTTCCGTTTCCTTGCGGCGTTCCTTGTACTTGGAGATTCCGGCGGCCTCCTCCAGGTACATGCGCAGGTCCTCGGGCTTGGCGTCGATGACCTGGCTGATCATGCCCTGCTCGATGATCGAGTAGCTGCGCGGGCCGATGCCGGTGCCGAGGAACAGGTCGGTGATGTCGCGGCGGCGGCACTTCGTGCCGTTGAGGTAGTACTGGCTCTGGCCGTCGCGCGAGACCACGCGCTTGATCGAGATCTCGTTGAACGCGGCGTACTCGCCGGTGATCGTGTGGTCGGAGTTGTCGAAGATCAGCTCGACCATCGCCTGCGACACCGGCTTGCGCGCCGACGAGCCCGCGAAGATCACGTCGGTCAGCGAATCGCCGCGCAGGCGGCTGGCCGAGCTCTCGCCCATCACCCAGCGCACGGCGTCGATGATGTTCGACTTGCCGCAGCCGTTGGGGCCGACGACGCCCGTCATGTTGCCGGACAGATGGACGGTGGTCGGGTCGACGAACGACTTGAAGCCCGACAGCTTGATCGTGGAAAGACGCATTCGGCGGAGCGACCTCGGGTGCGGCGCAGGGCTCGCGGAGGGCGCCGGCCGGTGGGCCGGCGCGCGGCCCGCGAGTATAGCGGCGGTGCGACGCCGCGCCGGCCGGCCGGGCCGCCCAACGGGTGCGCCGGCGGCGTCGAGCCGTCATGATCCCGGCATGGTCTTCGGCATCCCGCCCGGAGTGCCCGCCACGGAACATCGGACGCTCCCGGCGGGCGCGCAGCTCTACCTGCACCGCGATACCCACGTCTGGACCTGGGCCGCGGCGGTAATGATCGCGGGCGAACTCCGGCGCGACCTCCAGCAACGGCCGCGGTCGCGCCTGCTGCTGTCGCCGAGCGAGTC
This sequence comes from Cognatilysobacter segetis, assembly GCF_004359965.1. Classification (GTDB taxonomy): domain Bacteria; phylum Pseudomonadota; class Gammaproteobacteria; order Xanthomonadales; family Xanthomonadaceae; genus Cognatilysobacter; species Cognatilysobacter segetis. The sequence goes on along the minus strand of NZ_SMRQ01000094.1, from coordinate 4,967 downwards.
CATGGCGCCGGTGCTGCGCGCCCTGGCGCGCGCGCCGCTGGACTGGGAGCGCGTGGACGTCGGGCTGGTCGACGAACGCTGGCTCCATCCCGACGATCCGGACAGCCACGCGGCGGCGGTGCGGCGGCACCTGCTGGTCGACCGCGCCGCGGCCGCGCGGCTCGAACCGCTGACGCTGGCGGGCCGGCGCCTCGAGGACGCGGTGGCGATCGCCAACGCGCATGCGCGGCAGGCGCCCAACGTCGTGGTGCTGTCCATGGGCGACGACGGTCACGTGGCCGCGCTGTTTCCGGAGTCGTCCGACTTCGCGCGGGCGCTGGCGTCGCGGCAGGACTACATCAGCCTCGACGCGACGTTCTGCCCGACCGCCGAGCCCTGGTGGCGCCGCATCACCGCGACGCCGCTGGGGCTGTCGCGTGGACAGTCGCGAATCCTGCTGCTGCGCGGCGAGGCGCAGCGGCGTCATTTCGATGCCGCGATGGCCGCGACGGAGCCGACCACGTCGCTCGCCGCGGTCCGGCTGGCCGGCGGGCCGGCGTTCGGCGTGCACTGGTGCCCGTAAGCCGGGGCCGCTCAGCCGGCGGCGGTGCCTTCCGGCGGCTGCGCGTCGATGGAAAGCGCATGGATATCGGTGGTCATCAGCGGGCCGAGCGCCGCGTAGACGGCGCGATGCCGCGCGAGCGGCGGCATGCCGACGAACCGGTCGCTGCGGATCCGGACGCGGAAATGCCCCCGCCCGTCGCGAGCCCCGACGTGACCCGCGTGGCGATGGCTTTCGTCCTCGACCTCGAGCTCGACCGGGTCGAAGGCCGCCATGAGCGCCATGCGGATCGCCTCGGCCCGCTCGCCGGGCGTCACGGCAGCACTTTGCGGAACGGGCGTACGTCCAGCGAGGCGTACACCCCGGCTTCGCGGTACGGATCGGCCTCGGCCCACGCGCGCGCCGCCTCGATCGATTCGAACTCGGCAACGACGAGGCTGCCGCTGAAGCCCGCCGGGCCGGGATCCTCCGCGTCGATCGCGGGACAGGGACCTGCCAGCAGGAGCCGGCCGGCATCGCGGAGCGCGTTCAACCGTTCGAGGTGCCGCGGGCGGGCTTCGAGCCGGCGCGCCAGCGAATCGGGGGCATCACGCGCGTCGATCACGTACCACATGGGGCTTCTCCGGCCGAAAACGCGATTCTAGCGGCCGTGGGTGGCTTGGCTGGACAGCGTGCGCCCCGCCCCGTACGCTAGCCGCATCCGTCGACCTGCCCGGCAGGCGACAGCCGCCGCGGAGCCTAGGCTCCCACGCCCGGCATCCGATCGCGAGACCGACCGCCGCTCCGGCAGGCGCCGTCCGCATCACTTCCGCAGTCCGCATCATCGAAGGGCCGGCCGTGGCCGCCCGCTCCGCAGTGTGCTGTGCCAGGCCCGGAGGGGCCGGTCCCGAATGACCGACGATCTCGCGCCGCAGGCGACCGAGGACAATCCGGCAAGCCCGGCACCGCCGAGCCATCCGCAGCAGCAGGAGATGCCGCTGGCGGTGGTGCACGGCCAGCCGGTCCTGCAGATCCCGCAGGATCTCTACATCCCGCCGGACGCGCTGGAAGTCATCCTCGACGCGTTCGAAGGCCCGCTCGACCTGCTGCTGTACCTGATCCGCCGGCAGAACCTGGACATCCTCGACATCCCGGTCGCCGACATCACCAAGCAGTACGTCGACTACATCGCCGGCATGCACGAGATGCGCTTCGAGCTGGCGGCGGACTACCTCGTGATGGCCGCGATACTGGCCGAGATCAAATCGCGCATGCTGCTGCCGCGCGTGACGAACGAGGAAGGCGAGGAAGAGGATCCGCGCGCGGAACTGGTGCGGCGCCTCCAGGAATACGAGCGGTTCAAGAAGGCGGCGGAGGACATCGACGCCCTGCCCCGCCTGGAGCGCGACACCGCGCTGGTGCAGGCCCACGTGCCGGAGCGCGCCGTGGTGCGGCTGCCCCCGCCGGTGGACCTCAAGGAGATGCTGCTGGCCCTGCGCGACGTGCTCAAGCGCGCCGAGTTGTTCACGCAGCATGCGATCAAGCGTGACGCGCTGAGCGTGCGCCAGCGCATGGGCGAGCTGCTGGAGCGGCTCTCCGACGGCGGCTTCCATCGCTTCGAATCGCTGTTCGACGCGAACGAGGGCCGCCTCGGCGTGGTGGTGACGTTCCTCGGCATGCTCACGCTCGCGAAGGAACAGCTGGTCGAGATCGTGCAGGACGCGCCGTTCGCGCCGATCTACGTGAAGTCGCTCGCGCTGATGAAGGACGCGAACGAGATCGAGCTCTCCAGTGAGTTCGACGACGCGGCCAACGACGCCGCATGACGCAGGACGGGGAATCGGCCGCCGCGATGGCGGTCGCCGGGACAGGCGGAGGCGATGGCCTCCGGAACGTGGAACCAGTGGATTCGATCATGGACCAGACGCTGATCAATCGGATCGTCGAAGCCGCGCTGCTCGCCGCGAGCCAGCCGCTCGCCGTCGCGCAGCTGCGCGAGCTGTTTCCGGACGACCAGCCGCCGCCCGCCGGGTCGATCGAAGCCGCGCTCGCGCAGCTGCAGGCCGAGTGCGAGACGCGGGGCGTCGAACTCGTGGAAGTCGCGACCGGCTTCCGCTACCAGGTCAAGGCGGAGGTGCACGGCTGGATCTCGCGCCTCTGGACGGAGCGCCAGACGCGCTACACGCGAGCCACGCTCGAAACGCTCGCGCTGATCGCCTACCGCCAGCCGATCACGCGCGGCGAGATCGAGCAGGTGCGCGGCGTCACCGTCAGCAGCAACATCATCAAGGCGCTCGAGGAACGCGAGTGGATCCGCGTGGTCGGCCATCGTGACGTGCCCGGGCGCCCCGCCCTGTTCGGCACCACCAAGGTCTTCCTCGACTACTTCGGCCTCAAGCGCCTGGACGAGTTGCCGCCGCTGTCGGAACTGAAGGACATCGGCGAACTGGAGCCGCAGCTCGCCTTCGACGAGGCCAGCGGCGTGGCGCCGAAGATCGCCGTCGGCGGCGTCGAAGGCGACGCCGACTCGACGGATGCGGCGGCCAACGACGAAACGTCGGGCGACGCGGACGGCGACGCGGCGGATGCGCCGACGGCGCCCGCGACGTCCGCCACGGTGATCGCGGCCGACGGGCTCGACGAACAGGCGGGCGACGCGCAGGACGAGGACGCCGACAGCGACCTCGACTTCCGCGCCGAGCGCCCCGTCGTCTTCGAGGACGACGAAACCGACGAAAGCGACACACCGAACGAAATGCACGACGCCGCCGATGGCGACGTCGATCCCGAAGCCGCGCCGGGGATGCGCGCGGCAGACGAGAACGACCGCGAGCAAGACAACGCCGTCGAGACGACGACCGTTCCCGACATGACGACCGCATCGAGCGATGCGGCGGAGTCAAACAAAGATGAGTGACGAAAAGAACCGCAAGCTCACGCTGCGGCGCGAACAACCCGCCGCCCCCGCGGCGCGCATGGAAGAACGACTGCACAAGGTGCTCGCACAGGCCGGACTCGGCTCGCGCCGCGCGCTGGAACAGCGGATCGCCGACGGCCTGGTCAAGGTCAACGGCGAGGTCGCGCAGGTCGGCCAGAGCGTCGGCAGCGGCGACAAGGTGGACATCGACGGTCGCCAGTTCGTGGCGACCGCGCTGACCGAGCCGCCGCGCGTGCTGATGTACAACAAGCCCGAAGGCGAAGTGACCACGCGCGAGGATCCCGAAGGCCGCCCGACGATCTTCGAGGCGCTGCCGCCACTGAAGGGATCGCGCTGGATCGCGATCGGCCGCCTGGACATCAACACCACGGGCTTGCTGCTGCTCACCACCGACGGCGAGCTGGCCAACGCGCTGATGCACCCGTCGAAGGAAGTCGAGCGTGAGTACGTCTGCCGCGTGCGTGCGCCGGAAGGTGCCGAGACGGTCGACGACGCGATCATCGAGCGACTGGCGAAGGGCGTGCAGCTCGACGACGGTCCGGCGAAGTTCGACGAGATCGAGAAGATCGGCGGCAGCGAGTCGCACGACTGGTACCGCGTGGTGGTGAAGGAAGGCCGCAACCGCGAAGTGCGCCGCCTGTGGGAATCGCAGGGTTGCCAGGTCAGCCGGCTCAAGCGCGTGCGCTACGGCGGCGTCGAGCTGCCGCGCGAGCTGCTGCGTGGCCAGTCGCAGGAACTGCCGACCGCGCGCGTGGAAAACCTGCGCCGTGACCTCGGCCTCGAGGACGGCGCGCCGTCGGCACTGACGCTGCAGCCGGTGATCGGCCAGCGCCGCGCCGCGAAGGCGACGATCCATTTCGGTGGCGAGCGCAGCCAGGGCGGTTATGTCGGCGGGCACAACACGGCGGACGAAGGCCGCGAGCTGCGCCGCTTCGACCACGTGCGCGAGGATCGCGGCCGTGGGCGCGGCGGCCCGCGCAAGCCGGGCGGCCTCACGGTGACCGGCGAGATGGCGGCCAAGCAGGCGAACAAGCCGTTCAAGCAGCGCCCGGACAAGGGTTCGCGCGCGCTGCCGGAAGGCAACCCGGCGGCGTTCCGTACCTGGTACGTGCCGGACGGCGTGGAGACGGGCCCCTCGGGTCACCGCAATCCCGACGGTCGTGCGCGCACGCCGTTCGGCGGCAAGCCGGCGGGTGCGCGCCCCGGTGGCGGCGGTCGCCCGGGCGGCGGCGGTCGCCCCGGCGGTTTCGGTGGCGAGCGTTCGGGCGGTGGCGGCGGCTACGGCGGTGAGCGCAGCGGTGGCGGTGGCGGTGGTGGCGGCCCGTACGGGGCCGGCGGCGGCGCGCGCAAGCCCGGTGGCAAGCCGGGCGCGCCGCGGCCGTACGGTCATCCCGGCAATGCGCCGAGCTTCCCGTCGGATCACGCGAATCCGGGCGCCGGCGGTTACGACCGTCCGCGTGGCCCGCGTCCGCAGGGCGGTCCGGGCGGTCGTCCGGGCGGCGGTGCGCC
>NZ_SMRQ01000093.1 GCF_004359965.1 Cognatilysobacter segetis | reverse complement strand
CGGCGCGTAGTAGGTGTCCCAGAGCACGTTGCGGAAGCGGAAGTCCGGGTCGAGCCGGCGCTTTAGCGCGAACATCTGGTCGGCGCGCGGATAGGCGCGATGGAACTGCTCGCGCGTGGCATGCGGCTGGTAGGGCAGGTAGTAGGTGCCGCCGCAGTCGAGCGCGGCATCGATCAGCTCGCGCGTCCACACCGCCACGCGCTGCTTCGCGTTCTCGCGCGTGCGCTGCTTGTAGTACAGGACGAACGCGAACACCTCGCCGCGCGCCCAGGCCAGCAGCGAGCCCGGATCGGCGAACGCATGGCGCACCGAGACGTTCACCGCGTTGACGCGGTGGCGCGCGAGGATCTCGGCCATTTTCGGCACGAACTCGTCGAAGCGCTCGACCGGGACGAAATACTCCTGCAGCACGTAGGTCGACTTGCGGCGCGACGCCGGCTCGAGCTCGGCGACGTCGTAGCCGGCCTCGTAGTTGCGCCAGTGCACCGGCTTCGACGCATAGATCAGCGGTTCGAGCAGGCGCTCGCGCCGGAACTTGCCGCCCGGCGTCTCGGTGAAGGCCCAGAAGAAATAACGGTGCAGCGGAAAGTGCCGGCGCAGCGGCTGCAGGCGGTCGGCGACGGTCGCGGCGCGTTGCGTGCGACGCCACGTCACCGCGCGGGCGCGGCGGTAGCGCGGCGGGTACAGGTCGGCATTGTGGAAGATCGCGTCGGCCTGGCCGCGCACGTGGGTGCGGAACCACTGCGCGTACGTACGCGTGGGCATGCAGGCATGCGTGCGCTCGACCCGCACGTTGTCGTCGAGCAGCAGCTCGGCCTCCACGATCACGCCGAGTCCGCCGTAGCCGCCGATCGCGCCGTAGAAGAGTTCGGTGTTCGCCTCGGGGCTGGCATCGACCACCGACCCGTCGGCGAGGACGAGACGGATCGAACGCACCGACAGGATCAGCGGCCCGAGTCCGACGTAGCGCCCGTGCACGTTCACGCCGAGCGAGCCGCCGACGGTGAAGTTGGCATAGGTCTGCATGATCCGAACGGACAGGTCGTGCGGATCGACGAAGCGCTGGATGTCGCACCAGCGGATGCCCGCCTGTACGCGGATCGTGCGCGCGACCGGATCGAAGTTCAGCACGCGGTTCATGCGCCGCATGTCGAGGTGCAGGCTGCCCGGGCTCGCGGTCTGCCCGCCCATGCTGAAGTGGCCGCCGCCCACCGAGATCGCGCCGTCGGCGCGACGGATCGCATCCACGACCTCGTCGGTGGACGTCGGCGTCGCCACCGCCCACACGCGCACGGGATTGAGCCGCGTGACGTCGTTGACGATCACGCCCGTGTCGATCGCGGGCGCCTCAGGCCGGTTCATGGATCTGCACCTGCAGGTAGTCGTAGCCGCGCAGGCGCGGGTCGTCGCCGTACTGGTTGGCGCCGTGCGTGCCGCGCGTCAGCAGCAGCCGCCACGCGAGGATGAGCGGCCCGAGCAGTGGAACGATCGGGACCAGCAGCCACCCGGCCGAACGGGCCTGGTCGTGCAGCCGGCGCACGAACAGCGAGGCGAGCACGATGAAGTACGGCGGATAGAGCAGGAGCGTGCTGTCGTAGCCGACCACGCGGTCGAGGAAGACGAAGAGCACGACGAATACGGCGGTCGCGATGACGAGTCGCGCGAGGAAGTCGCGCCGGCGCAGGCGACCCTGCCATCGCACCCAACCGGATACTGCGTTTGCCATGAAGGCGACCTCCCCGTCGCGACCTGCCAGCGCGGTCATGGTAGCGGCGGCGCCACTCAGCCGAGCAGCACTGCGCGCAGCGCGTCGTAATCGGGCGCCATCGGATCGGCATGTGCGGGCCGGGCCAGGCAGTCGGCCAGCGCCGGCGGCGCCTCGACGCTGCGACCGATGCAGGGCTCGACGACGCTCTCGAACTTGGCCGGATGCGCCGTGGCGACCACGATCCACGCGCGCGTGTCGCCCGCGGCGCGCAGCCGACGCAGGACATCGAGCCCGGTCGCGGTGTGCGGGCAGGGCACAGGGGCGCCGTCGCTCGCGGCCTGGGCGATGGCGGCGCGGATCGCCGCATCGTCGACGCTGAAGGCGCGCATCGCGCCGCGCAGCGCGGCATCGTCGACGTGCCAATGGCGCAGGCGTTCGAAGTTGCTGGGCGCACCCACGTCCATCGCGTTGGCGAGCGTGGCCCGCGCGTCCGCCGGTGTATAGGGCGCGCCGTCGAAGTACCGCGGCAGTACGTCGTTGGCATTGCACGCGAGCACGATGTCGCCGAGGGGCGGCCCCATGCGGCGGGCGAGCCAGCAGGCGCTCGCGTTGCCGAGGTTGCCGGTGGGGATGATGAAGTTGGCCGGTGCGCCGGTGTCGCGCTGCTGCCGGAGCGCGGCCCGCGCGTAGTACGCGGCCTGCGGCAGCAGCCGGCCGAGGCTGATGCTGTTGGCCGACGCGAGCGGCACGCGGGCGCGCAACGCGGCGTCGCCGAGCGCCTGCTTCACGAGGCGCTGGCAGTCGTCGAACGTGCCGGCCACGCGCAGCGCGCGCACGTTGTCGCCCCAGCAACCGAGGCCGTGCGCCTGGCGCGGGGAGACGCGGCCGTCCGGATACAGCACGACGACGCGGAAGCCGGGGCGACGATCGAACGCGGCGGCGACCGCGGCACCGGTGTCGCCGGAGGTGGCCACGAGCACGGTGACGTCGGGGTCGCCGTCGTGCCGCAGCGCGCCCAGTGCGCGGGCGAGGAAGCGCGCGCCGAAGTCCTTGAACGCGGCGGTCGGGCCGTGGAAGAGCTCGAGGACGGCGTCGCCGGAATCGTCGAGCGGCAGCCGCGGTGCCGGGAAATCGAAGGCGTCGGCGCAGATCGCGGGCAGTGCGGCGGCGAGCGGCGAATCGTCGAAATACGGCGCCAGCAGGCGCGACGCGATGTCGGCGAGGTCGGCGTCGGCATCGAGCGGGGGCGCGCACGGAATGGGATCCGGCACGTACAGGCCGCCGTCCGGGGCGAGGCCCGCCGCCAGCGCAGCCGTGATGTCGACCGCCGGCGCGACGCCGCGCGTGCTGACGAATCTCATGCGACGAGTTCGGCGCGCGGCCCGTTGACCGGCGACACGTAGGCGCGGCTGTCCAGCCCCGCCGCGCGGAACGCGGCGCCCATCGCCGCACCGCCGGCCTGCGCCTGCGCGCGCGAGTCGAACCAGCCGAACACCGTCGGGCCGGCGCCGGAGATGCTCGCGCCGAGCGCGCCCGCATCCAGCGCGGCCTGCTTCACCTGCGCGAATCCCGGGATCAGCGGGGCGCGCCGCGGTTCGACCAGCACGTCGCGAAGCCCGTCGGCGATCAGCGCGCGATCGCCGCGCGCGATCCCGGTGAGGAACAGCGCGAGGTGCGCGCTCTGCTCGACGAACGCGCCCAGGGAATAGGGCTCGGCCAGCACCGCCCGCGCCTCGCGCGTTTCCAGCACGTGCGCCGGGTGCACGGCGGCGCAATACAGGTCGGGCACGTCGAGCCGGATCGCGCGCGTCTCGGTCGCGAGCACCACGCCGCCGAGCAGCATCGGCGCGACGTTGTCGCCGTGCAGGCTGCCGCTGGCCACCGACTCGCCGGCCAGCGCGAACGGATACAGCGCCTCGCGCGACAACGGCGCGTCGAGCAGCGCGTTCGCCGCCACCAGTGCCGCCACGCAGGAGGCCGCCGACCCGCCCAGCCCGGAGCCGAGCGCGATGCCCTTGTGCAGCGTGATCGCGAAGCCGTGCGCGAGGTCGAGCGCGCCGCGCAACTCCATCAGTGCGCGACCCGCCGTATTGCGCGGGGCGTCCAGCGGGATGCGCGACAGTCCCGGCACGTCGCCATCGATGCCGTCGACCCGCACCACGGGCTCGTCGATACGGCGCACGGTCGCGCCGTCGCCGGGGCCCTCGATCGTGTGGCCCAGCAGGTCGAAGCCGACCCCGATGTTGCCGATGCTCGCCGGCGCGAAGGCGCGGGCGATGCGGGAGGGTGCGGTCACGAGTGGGCTCCGTGGGAGGGCGGTGCATGCCGGCGGGCGTATGCCGGCCGGCCCGGAACGCCCGGACGGCGCCGGGACTGCGGCGATTATCGGCGCAGTCGGGCCATGGCATGGCCGGCCACGCGCGCCAGGGCCCGCCCCACGGCACCGCCGGTGGCTTCGGGGCCCGGCCGCGTGGTGAAATGCGCGCGGAAGCGGGGGTACCGGCCTGGCCGGTTGAGAGAGTCCCTTCGAACCTGATGCGGTTGAGACCGCCGTAGGGAAGCTTCGCCGGGCGCCCCGCGTCCGCGCGCCGCCCGCTCGATCGCACGCCGGCTCCCGGCGCTCGCCCCATCCCCGCAGCGGACGAACCGATGAACGCAGTCGCCACCGAACTCCTCCAGCAGGCCGAAAAGCTCTCGGCCGACGTCGTCCGTCCGATCCCGGGCTCGAACAAGATCCACGTCGAGGGCTCGCGCCCCGACATCCGCGTGCCGATGCGCGAGATCGCGCTGGCGCGCACGCCCACCCTGTTCGGTGGCGAGGAGAACGCGCCGCTCACGGTCTACGACTGCTCCGGCCCGTACACCGACGCGAACGCGACGATCGACCTGTCGACCGGCCTTTCGCCGCTGCGCGCGCAGTGGATCGCCGAGCGGGGCGACACCGAGGTGCTGCCGGGCCTGTCGTCCGAGTTCGGCCGCGCGCGCGAGCACGATCCGAAGCTCGCGCACATCCGCTTCGGCAACCGCGCATTGCCGCGCCGCGCCGTCGGCGGTGCGAACGTCACCCAGATGCACTACGCCCGCAAGGGCATCGTCACGCCCGAGATGGAGTTCATCGCGATCCGCGAGAACCAGCGCATCGAGGCGATCCGCGAGGCGCACCTGCTGCGCCAGCACGCCGGCGAGCCCTTCGGCGCGGCCATCCAGAAGCTGATCACGTCCGAGTTCGTGCGCGATGAAGTGGCGCGCGGCCGCGCCATCATCCCGAACAACATCAACCATCCGGAAAGCGAGCCGATGATCATCGGCCGCAACTTCCTGACCAAGGTCAACGCGAACATCGGCAACAGCGCGGTGTCGTCGGGCATCGCCGAGGACGTCGAGAAGCTGGTCTGGTCGATCCGCTGGGGCGCGGACACGGTGATGGACCTGTCCACCGGCAAGCACATCCACGAGACGCGCGAGTGGATCATCCGCAACTCGCCGGTGCCGATCGGCACGGTGCCGATCTACCAGGCGCTGGAGAAGGTAGACGGCCGCGCTGAGGAGCTCAACTGGGAGATCTTCCGCGACACGCTGATCGAGCAGGCCGAGCAGGGCGTCGATTACTTCACGATCCACGCCGGCGTGCTGCTGCGCTACGTGCCGCTCACCGCGGGGCGCGTGACCGGCATCGTGTCGCGCGGCGGCTCGATCATGGCCAAGTGGTGCCTGGCCCACCACAAAGAGAACTTCCTCTACACGCACTTCGAGGACATCTGCGAAATCATGAAGGCCTACGACGTGGCCTTCTCGCTCGGCGACGGCCTGCGCCCCGGCTCGATCGCCGACGCGAACGATGCCGCGCAGTTCGGCGAGCTCGAGACGCTCGGCGAGCTGACCAAGATCGCGTGGAAGCACGACGTCCAGACCATGATCGAAGGCCCCGGCCACGTGCCGATGCAGATGATCAAGGAGAACATGGACAAGCAGCTCGCCGAATGCGGCGAGGCGCCGTTCTACACGCTTGGCCCGCTGACGACCGACATCGCGCCCGGCTACGACCACATCACGTCCGCGATTGGCGCCGCGATGATCGGCTGGTTCGGCACCGCGATGCTCTGCTACGTCACGCCGAAGGAGCACCTCGGCCTGCCGAACAAGCACGACGTGCGCGAAGGCCTGATGGCCTACAAGATCGCGGCGCACGCGGCCGACCTCGCGAAGGGCCATCCCGGCGCGCAGGCGCGCGACAACGCGATGAGCAAGGCGCGCTTCGAATTCCGGTGGGAGGACCAGTTCAACCTCGGCCTCGACCCGGAGCGCGCCCGCGAATACCACGACGAGACGCTGCCGAAGGAAGCGCACAAGAGTGCGCACTTCTGCTCGATGTGCGGCCCGCACTTCTGCTCGATGAAGATCACGCAGGACGTGCGCGACTACGCGCGTGACAACCCCGACTCGCTGCTCGAGATCGAGAAGGGCATGGCGGAGAAGTCGGCCGAGTTCCGCGCACAGGGCGCGGAGGTCTACCGCAAGGCATGACCGGCCGTCGCGCGAGGCCCGCGGCTGTCCCGCGCGCGCAGGTGCGGCGCGGAGGCGGCGCGTGAAGCTGCCGCGCCCTTGGGTGCCGCTCGACGCGCCCGTCGATGCCGGGCGGATCCGGGCGGAGCTCGCCGCCGACGCATCGCCGTGGCGCGCCGCCGACGGCGTGGGCGGCGCGATGATCCGCTGCCGGTCGCTGCTGGCGCCGGGCGATCCCGGCATCGCGGCGGCGCCCGCGCTGGCGGCGTGGCTGGCGCGCCTGGGCGGACCGTGGTCGCGCGTGTCGGTCGAGTGCTACGCGCCCGGCGCGCATACGCCGGCACGGGTCGACGCCAGTCGCGACGGACGCCAGCACGCGCGCGTCGTGCTGCCGCTGCACGGCGACCTGCTCGTCGAATGCGAGGGCGAACGCATCCTCGCGCGGGCCGGGCGACCCGGCCTGCTCGACACCTGGCGGCGGCACCGCATCGCCAACGTCGGCGTCGAGACGGGCTGGATCGTGCTGGCCGACATTGCCGGCGTGCCCGAGCCGGGCCCCGCGACGGGCACGACCTCAGGCCACCTCCGCGTCGAACACGGCGTTCCCGCGCCGATGGATCCGTGGGAGCTGGACACCGCGCTGGGCCAAGTGCTGTCCGACGCACCCGAGGCGGCGCGGGACGCGCGCATCCGTACATCGCTCGCGTCGCTCGTGCGCATCGCGCGCGCCGCATGGGCGGAGGGCGCGCCGGCGGCGGCGCTCGCGCAGGCCGTGGCGCAGGCGCGCGCGGCGCTGGTCGATGCCGGTGCCGAGCGCCTGCGACTGCGCAACGGACTGGGCGTGCTCGACGCGCTGGATCGCCAGGCATTCGCGCCGCTCGTCGACCGGGCGCCGCGCGGCGAACCGGCGCCCGACGCCGTCGATCCGCAGTTCGATCGCCCCGTGTTCATCGTGAGTCCGCCGCGTGCGGGATCGACCCTGCTGTTCGAGACGCTGACGCGCGCACGCGGGGCGGTGTCCATCGGCGACGAGAGCCACGCGTTGATCGAGGGCATCGCGTCGCTCGCGCCCGCGGCGCACGGTTTCGACTCGAATCGGCTGTCCGCCGCGGACGCCACGCCCGCGGTGGCGCTCGCGCTGCGCAACCGGTTCCTGGATCAGCTGCACGATCGCGATGGCCATCGCATCGACGCCGTGCGCCGCGTGCGCATGCTGGAGAAGACGCCGAAGAACGCGTTGCGCCTGCCGTTCCTGCGCGCG
>NZ_SMRQ01000092.1 GCF_004359965.1 Cognatilysobacter segetis | reverse complement strand
TGCCGCGTCACGCGATCCGGGTTGACCTTGCGCCTGCGCTTCTTCGAACTCCGGCCCGGCGCAGCGCGGCGGGCGTTCGGTCACGCCACGCGGCAGTGCCGCGTCACGCGATCCGGGTTGACCTTGCGACGGCGTTACTTCGAACTCCAGCCCGCGCCAGCGGCGCGGGCGTTCGGAAGGCCTGCGCGGCGGTGCCGCGCCACGCGATCCGGGTTGACCTTGCGACGGCGTTACTTCGAACTCCGGCCCGCGCCAGCGGCGCGGGCGTTCGGAAGGCCTGCGCGGCGGTGCCGCGTCACGCGATACGGGTCGACCTTGCGACGGCGTTACTTCGAACTCCGGCCCGCGCCAGCGGCGCGGGCGTTCGGAAGGCCTGCGCGGCGGTGCCGCG
>NZ_SMRQ01000091.1 GCF_004359965.1 Cognatilysobacter segetis | reverse complement strand
GTGCCGCGTCACGCGATACGGGTCGACCTTGCGACGGCGTTACTTCGAACTCCGGCCCGCGCCAGCGGCGCGGGCGTTCGGAAGGCCTGCGCGGCGGTGCCGCGCAAGCAGGCCTTCCTCACCCAATCTGTCCGGTCAGGTCGTACATGGGCACGAGGATGCCGAGGATCACCGTGCCGATCACGAAGGCCAGCACCATCGTCACGATCGGCACCAGCGCGGCGAGCATGCGGTCCAGCGCGAGGCCCGTCTCCTGCTCGAACGTCTCGGCCGTGCGGATCAGCATGGTATCCAGCGCGCCCGATTCCTCACCCACCTGGATCATCTGCAGCGCGAGCCGCGGAAAGCGCTTGCCGCGACCGAGCGCGGTCGACAGCGCCACGCCGTTCTTGACCTCGTCGGCCGCCTTCTCGACGTCCGCCGCGAGCATGCGGTTGCCCAGCACGTTGCGCCCGATGCCCAGCGCGGTGATCAGCGGCACGCCGTTGCGCACCAGCGTGCCGAGCGTGCGCGCGAGCCGCGCGACCTCGATGCGCGCCACCAGCAAACCCGCGAGCTTGCGGCGCAGCAGCCACGCATCGAACGCGAGCCGGAAGGCGGGATCGCGGCGCTTGCGCTCGATCCACCACACCCCGAGCGCCGGCGCGGCAAGGATCACGATCCAGAAATCCTTCACGAAGTTGCCGATCGCCAGGATGATCTTGGTGAATAGCGGCAGCTCCGCGCCGAGGCTTTCGTACATCGCGGCGAACTGCGGCACGACGTACCCGAGCAGAAACAGCATGCTCAGCGTGACCATCACGAGCAGGATCGCGGGATAGATCAGCGCGTTGATGACGCGGCCCTGCAGCGCGCGCGCGCGTTCGAGGTACTCGGCCAGCCGCGACAGCGTTTCGTGCAGGCTGCCGCCGGCCTCGCCCGCGCGCACCATGTTGATGTACAGCCGGGAGAACGTGCCGTGCTGGCGATCGAGCGCCGTGGAAAGCGCCGCGCCGCCGCGCACGGCTTCGCGGATGTCGCCGATGGTGCGGCGCGCGGCTTCGTCGTCCGGGAGTTCGAGCAGGATCGACAGCGCACGGTCGAGCGGCTGGCCCGCACCGAGCAGCGTGGCCAGCTGCTGCGTGAACTGCACCAGCCGGGCGCCGGCGAAGGGCTTGGGCTTGAACAGGCCCTTCCAGATGGCGGGGCCGCCGCCCTCGCTCGCGAGCTTCGCCTCGACCGGCAGGTGGCCCTGCCCCTGCAGGCGCTGCACGACCTCGTCGACGCTCGCCGCCTCCATCTGGCCGTCGAGCATCTCGCCGCGCGGGTTCAGCGCCTTGTAGCGGTACAGGGCCATGCGCCGCTCAGGTCTCTTCGGTCACGCGCAGCACTTCCTCGATCGTCGTCAGGCCCGCGAGCGCCTTGGCAATGCCGTCCTCGTACATGGTGCGCATGCCGCACCGGCGCGCGATCTCCTCGATCTCGCCCATGCCGGCGTGGCGCATCACCGCACGGCGCAGCTCGTCGTTCATGACGAGGAATTCCATGATGGTAGTGCGCCCGACGTAACCGCTCGGCGCCAGCGCCGAGCCGCGCGGGCGGAACAGGACGATCTCGCCCTCGGGCTGCAGCTTGCGCAGGCCGAACTTCTCGATCTCCTCCGGCGAGGCCGCGTAGCGCTCCGCATGCGTCGGCTCCAGTCGCCGCACGAGGCGCTGCGCAAGGATGCCGTTGATCGTCGACGTCAGCAGGTAGTCCTCGACGCCCATGTCCAGAAGGCGCGTGATGCCGCCCGCCGCGTTGTTGGTATGCAGCGTCGACAGCACGAGGTGGCCGGTCAGCGCGGACTGGATCGCGATGCGCGCGGTTTCCAGGTCGCGCATCTCGCCGATCATGATGATGTCGGGATCCTGGCGCACGATCGACCGCAGCGCATGCGCGAAGTCGAGCCCGATCTGCGGCTTGGCCTGGATCTGGTTGATGCCCTCGATCTGGTACTCGACGGGATCCTCGACGGTGATGATCTTGACGTCCGGCGTGTTGAGCTTGCTCAGCGCCGTGTACAGCGTGGTCGTCTTGCCCGAGCCGGTCGGGCCGGTGACCAGCAGGATGCCGTGCGGCTGGTCGAGCACCTTCTGGAACTGCGGCAGGAACTCGTTGGTGAAGCCGAGCTTCTCGAAGCTCAGCACGACGCTCTCGCGATCGAGCAGTCGCATCACCACGCTCTCGCCGTGCGAGGTCGGCACGGTGCTCACGCGCAGGTCGAGCTCGCGTCCCTGCACGCGCAACTGGATGCGGCCGTCCTGCGGCAGGCGGCGCTCGGCGATGTTGAGCTTGGCCATGATCTTGATGCGGCTGATCACGGCAGCGGTGAGGTTGGCCGGCGGGCTCTCGCCTTCATGGAGCACGCCGTCCACGCGGTAGCGCACCTTGAGCTGGTTCTCGAACGGCTCGATGTGGATGTCCGAGGCGCGCAGCTCGACCGCGCGCTGGATGATCAGGTTGACCAGCCGGATCACCGGCGCCTCGGAGGCGAGGTCGCGCAGGTGCTCGACGTCGTCCATCTCCGCGCCTTCGCCCTCGGCGTTGTCGACGATCGCGCCCATCGCGCTGCGGCCCTGGCCATGCCAGCGTTCGATCAGCGCGTCGATCTCCGAGCGCAGGCCCACGAACGGCGCGATCGGCCGCGGCAGCGCGAGGCGCAGCGCGTCGAGCTGGTAGGCGTCCTGCGGATCGGCCATCAGCACGTCGACCGCGGCGTCGGTTTCGCGCACGGGGCAGAGGTGGAACTGGCGCATGAACTTCGGCGACAGCGCGACGTTCTCGGGCGGCAGGTCCGGCAGGTCCTTGGTCGGCACCAGCGGAAGACCGAGGACGGAGGCCACCGCCTCGGCGTGGTCGCGCTCGGAGACGAGGCCGAGGCGCCCGAGCAGTTCAAGGAGCGGGCCGCCGGTCTCCTGTTGAAGACGCTCCGCCCGCGCGAGATCGGCGTCGCGCAGGCGACCGCGCGCCTGCAGCGCTTCCACGATGCCGGCCTCGAGGTCTCGCGGCGTTCCGGGCGCGACGTAAGCGTGGACGGCGTTCATGACGATCTCCTGGCAGGGCCCGACTTTATCAAGCCGTGCGCTGCGCATTCGGACTGGCGGCGCGATGACTCATCCCCGGAAGCGGCCGTGACGAAAACAGCGGTGGTCGCGACAAGGCCGTCCCCGCGTATAGGCGAAGTGAATGGACCGCCTCGATTTTTGACGGAAGTCCACCGATTTTGTGATCCACTTCCCAAATAGGAACTTATGTGCCTAGACTCTGCCTGCCGCCGCACGGGCGGTCATGGGGAATTCATCGTGAACGCATACAGCAGCCTTCGCGGCCTTGTAGTCGCCTGCGCGCTCGCCAGCGCGTCTTTCGCCGTCCAAGCGGGTCAGGCGGTAACCAACTTTTCGAACCCGGCCCCGATCGGCATTCCAAGCCAGGGCTCGGCGAACCCCTATCCGTCGCAGGTCGCCGTTTCCGGGCTGCACGGTTCGATCTACGACGTGAAGGTCACGCTCAACGGCGCCTACCACACGTACGTATCCGACCTTCGCGTCGTGCTCGTCGCACCCGACGGCCGCCAGATCCGCCTCTGGAATCATCAGAACGGCAGCGCCGATTTTGCCGACACAACCATGACCTTCAGCGCCGATGCGACCGCCTGGCCGACCACGGTGGGCGGCAGCGTGCCGTCCGGCACCTACCGCACGACCGATGCCGCGCCGATCGATCTCTCGCTGTTCCGCGGCGCCGCCGAATACGCGAACGGCAACTGGTCGCTTCTGATCAACGACGACTACGCGCTCGACCAGGGGCAGATCGCCCGCGGCTGGACGCTTTCGTTCACGTCCGACGTGTTCACGACGTGCGCCGCCGAAGGCTACACGGGCAACAAGCTGCAGATGTGCAAGAGCATCTGCGAGTCCAATAACTCGGGCGCCACGCTGAACTCGCTCGTCCGCGCCTACACGCTGCTCTACCGGGA
>NZ_SMRQ01000090.1 GCF_004359965.1 Cognatilysobacter segetis | reverse complement strand
ACGGCGATGGCCGCATGGACGTGCTGACGCTCAGCAGCGCGGAGGTGCGGGTCTCGCTGGCGCAGTCGTCGGGCGGTTTCGGCCCGTCGACCTTCATCGCCGCCCGACCGCCGGCCGGCTGGAACTTCGCCGGCGCGGGCGACGTCAACGGTGACGGCAAGGCCGACGTGATCTGGCACAACGTCAATTCCGGCGAGCTGTACTACTGGCTCATGGTCAGCAACACGATCATCGGCGGCCAGGGCGGCTCGTACCTGCCGATCGGGTCGACGGTGCTGGGCGTCGGCGATTACAGCGGCGATGGACGGACGGATGTCATGTCGCTCGCCGGCGGCAACGTGAATGTGTCGATCATGCAGCCGTCCGGGCTCTTCGCAGGTATCGCCTTCGCAGGCGCTCGCCCCGCGGGCAGCTACGTGTTCGCGCCGGTGCCCTGAACCGGATAGGCGTCTTGAGCGGACGGCGTGCTTCGGCACGCCGTCTTCTTTTGCGGACACGCATCGGTCGAAAGTACGGTGCGGCGCAACATCGGCGCCGCTAGAATCGCCGTTCCCCGAACCGGAGTGCCCGCATGGCCGCGCGCAGCAAGGTCTATCCCGATGCCAGGACGGCGCTCGCCGATCTCGTCGCCGACCACCAGACGCTCGCCGTCGGCGGTTTCGGCCTGTGCGGCATCCCCGAGGCGCTGATCGCCGCGCTGCGCGACTCGGGCGTCAAGGACCTGACCGCGATCTCCAACAACGCGGGCGTCGACGGCTTCGGCCTCGGCCAGCTGCTCGCGACGCGGCAGATCCGCAAGATGATTTCGTCGTACGTGGGCGAGAACAAGGAGTTCGAGCGCCAGTTCCTGGCCGGCGAACTCGAGCTCGAGTTCAATCCGCAGGGCACGCTGGCCGAGCGCCTGCGCGCGGGCGGCGCGGGCATTCCGGCGTTCTTCACGCGCACCGGCTACGGCACGGTCGTGGCCGAGGGCAAGGAGACGCGCGAATTCGACGGCCACATGTACGTCATGGAGACCGCGCTGCGCGCCGACGTGTCGCTGGTGAAGGCGTGGAAGGCCGACGAGGCGGGCAACCTGGTGTTCCGCAAGACCGCACGCAACTTCAACCCGGCCTGCGCGATGGCGGGCAGGGTCTGCGTGGCGGAGGTGGAGGAACTCGTGCCGATCGGCGCGATCGACCCCGACCACGTGCACCTGCCGGGCATCTACGTCGACCGCATCGTGGTCAACGCTTCGCCCGAGAAGCGCATCGAACAGCGCACCGTGCGCGCCGCCTGAGGATCCCGACATGCCCTGGACCCGCGACGAAATGGCGCAGCGCGCCGCCCGCGAACTCACCGACGGCGCCTACGTCAACCTCGGCATCGGCCTGCCGACGCTGGTGGCGAACTACATTCCCGACGGCATGGGCGTCTGGCTGCAGAGCGAGAACGGCCTGCTCGGCATCGGCCCGTTCCCGACCGAGGCCGAAATCGACGCCGACCTGATCAACGCCGGCAAGCAGACCGTCACCACCGTGCCGGGCGCGAGCTTCTTCGGCAGCCACGATTCCTTCGCGATGATCCGCGGCGGGCATATCGACCTTGCGATCCTCGGCGCGATGCAGGTCACCGACAGGGGCGACCTCGCCAACTGGATGGTGCCCGGCAAGATGGTCAAGGGCATGGGCGGCGCGATGGACCTGGTCGCGGGCGTCAAGCGCGTGGTCGTGCTGATGGAGCACACCGCCAAGAGCGGCGAGCACAAGATCCTGCGGGACTGCACGCTACCGCTGACCGGCGTCGGCGTGGTGAACCGGATCATCACCGACCTCGCGGTGATGGACGTGACCGCGGACGGCCTGAGGCTGGTGGAGTTGGCGCCGAGCGTGTCGCGCGCGGAACTCCTGGAGCGCACGGGCTGTCCGATCGCGGGATAATCGTCCTTCGCGTCCGTCCGGAGTCGCCTCATGTTCAAGCGCATCGCACTCGTTCCGCTGGTTTTCGCCCTCGCACTCTCGGGCTGCGGCTCCGACGACCAGCAGACCGTCGCCCCGGACGTTCCCGGCAAGGCGCGTCGGAGCGACGGCGCGTTCCCGGGCCTGCAGAAGGATCCGCTGGGCGCGGTTCCCTACACGGTGCCGGCCAACGCGCTCACGCTCGGCAATGCGCTCGGCCCGAACGGTGCGGTCGCCACGCCGGCGTCGACGTTCACGGTGAACGACACGATCCACGTGACGTTCCCGATGACGGGTCGTACACCCGGTGCGCCGGTCACGGTCTTCTGGACCTACCAGGACGGCCGGACCCACCACGAGGAGCGCGGCCCGTTGCCTGCCGGTACGTTCGGCCACTACACCTTCTCGAAGGCCGAGGGCATGCAGCCGGGCAGGTACAACGTCGAAGTGCAGATCGCGAACCGACCGATCGGTATTTCGGACTTCGTCGTTCAGTAATTCAGCCGATAGGGCTAATTCTCAGGGTCGCGCGGTCGATCCGCTTGACTCTGTTGACCTGCCGCCGCCTCATCCCGCCTCATCCCGCGGACGGCCCGCCATGAACGCTCGGCACGCATTGCTCACCCTCGTGGCCGCTGTCGCGCTGACGGGCTGCCCACGGGAGGAGGCCCATGTCGACGCGGCCTACGCCCCGCCCGCGGCCGCGCAGGCTGGGCAGCGGGCGACGCTCCGCTCGCCGGCAGCGGCCGTGCCGCTCGAAGGCCCCGCCATGTCCGAGATCGTCGCCCACGCGGGCGCGGTCTCGCCGGCATGGTCGCGATCGGCCGCGGCGGCATCCGACGCGCCGTTACGCGCGGCGCCGCGCGACTTCAATCTCGACGGCCGCTCCGACATCGTCTGGCACAACGTCAACTCGGGCGAGCTGTACTACTGGCTGATGGGCCCGAACGGCGTCGTCGGCGAGAACGGCAATGCGTACCTGCCCACCGGGCATACCGCGCTCGGCACGGGCGACTTCAACGGCGATGGCCGTACCGACGTGGTCTCCGCCAGCAGCGTCGACGTGCGCATTTCCTTCGGCCAACCCACCTGGGGCTTCGACGTGGCGCAGGTCGTGTCCGCGCGCCCGCCGGGCGTGTGGACGCTCGCGGGCATCACCGACGTCAACGGCGACGGCAAGAGCGACCTGGTCTGGCATCACCGCGGATCGGGCGAGCTGTACTACTGGTTGATGGACGGCACGAGCATCTTCGCCAGCCAGGGCGGCGCGTACCTGCCGGCCGGCTCCGTCGCGCTCGCCGGCGGCGACTTCGACGGCGATGGCCGCGGCGACATTCTTTCGGCCACGCCGACCGAAGTGCGCATCTCCTTCGGTCCGCGTGCCGGCGCCGGCTGGATCTTCAGCGAGGCGACGCTGGTGCAGTCGCGCCCGCCGGCCGAATGGCGTTTTGCCGGCGTCGGCGACATCGACGGCGATGGCCGCACCGACGTGCTCTGGCACAACACGCAGACACGCGAGATCTACGACTGGCTGATGTCCGGTGTCGTCGTCGCCGGCGGCCAGGGCGGCACGCTGCTGCCCGAACGCGGCCGCAGCCTGGCCACGGGCGACATCGATGGCGATGGTCGGGCCGACCTGATCTACATGGGCGAGGGCGATATCCGTATCGCCACGGCACGCGTCGATGGCAGTTTCGGTGCGCCGACGACCGTGGGCCGCGTGCCCTTCGCCGGCTGGAAGTTCGTCGACGACGTCGAGAAGCCGCGTGCTGCCGTTCGTGGTGATGTCGATGGCGACGGCAAGGGGGACCTGCTTTTCTTCAATACGCAGACGCGCGAGCTGTACGCCTGGCTCCTCGATGGCGCGACGGTCGCGAACGAGCAGGGCGGCACCTACCTGCCAGAGGGCTTCTCGCCGCTGGCGACCGGCGACTTCAACGGCGACGGTCGCGTCGATGTGTTCTCTACTGATGGATCCGAGGTGCGCCTTTCGCTCGCGCGACCGGACGGTGGTTTCGGCGAAAGCATGCGTGTTGCCGACCGGCCTGCCGCGAATTGGCTGTTCGGCGGCCTCGGCGACGT
>NZ_SMRQ01000089.1 GCF_004359965.1 Cognatilysobacter segetis | reverse complement strand
GCCGCGGCCGCCGCGTCGCCCGCCGCGATCGATCCCGGCAAGGTGCCCGCGCTGTCGATCGACGTCGACGACCTGCGCATCGGCCCGGCCCAGTTGGGCACGGCGAAGCTGCGCACCCATCCGACCGGCGCGGGCCTCGTGCTCGACCAGTTCGCCGCGCGCGGGCGTGCGCACCGGCTCGAGGCGTCCGGCGAGTGGGTCGGGCGCGGCGCGGCCGCGCGCACGCGCATCGCCGCGATCGTCGACAGCGAGGATTTCGGTGCGCTGCTCGACGGCTTCGGCTTCGGCGGCCGCCTCGGCGGTGGCAAGGGCAACCTGCATTTCGATGCGACGTGGCCCGGCGCGCCGTCCGACGTCGCCCTCGGCAACCTGCAGGGCACGCTCGCGCTCGATGCACGCAACGGACGCCTGCTGGAAGTCGAGCCGGGCGCCGGCCGCGTGCTCGGGCTGCTCAGCCTCGCCGAGCTCCCCAAGCGGCTGACGCTCGACTTCCGCGACTTCTTCGCCAAGGGTTTCAGCTTCAACCAGCTCGGCGGCAACATCCGTTTCGCGGGTGGCCTCGCGCGAAGCGACGACCTCGCGATCAAGGGTCCGGCCGCCGACATCCGCATCCGCGGCGCGGCCAACCTGCGTGCGCAGACGTTCGACCAGACGATCGACGTGCGCCCGAAGTCGGGGAACCTCCTGACCGCGGTCGGCGCGCTTGCCGGCGGCCCGGTGGGTGCCGCGATCGGTGCCGCGGCCAGCGCCGTCATGGCCAAGCCGTTCGGCAATTTCGGCGCCAAGACGTATCGCGTGACGGGGCCCTGGTCCGAGCCCAAGGTCGAGGTGATGACGCGCGAGCAGACGCGCGCGGTCGCCACCGCGCCCCCGGCCGGTTGAGGTCGCTCACACCGCGACGCATATAGTCCGGACGGGCCTTCGCCCGCTGCCTTCCTTTCCAGAGTGCCCGATGACGACATCGCTTCAGAACGCCGAATCCCGGCTGCTCACGCCCGCCGGCCTCGACATCGCTTCGCTCGACGGCGCGCTGGGTGCGCTGCTCGGTCCCGGCGTCGACTTCGGCGATCTGTATTTCCAGCACGCGCGCCGCGAGAGCTGGACGGTCGAGGACGGCATCGTCAAGGACGGCGCGCATTCCATCGAGCAGGGCGTGGGCGTGCGCGCGATCAGCGGCGAGAAGACCGGTTTCGCGTATTCCGACGAGATCGATGCGAAGGCGCTCCTTGAAGCGTCCGCATCCGCGCGTGCCATCTCGAAGGGCACCGTCGTGGCGACCGATGCGATCGCGCGCGATCGTCCGCTCGTGCGCGGCGGCGGTCGTGCGCTGTACGCCGCGTTCGATCCGATCGACGTGCTCGCCAACGAGGAGAAGGTCGAGGCGCTGCGGCGCGTCGACCGCCTGCTGCGCGCCGCCGACCCGCGCGTGAAGCAGGTGACCGTCAGCCTGTCCGGCGGCGTCGACACCGTGCTGGTCGCGCGCAGCGACGGCCACGTCGCCGCCGACGTGCGGCCGCTGGTGCGGCTCAACGTGCAGGTGATCGTCGAGCAGAACGGTCGTCGCGAGCAGGGCTATGCCGGCGGCGGCGGGCGTTACGGATACGCGGAACTGCTCGGCGGCGATCGCCCCGAGAAGCTCGCGCGCGAGGCGCTGCGGCAGGCGCTGGTGAACCTGGAAGCGGTCGACGCGCCCGCGGGCGTCATGCCCGTCGTGCTCGGCAGCGGCTGGCCGGGCGTGTTGCTGCACGAGGCGGTCGGCCATGGCCTCGAAGGCGACTTCAATCGCAAGGGCACGTCGACGTACGCCGGCCGCATCGGCCAGCGCGTCGCGTCGCCGGGCGTCACCATCGTCGACGACGGCACGCTGCCGGGCCGGCGCGGCTCGCTCAACATCGACGACGAAGGCATGCCGACCAACTGCACGACGCTGATCGAGGACGGCGTGCTGGTGGGCTACATGCAGGACAGCCTCAACGCGCGCCTGATGGGCATGGCGCCGACCGGCAACGGCCGACGCGAGTCCTTCGCGCACCTGGTCATGCCGCGCATGACCAATACCTACCTGCTCGCCGGTCCGCACGATCCCGAGGAGATGATCCGCTCGGTCAAGCGTGGCCTGTACGCGGTGAACTTCGGCGGCGGCCAGGTCGACATTACGTCGGGCAAGTACGTGTTCTCGGCGACCGAGGCCTACATGATCGAGGACGGCCGCGTCACCACGCCGGTGAAGGGCGCGATGCTGATCGGCAACGGTCCGGAAACGATGCAGAAGGTCCGCATGATCGGCAACGACCTCGCGCTCGACGAGGGCGTCGGCGTCTGCGGCAAGGACGGGCAGAGCGTGCCGGTCGGCGTCGGCCAGCCGTCGCTGCTGATCGAGGGACTCACCGTGGGCGGC
This sequence comes from Cognatilysobacter segetis, assembly GCF_004359965.1. GTDB lineage: Bacteria > Pseudomonadota > Gammaproteobacteria > Xanthomonadales > Xanthomonadaceae > Cognatilysobacter > Cognatilysobacter segetis. Next base: position 5,156 of record NZ_SMRQ01000089.1, on the reverse strand, counting down.
ACGAAGGCCTGAGCCTTCGCGCCGTGCGGCCTCACTCGTCCGCGTCGTCGTCCCGGTCGATGTCGAGTGCGTCGGCTTCGTCGCCGTCGCCCGACCCGAGCATCACGCCGCGCAGTTCGCGGAACAGCTCGCGGAACGCACGCGGCGGCTTGCCGCGCTTCTTCTCGTCCTGCGCATTGCGCACGAGCTGGCGCAGGCGCTGGCGATCGGCGTCGGGATGCATGTCCAGCAGTTCCGACAGCGCGTCGTCGCCGCCATCGACCAGCTTCGCGCGCCATGCCTCCACGCGGTGGAGTGCCGCAGCTTCCGCGCGGGAAGCGTCGCTCTTTTCATCGAGCGCGTCGCGCATGGCCTGCAGCTCGTCGTCGTCGAGCTTGCGCATCTGCTTGGCGAGGAACGCGAGCTGGCGCTTGTGCGCGATGTTCGAGGTGATGCGGCGCGTCTCCTCGATGTGCGGCAGCGTCGCCTCCGGTACCGGCACGCGCGCGAGCTGCGCCGGCGTCAGTTCGACGAGCGCTTTCGCCAGCTCCAGCACGTCCAGCGCCTCCCGCCGCTTCTGGCTGCGGCTGGGGCCCAGGAATTCACCGCTTTCTTCGTCGCGACCGCGCATCGTCATAATCCCGCGCGCGACCCGCGTCGCCACGCCTTGTACCGCCCGCGTACCGTCGCGGGCATGAGCACTAAGGATAGGACATTGAACGCCACCGCCACTTCGCCCGCCCTTTACGACGACAGCCGCGAGCGGCTCGACGCGCTGTCGGGCCTCTCGCAGCGGCTGCTCGAGCTCGCGCGCGATCGCGGAGCCACGCAGGCCGAGGTGAGCTGCTCGGAGGAGGCCGGCCTCAGCGTCAACGTGCGCATGGGCGAGGTGGAGACGGTCGAGTCCACGCGCGACCGCGGCATCGCCGTCACCGTGTATTTCGGACGCCGCAAGGGCAGCGCCAGCACCGCGGACCTGCGCGAGGAGAGCCTCGTCGCCACGGTCGAACAGGCCTGCGCGATCGCCCGATACACCGAGGACGATCCGGCCGCCGGGCTTGCGGACGCGTCGCTCATGGCCCGCGACCTCGCCGAGTTCGACAGCTGGCATCCGTGGGACGTGGACGCCGATCGCGCGATCGACCTCGCGCTCGCCTGCGAGCAGGCCGGGCGCGACGCGGATGCGCGCGTGGAGAACTCCGACGGCGCATCGCTCAGCAGCGGCCGCTCGCTGTCGGTGTACGCGAACTCGCACGGCTTCGTCGGCGGCGAGCGCGGCACGCACCACTCGCTGGGCTGCGCGCTGATCGCCGGCCGCGGCGACGCGATGCAGCGCGACGGCTGGTACACGTTCGGGCTGGCCTCCGCCGATCTCGAATCGCCCGTCGCGGTAGGCCGACGCGCGGCCGAGCGCGCGGTCTCGCGACTGTCGCCGCGCGGGCTGCGCACGGGCGACTATCCGGTGCTGTTCGCGGCCGACATGGCGCGTTCGCTGATCGGCCACCTGATCGGCGCGATCTCGGGCGGCGCGCTCTACCGTGGCGCGAGTTTCCTGGTCGACAGCATGGGCACGCAGCTGTTCCCGTCCTGGCTGTCGATCGACGAAAAGCCCTTCATGCGGCGCGGCCTGCGGTCGGCGGCGTTCGATGCCGAGGGCGTGGCGACGCGCGAGTCCGCGATCGTCGCGGACGGCGTTCTCCAGCGCTACGTGCTCGGCAGCTACTCGGCGCGCAAGCTCGGCCTGGAGACCACCGCGAACGCGGGCGGCGTGCACAACCTGGAGGTTTCGGCGAACGCCGGGGGCCTCGACGATGTCCTGTCACGCATGGGACGCGGCCTCCTGGTCACCGAGCTCATGGGCCACGGCGCCAACACGACGACCGGCGATTACTCGCGCGGTGCCGCGGGCTTCTGGGTCGAAGACGGCCAGCTGCAGTACCCGGTCGACGGCGTGACCGTCGCCGGCAACCTGCGCGAGATGTTCACGCGCATCGACGCGGTGGGCAGCGATGTCGACCCGCGCTCGCATGTCCGTACCGGATCGATTCTGGTGTCGCGCATGACCGTCGCCGGCGGCTCGACCGACGGCGGTTGACGCCGCCTTCACGCGGCGCGACAGTGGGCGCTGACGTCATTTCCGCACACAGGGAGAGAGCCATGAGCGACATCAACGACCCGTCGGCCGGTGGCACGCCGCCGCCGTATTCGCAGCCGTCGCCGCCGCAGGGCGGCACGTCCACGCATGCCAGTGGCATCGGCGCCGAAGAGCGCCAGTGGGCCATGTTCGCCCACCTGGCGGCGCTGGTCGGCGGCATCGTGACGGCCGGCTGGGCCGCGAGCCTGGGCTGCATCATCGGCCCGCTGGTCATCTGGATGATGAAGAAGGAGACGATGCCGTTCGTCGACGACCAGGGCAAGGAAGCACTGAACTTCAACATCACCGTCGGCATCGTGTTCCTGGTGCTGTGGATCCTCACCTTCGCCACGGTGGGTATCGGCATCCTGCTGACCGGTCCGATCATGCTCATCGTCGGCCTCGCCTGGCTGGTCGTCACGATCATGGCGGCCATCAAGGCCAACGAAGGCGTGGCGTACCGCTACCCGTTCGCGCTGCGACTCGTGAAGTAACCGGTTCTCCACGACCGAAAAAAAAGCCCGGCGATGCCGGGCTTTTTTTCGTCCGCAAGCGCGCGCTCGTCAGTGCGTGCGCGATACCGCGTACGACGCCAGCCGGCGCAGCGGATCGCTCCGCGACGGATCGAATCCGTCGAGTACCGCGTGCATCCGCGCGCGCAGCGCGTCGAGGCGATCCTTCGACGCCGCCAGCCCGATCAGCGCGGGAAAGGTCGCCTTGTCCTGCGCCGCGTCCTTGCCCGCGGTCTTGCCGAGCTGCGCGGTATCGCCCTCGACGTCGAGGATGTCGTCGCGCACCTGGAAGGCGAGGCCCAGCGCCTGCGCGAAATCGTCGAGCGACGCCAGCGATGCGGCGTCGGCGTTCCCGCAGAACGCGCCCATGCGCACCGCGGCGCGGATCAGGGCGCCCGTCTTGAGCGCATGCAGTCGCTCGAGGGCGTCGAGGTCGACATCCGTGCTGCGACCCGTGGCGTCCAGGTCGAGGGCCTGTCCGCCGCACATGCCTGAAGCGCCGGCGGCCTGCGCGAGCGTGCGCACGAGCGCGAGGCCGGCGTCCGGCGCGATGCGCGCGTCGGCGAGCACGTCGAAGGCGAGCGCCTGCAGTGCGTCACCGGCGAGCACGGCGGTGGCTTCGTCGAAGGCGACGTGCACGGTCGGCTGGCCGCGACGCAGCGCGTCGTCGTCCATCGACGGCAGGTCGTCGTGCACGAGCGAGTAGGCGTGGATCAGTTCGACGGCGACCCCCGACGCCAGCAGCGGTGGCTCGGGGGCGTCGAACAGGGCGCCGGTCGCGAGCGTGAGCAGCGGGCGCATGCGCTTGCCGCCGAGCAGCACCGCATGGCGCATCGCCTCGCGCAGCCGCGGCGGCGTGTCGGGCAGCGCGAGCGCCTGCGCCAGCGCGGCGTCGATCCGGCCGCGCCAGGCGTCCAGGCGGTCGTCAGGCATCGGGGCCGAGCGCGTCCGGATAGGGCTCGGCCGAGGACGGATCCTGTGGGTCGGTGAGCAGGCGCACACGCATCTCGGCTTCTTCCAACGCGGTCTGGCAACGCCGGTAGAGGCCGACGCCTTCCTCATACGCGGCGAGCGACTGGTCGAGCGTCATATCGCCCTTTTCCATGCGTTCGACGAGGCTCTCGAGCGCGTCCAGCGAACGTTCGAAATCAACGACGGGGGAGGGGGCGGGCGTGTCTTTGCGCGGCATGGGGGAAGTGTGGCGGCGCGCGCGCCGCGGGGTCAATGATGGCGCAGTGTGCGGCGTGCTGGGTTTCGCGCGGGTGAGGCCGTCACGCGCCGGGAGGCGGCGTCCATTGGAGCGTCGTCCCGGCGGCGCGCAGCAGCGCATCGAGGCGCGCACCGACGACGCGATCCCCGGCGGCGAGGACGTCGCCGCCATCGACGAGCAGCGGGAGTTGCTCGCGCAGCCAGGGCGGCACGCCCGCGGACTGCAACGCATGCTTCAGGGAATGCGTGCGCTCGCGGCCCGGCAGGCGGATCCGCTCCCCGCCGGCACGCGCGCGCACTCGCGTGCCCGGCGGCAGCGCGACGGCGGGTGAGACCTCGAGCCGGCCGCCGTCCGGCAGCGCGAGCGGCGTGAGCCCGTTCCACGCGAGGTCGAGCGACGCCCCGAGCGGACGCAGTACGCGTCCGCCGTGCAGCCGGCCCCGCCAGGCCCGGATCGTGGCGCCGTGCCAGTCGAAGCGCGCGCCGGCGTCGTCGCGCAGTCCAGCCAGCATCGCCTCCACCGCACGGACGCCCTGCGCCGGCAGCGGCGCCAACCCGAGGCCCGCCACCCACAGGCGCAGCACGCGCGCGCGACGCGCGGGCGTGGCCTCCCGCAGCGTCGCGGCGTCGAGGTCGCCTTCGACCGTGCGCGCGGCGCGAAGCAGCGCGTCGTCGTCGTGAGCCAGCAGGTCCGCCGCATCGGCGCAGAGCTGCGCGCTGCGGGCCAGCGCGGCGTCGGCATGCGGCCAGCGCTCGCGCAGCAGCGGAAGCACGCGGGCGCGCAGGAAGTTTCGATCGAAGCGCGTGTCGACGTTCGAGGGGTCCTCGACCCACTCGAGGCGGTGTGCGCCGGCGTAGTGCGCGAGCCGCGCGCGGGGCGTCGCGAGCAGCGGCCGCCACAGCCAGCCGTGCCCGAACGCGCGCCAGTCGCGCATCGCACGCAGGCCGTCGGGGCCGGACGCGCGGAGCGCGCGCATCAGGAAGGTTTCGGCCTGGTCGTCGCGATGGTGCGCGAGCGCGAGGATGTCGCCGCGGTCAAGCGCCGACGCCAGCGCGGCATGGCGCGCGCGCCGGGCGGCGGCTTCGGGCCCGTCGCCGGCCGGCTCGACGCATACGCGGATCGACCGCAACGGCACGTCGAGAGATGCACAGAGCCGCTCGCACCGGGCCTGCCAATCGTCGGCATCCGCATGCAGCCCGTGGTGCACATGGACGGCCCGCAGGCCGCGATCGCGCGCGGCGGGAAGCGAGGCCAGCGCATGCAGCAGCACCGACGAGTCGAGCCCGCCGCTGAGCCCGACGACGAACGCCCCCGGCGTCGA
>NZ_SMRQ01000088.1 GCF_004359965.1 Cognatilysobacter segetis | reverse complement strand
GCCCGGGTCGCGGCCCCGGCGGCGGCGGTCCGCGCGGCGGCGGGCGCCCCGGCGGGCGCGGTCCGCGCGGTTGATCCACGAAAACGGCCGCATCGCGGCCGTTTTCCTTTGCGGTGGCGCCGGCGGCAATCGACTCTCCCACGACGTGCGGCGAGCCGGCATTGGCCTCAATGCAGCGTCGCCGCGACGCGCATTCGCCGCGTCGCCGCCTCGTCCGGCGGCTCCAGCAGCCGACCCAGTGCCATCGGGTCGAGGATCTCGATATCGCGGCATGACACGCGGATGAGTCCCGCACTGTCGAGCCGCGTCATCGCGCGCGCGACGCTTTCCGAGGCCATGTCGAGAAAGCTGCCGATGTCGGCGCGCGTCATGCGCAGCACGACGCGACGCGGGCTGTAGCCCATCCGCTCCAGCCGCTCGGCGTAGTCGAGCAGGAAGCGCGCGACGCGTTGCTCCGCGTCCAGCGTGTGCAGCGCGAGCATCCACGCCCAGTCGCGTTCGCGGGCCGCCGACATGGCGGCCGCGACCGCCGGCAACGCGCCGCTCGCGGGGTCGAGCAGCGCATTCGCCGGCAGCTCGACCACCTCGCCCACGTCCAGCGCGATCACGTCGCCCGCATAGCGCGGGGCGTGCAGCGACTCGATGCCCAGCACGTCGCCCTTCAGCGCGAACCCGGTGACCCGGTCGCGGCCATGGGCGTCCAGCACCGTGCAGCGGAACACGCCGGCATGCACCAGGTAGACGCAGTCAGCCGGCTGGCCCGCGCGGTAGAGCATGTGCTTGCGACGGATGCGCCGGTGCGCGAACCGCTCGATCGGCGGCACGGCAGGCACCGGACGACGCTCCGACAGGCTCGACACGACGGCGGACATGCGCACCTCCGTCGCCAATCTAATGCGCCCGCGCCGGCGCGCCTGTTTCGCCGCGTATCCGCGTGTAACAGCGTGTAACAGGCGCCCCGTTGCTGACGCGCGTCAGTTTCCGGGCCCTGCGGCGTGGCAGCGTGGAGTCGTCGGAACGAGAGGCTCCGGTTGGAGACGGAACCGGCGCGCGGAACGAGCCCACGGGCATCGACCCGCGCCGAGCCACGCGGATGCGCCGGGCGCCACGGACGCACGTCGCCCGCGTGAGTCCGCCCGCATGGACCGGTCGCCGGCCGGATCGCGCAGCAGCGCACCGGTCGGAACGATCCCCGATGGCAGTGACCATCGGCGCGGAAGGCCCTGGCGACGGAGCGCCGGGATCGTGCTGCGACACGGTCCGCAGGCCTCACCTGCCGTCGTGGCAATCACGCCCGCCGGGGTCTCTCGTCCGGCACTGATCACGGGGGCCATGCCATGTCCCGCACGCTCGTCGCCTATTACTCGCGCACCGGCCACACACGGGAACTGGCGCGCGAACTCGCCGCCATGATCGGCCCCGAAGCGGACGTCGAGGAGATCTTCGAGGCGACCCCGAGGCGCGGCGCGCTCGGCTGGGTGCGCAGCGTATTCGAGGCGCTGCTGCGGTTGCGGCCGCGGCTGCATGCGGGCGTGCACTCGCCGGCCGCGTACGACCTGGTGCTCATCGGCGGTCCGATCTGGATGGGCCGCCTCGCGCCGGCGGTGCGCGCGTACGCGGCCGATGCGATCGCGCCGTCGACGCGGGTCGCGTATTTCGCGACGCAGGACGGTCCCGACTCCGCCGCCGCGTGGGAGGACCTCGAGCGCATCGGGGCCGCCCGGGCGGTCGCCTGCCATTCGGTGCGGATGCGCGCGGTGCCGACGCACGTGCGTCGCGCGGAGCTCGACCGCTTCCTGGCACGCGCGCGCAGCGCGCAGCCCGCCGCACCCGAGCGTCGCAGCGGCGCGACCTCGCGCCACGCCCACGGTTGAGGGACCCGCGCTACCGCATCAGCGTTTCGATCGAAACCGGGCCGGGCACGACGGCCCCCGCTGTCGAGCTGCCTCGTCGTGCTGCCCCGTGGCGGTCGAATTCAGCGGTGACGTCGCATTCCGCATCAGCGCAGCGTCCCGCACCGGCACGCCCGCCTCCGAGCGGCCGGCGATGGGCACGCAGGCCAACGCGAGTCCCACCGCCACCGCGGCGCCCCGGTGTCGCATGGCCGCCTCAGCTCACCCGCAGGTGGTGCGGACGTGCGCCGTCCGCCTTCGGCAGCGACAGCGTCAGCACGCCGTGGTCGAAGGTCGCCGTGGCCTTCGCGGTATCGATCTCGGACGGGAAGGTGAACGAGCGGAAGCATTCGCCGACGGTCCGCTCCTTCTGCAGGCGCTTGGCGCCTGTGCCGCCGCTGTGATCGCCAAACTGCGCCTGGACGGTGACCGAGTTGCCGGACACGGCGACGTCGATGTCTTCCTTGCGCACGCCGGGCAGGTCGACGTCGACGACGTAGCGCGTGTCGTCCTCGGTCACGTCGCTGCGCATGTCGAAGCGCGCGACGTCGCGCTCGAACCGGCGTTCGAGGCGGTTGAACATGCGCTCGAAATCGTCGTCGAAGGCACGCAACGGGCGCTGGATGCTGGAGAGCGCGATGTTGGCCATGGAAGGATCTCCGGTCATGCCTGCGCCTACGCTGGCAACACCGCGTCGCGCCGTGCTGACGTGCATCAACTTTCCGTGCGCCGCAGGCGGCCGCGACATCAGTGCGTGCCGTCACCGCGTCGTGGGCGCGCCTGCGCGGCCTCGCGGGCGTGCGTCGCGGCGGCGGGCAGGTGCTGCAGGAACCAGCCGGTGGCATGGTCGGCCGCCTGCGCGAGCGTGCCGTATTCCTCGAAGAGGTGGCCCGCGCCGGCGATGACGTCGACGCGATGCGGTCCGGAAAGATGCGCCGCCGCCGCCTCGTTGAGCGCGAGCACGTCCGTGTCGTGGCTGCCGACGATCAGCAGCGTCGGCGTGTTGACCTGCATGAGCGTCGCCTCGCCCGCGAGGTCCGGCCGACCACCGCGCGACACGACCGCCGCGATGTCGTGGCGGCCGCTCGCCGCCGCCCGCAGCGCCACCGCGCTGCCCGTGCTGGCGCCGAACAGTCCGACCGGCATCGACGCGAGCGCCGGCCGCGACGCGACCCAGTCCAGCGCGTGCTCGAGGCGCGCCGACAGCCGCACGATGTCGAAGCGCGCGTCGCGGCGCAGGTCCTCGGCCTGCGTGAGCAGGTCGAACAGCAGCGTCGCGAAGCCCGCGCGGTTGAGCACGCGCGCCACCTGCCGGTTGCGCGGACTCAGGCGGCTGCTACCGCTGCCGTGCACGAATACGACGAGACCGCGCGCGGCGTCCGGCGTGGTGAGCTCACCGGGCAGCTCGACCGTGCCCGCCGGAATGTGCACGGCCTCGACGCCCGGATGGCGCGAGGCGCGCCCGTCGATCGCCTCGAGCACTTCGCTGTCGGACACCGGGGGAAAGTCGACGTAGTGCGCACCCACCGCGATGAACGGCTGCGGCACCGAGAGGCAGACCACTTCGTCGGCCACCTCGCCCACCCGGCGCAGCGCATCGGCCGTCCCGACCGGGACCGCGCACACCAGCCGCGCGGGGCCGCGCGTACGCACCAGCCGCAGCGCGGACACCATCGTCGCGCCGGTGGCGAGGCCGTCGTCGACCACGATGACGATGCGGCCGGCGACGTCGATCGGCGGCCGCCCGCCCGCGTAGCGCTGTCGACGCTCCTGCAGCGTGGACTGCTGGCGCTCGGCTTCGATCCGGGTGTACGCCCCGTGCGCACCGGCGCGCCAGGCGTCGTCGTTGAGGATCACGTGCCCCGTCTCGTCGACGGCGCCGATCGCCAGTTCCGGGTTGCCCGGCGCACCGAGCTTGCGCACGAGCACGACATCCAGCTCCCCGCCCAGCGCGTCCGCGACGATGCGCGCCATCGGGACGGCACCGCGCGGGATCGCCAGGACCACCGGCGTACGACCGCCGTATCGGGACAGCGCGCGCGCGAGGTCCTGGGCGGCCTCGTCGCGGTCGCGGAAGCGTCGCGGGCTCATGGGCATGTCTCCGGCCATCGATCCCGGTAACGATGGACCCGCCCGGCCCGTGCGATGCTGATCCGCGTCAGGTTCGCGGTATGTCGCTCTGCTGCGCGCGGACGCGCCTCAGCGCGGCATCGGCAGGTTCCGCTCCGTCAGCGCCGGATCCGCGCCACGCGGCACGGTGGCGATGTCCGCGTCCACCGGCATCGGCGCGCCGTCGTACAGGTGCGCCCAGGTGCGGTCGAGGGCGGCATAGACGTACGGAAGAAGCGGCACGTAGCGCGCGCCCACGGGGGGCAGCGCGACGAACGCATCGAAGTGCTGCGCGTTCGCGACCCGCCAGTACGCGACGTCGCGACCCGCGGCGCGCGCCATCGCGACGTACGGCGCACTGGTGAACGCGGCCGGCACGAGACCGTCATTGACGCCGTGCACGACGGTGATCGGCAGGCCGGGGCGCGGGGCGCTCGCGCGCGTCTCCGCGATGCCGGCGCGCACCCGCCGCGCCGCGTCGCTGTCGCCTGTCCAGAGGGTTCGCAGGCAACGCAACGCATCCGCGGACGTGCCCGACGGCGGCAGCAGCGACACGCCGGCCCCCGGCGGAATGCCGCTCGCATCGCTCCACCATGCGGCGCGCTCGAGCGCCGTCGCCGGGCGCGCCGCGCCTGCCGCATCGACCGCGGCGAATCGGAAGCCGCAGGGATGCGCGTCGGGCGCGTAGCGTCCGTAGGCCGATGCATACGTGGCGGCGACCGCCTTCCACAGATCGAAGGCCGTGCTCAGCGACCCGGCGCCCAGCGCCTCGTCGGTCCAGCCGCGCGCCTTCAGCCGCTCGTACGCGTTCCGCGCGCGGTCCGCATCGGTGGCGCCGTCGACGATGCCCGCGGTACCGGCGTCCGCGCACGTCGGTGCAGCCGTCGGCGGCAGCGGGATCTTCAGGTGCGCCATCGCGCAGGGCATCAGCAGCGCCGCCTCGGTCGCGACGTCGTACAGCGGCGGACCGTCGCCCGCATACACATTGGGTTCGCCGGCGACGACCGCGTCGAGCCAGTCGCCGTCCAGTTCCGCGGCACGCAGCACCGCGCCGCCGCCGTTGGAGATCGCCACCGCCATGACCGTCGTGTTGTCGAAGCGGAACGGCGCCTGCGCCGGGAACGCGTCGTCGAGCGCATGCAGCGCGAACTCGGCGGCCTGCTTGACGTGGCGGCCCCAGTCCTTCTCGGGGTTGTCGCCCGAGTGCGCATGCTTGAACGCGATGCCCCGGCCGGTTCGCGACGCCGGCTCGAACGCGAGCGGCGCGGCCCCAGGCGCCTGCACCGTGCCGTCCAGCGCGACGCCCTGCCCGGCGTCGAGGTCGAAGTAATCGGTGCCGGCGCCCTTGTCGGTGTACGCGACGGCGCAGCCGCGCGGCAGGCCCCACGCGCCCGCCACGCTGATCGCGCCGTAGACCCCGCGCGAGCCCGACGCGGGCGCGACGAGGATGCAGCGGCGCTTGGCATCGAACGCGTCGGGCACCTGCACGGTCACGCGATGCGGCTGCGATGCGCCCGGCAGCCGCGCGAGCGTCGCGTATTCGCGACCGGGCACGTCGGCCGTCGAACCGTAGAGCGTGCCGTATCCGCCGGCCGGCGTGAGGTCGGCGATGCCGTGCCAGTTCGACCAGATCGCACGCCGGCGCAGCTCCGCCGGCGTGGGATGTTCGGCCACCGCGAATGCGGGCGTGGCGGCACGCAGACCGGCGAGCCCGAGCCCGGCGGTCAGCAGGTCGTCGCCGGCGCGGTGCTCGGTGACGCGCGGCGTGGAGAACGCGTCCATCGGCGGTTCCTTCGGAAGGCCCGCGCAACCGGCGAGCATCGTGGCGGCTGCGCACAGCAGCGGCGCGAGGGATCGGGACAGTGTCATGCCGACACCCTAGCAAGCGGCCGCGGCGCCGGCATCGTACGTTCGTACCACGCCGAGGCACGCATCGATTGGTAGGCTGGCGGCAAGGAGAGCCCCCATGACCCAGTTCGTTACCACGCCGCGCTGCGTGCTCGTCACCGGCGCCGGCAGCGGCATCGGCGCCGGCATCGCCGCGGCACTCGCGCAGGATGGCCACCACGTCGTCGTGACCGACCTGTCCGCCGACGCGGCACGCGAGGTCGCGAAGTCGATCACCGACGCCGGCGGCAGCGCCGAGGCGCATGCGCTCGACGTCACGTCCGACGACAGCGTCGCCGCCGTGCTGTCGGCGCTCGCGCGTCCTGTGGACGTGCTGGTGAACAACGCCGGCCTGCAGCACGTGTCGAAGCTGGAGGACTTCCCGATCGCCAAATGGGACCTGCTGGTGCAGGTGATGCTGGTCGGCGTCGCGCGTCTCACCCGAGCCGTGCTGCCCGGCATGCGCGAGCGCGGCTTCGGCCGCATCGTCAACATCGGCTCGATCCACTCGCTGGTGGCCAGCCCCTTCAAGAGCGCCTACGTCGCGGCCAAGCACGGCCTGCTGGGCTTCTCGAAGGTCGTCGCGCTGGAAACCGCCGACACCGACATCACGATCAACACCATCTGCCCGACCTACGTGAAGACGCCGCTCGTCGACAAGCAGATCGCCGACCAGGCGAAGACGCGCGGGATTCCGGAATCGCAGGTCGTGAGCGACGTGATGCTCAAGCCGATGCCCAAGGGTGTGTTCATCACATTCGAGGAACTCGCAGGCATCACGGCTTTCCTGATGTCGCCCGCGGCACGCAACATCACCGGCCACACGATCGACGTCGACGGGGGCTGGACCGTCCAGTAACCATGCCGACGCTGCTCGTCGCCGACGATCACCCGCTGTTCCGGGCCGCGCTGCGCGGCGCCGCGCGCGATGCCGTGGACGGCCTCGTCGTGCACGAGGCCGGCTCGCTGGACGAGGTGCTCGCGGCGCTCGACCGCGAACCCGACATCGACCTCGTGCTGCTCGACCTGCACATGCCGGGCAACCACGGCCTCGCAGGCCTGGCCGCCGTACGCGCGCAGTACCCGCATGTCGCCGTCGTCGTGGTGTCGGCCAACGATGATCCGCGCATCGTGCGTCGTGCGCTGGACCACGGCGCGGCCGGCTACCTGCCCAAGAGTTCCGGGCTGGACGAGCTGCGCGATGCGATCCGCGCGGTGCTCGCCTGCGAACAGTGGCTGCCCTCGACGCTGCGCATGGCGGTCGCGCGTACGCAGAGCGCCAGCGGGGATGCGGACCTCGCGGCGCGCCTTGCCAGCCTGTCGCCGCAGCAGTTCCGTGTGCTCACGCTGGTCGCGCAGGGCCTGCTCAACAAGCAGATCGCCGACCGGCTGGACGTGCAGGAGCGCACGGTGAAGGCGCATCTTTCCGCGATCTTCGAACGCCTCGGCGTGCGCAACCGCACGCAGGCCGGCGTGGTGCTGCGCGAGCTCGAGCTGAGCGACCCCGCGCGCCAGGTCGAAGGCTAGCCGCGGACGCTCACGCGCCCACCGGCGGCGCGCGTTCGCCCGCCACCACCAGCCGATCGAGCAGCGACTTCAGCGCCAGCGGCTTCAGCGGCTTCGGCAACAGGTGGTAGCCCGCGTCCTCGACGCGCGCGCGCACGTCGGGACTCGCATCGGCGCTGACCACCAGCGTCGGACGACGCCCGAACCGGCCCTCCAGCAAGCGCGCGACGTCGGGCCCGGTGTCGCCGTCGTCCAGGTGATAGTCGAGCAGCCAGACCGCGGGGTCGCGCGAATCGCAGGCGGCGAGCGCATCGCGGCGGTCGCGGGCGACGGCCACGTCGCAACCCCAGCGCTCCAGCAGCAGGCGGGTGGCATCCAGCGCGGCGGGCTCGTTGTCGAGCAGCAGCACGCGCAGTCCCGCCAGTCGTTGCGGCACCGTCGGCACCGGCGGCCGTTGCGGACGCGCTGCGCATTCGAGGTCGAGGGCGAACATCGTTCCGCGGCCGGGCCGGCTTCGCAGCGCGATCGGCGCAGCGAGCAGCGCGGCGATGCGGTCGGCGATGAACAGGCCGAGGCCGAGCCCCTGCCCCGGCGCGTCCTCGCCCCGACGGAATTCCTCAAAGATCTCGCGCTGGCGCGACGGGTCGATGCCGGGTCCGCTGTCGTGCACCTCGATCCGCAGCCGGTCGCCGCATCGACGCACGCCGAACACGACGCGGCCGCTCGCGGTATAGCGCACGGCGTTGGCGAGGAAGTTCTGCAGCACGCGGCGCAGCAGCTGCGGGTCCGTGCGCACCCACGTCGTCGTGCGCAGGTAACGGAACGACAGGCCGCGCGCAGCGGCGATCGCCTCGAACTCCGACGCCAGCGGATCGAGCACTTCGGCGAGCGCGAACACGCGCGGCTGCGGCACAAGCCCGCCCGCCTCGAGTCGCGACATGTCGAGCAGGCCCGAGAGCAGTTCCACGGTCGATTCGAGCGCGCCGCGCACCTGCGTGATCGTGGCGCGGCGCCGCTCCTCGTCGAGCCCATCGCCCAGCGCGTCGACGAAGAGCTGCGCGGCATGCAGCGGCTGCATCAGGTCGTGGCCGATCGCGGCCAGGAAGCGACTCTTGGCGTGGTTCGCGCGCTCCGCCTCGCGCGTGGCGACCTGCAATTCGACCGTGCGCTCGGCGACGCGCTGCTCGAGCGTTTCGTTGGCGAGGAGCAGGCCCGCCTGCGCGCGGCGGAACGCGGTGACGTCGGTGAACGTCGCGACGAAGCCGCCGCCCGGCATCGGCACGCCGCGGATCTCGATGATGCTGCCGTCGGGCAGCACGCGCTCGGACAGGTGCGGCGTACCGGCGCGCATGAACGCGAGCCGCCGATCGAGCGCGCGCTCGACGTCGCCGTCGAAGCCGATCCGCTGCAGCGCCCAGCGCGCGAGGTCGGCGATCGGCCGTCCGACCTGCAGCAGCGTCGTGGGATAGCCGAACAGCTCCGCATAACGCCGGTTCCATGCGACCAGC
>NZ_SMRQ01000087.1 GCF_004359965.1 Cognatilysobacter segetis | reverse complement strand
CAACGACGTCACGCGGCTCAATCCCGTGCGCGTGTGGGCGGTGGCGACGCCGACGTCCACCGACGAGGTCGTGGATGCGATCCGTCGCGCCGACGGCGCGATCTCGGTGGGCGGCGGCCACTTCAGCATGGGCGGGCAGACCGCGAGCCCGGGCAGCCTGCACCTCGACATGCGGCGCATGAACCGCGTGCTGAACTTCGATCCGGTCGCGCGCACGATCCGCGTACAGGCGGGCATCCGCTGGTGCGACATCCAGCGCTTCGTCGATCCGCACGACCTGTCCGTTCGGATCATGCAGACCTATGCCAACTTCACCGTCGGCGGCTCGCTCGGCGTGAACGTGCACGGGCGCTACGTCGGACTCGGGCCGCTGATCCTGTCGGTGCGTTCGATCCGTCTCGTCCTCGCCGACGGGTCGGTGGTCGATGCCAGCCCCGAGGCGAACACCGAACTCTTCTACGGCGCGATCGGCGGCTACGGCGGACTCGGCGTGATCGTGGAGGCCGAGCTGCTGCTCGACGACAACGTGCGGGTCGAGCGCACGCATGCCTGCATGCCCACGCGTACGTACGCGCAGTGGTTCCGCACCCACGTGCGCGGCCAGGCCGACGCGATCTTCCACAATGCCGACCTGTACCCGCCGCGCTACCGCCGCGCCCGCGCGGTGACGTGGCGTCGCACGCAACGCGCCGCGACCGTCGCCGACCGCCTGCAGCCGCTGCGCCGGCACTTTCCGCTGCACCGTTATTTCTTCTGGGCCTTCACCGAGACGCCGGGCGGCAAGTTCCGGCGCGAGCGCCTGCTCGAACCGCTGATCTATGCGTCGAAGCCGGTGCACTGGCGCAACTACGAGGCCGGCTACGACGTCGCCGAGCTCGAGCCGGCGTCGCGCCGCAAGTCGACCTACGTGCTGCAGGAGTATTTCGTCCCGGTCGAGCGCTTCGACGAGTTCGTGCCGAAAATGGCCGAGATCCTCGCGCGCCACCGCGTCAACGCGGTGAACGTCTCGGTGCGCCATGCGTTCGCCGATCCGGGCTCGCTGCTGGCCTGGGCGCGCGGCGAGGTGTTCGCGTTCGTCCTGTACTACAAGCAGCGCACGCGCGAGAACGCGAAGCAGCGCGTGGCGGTGTGGACGCGCGAGCTGATCGATGCCGCGCTCGACTGCGGCGGCACCTACTACCTGCCCTACCAGCCGCATGCCACGCGCGAGCAGTTCCATCGCGCCTATCCGCGCGCCGACCAGATGTTCGCGCTAAAGCGCCGGCTCGACCCGGACTTCCGCTTCCGCAACGTGCTCTGGGACACCTACTACGCGCCGCATGCGGCGGGAGACATGCCGATGAGCACCGCCACCGCCGCGCCCGCCGGCGACTTCGCGCAGGTCTACGGCCGCACGCGCGGCAACGACGACTTCTACCGCTTCCTGCAGAACATCTACCGCCTGTACCCCGAGGACCGCTTCCACGCGCTGATCCGCGAGGTGACGCAGCGCGGTGGCGACGACGAGGCGATCTATCGCGCGGTGCAGGCCGGCCTGCCGGCGATCAAGCCGTTCCTTGCCGACCTGACCCATGCGGTGCCGTCGCTGCGCAAGCAGAAGCGCGAGATGTCGCGGCAGATGCTGCAGCTGTTCGGCGACCGGCGTCGCTTCGACGGCCACATGGAAATCGGCAGCACCGGCCGCTACGTCAGCGACCTGCGCCGCCACGTCGACCTGCGCGGCGACCTCGTGCTGCTGCACGACGTCGCGCCGACGTATTCGCCGGTGGACATCGTCGAGCGTGGCGGCCTGCGCAAACTCGGCCGGTTCGTGCCGCTCGACGACTACGCGCCGATCCCGCGCGAAGCCGTCGCCGATGCGAGCCTCGACCTCGTCACCTGCCTGATCGGCCTGCACCACGTGCCGCTCGACCGCCTCGACGCGTTCATCGCCTCGCTTCACCGCGTCATCCGGCCGGGTGGCCTGCTCGTGCTGCGCGACCACGACGTCGGCGACGACGACATGCGCGCGCTGGTAAGCCTCGCGCATGCGGTGTTCAACGCGGGGCTCGGCGTGCCGTGGGAGACCAATGCGAAGGAGCTGCGACACTTCCGCACCGTGGCCGACTGGGTGGAGATCCTCCGCCGCCACGGCTTCGAGCAGCAGGGCCCGGGCCTGCTGCAGGACCACGACCCCACGCTCAACACGCTGCTGTGCTTCCGACGCGCATGAGGCCGCGCCTGCCCGTGCTGGCCGCGGTGCTGGCGCTGGGCGCGGCGTTCCCGTCCGCGTCGACGCCGCGCGCGGCGTCAGCCGAATCGCTGGAGGTTCCTGTCGCCGAACGCCGCGGCGGCGACCAGACCTACCTCACCTATCCGGAATGGTTCCTGGTCTTCAGCCCGGCCGAATACGCCAACATGCTGCAACAGGGACAGTCGCCAGCGCGCTTCCCGTTCTTCGCACACGTCGGCCAGTTCTGGCAGGCCTATGGCCGCGTGGTCGATGCGGTGCGCGGTCGCTGGGCGTTCAACGGCGAGTACCACACGATGATCGCGGTGATCGGCGCCAGCACCACGGTCGAGTACGGGCTCAAGGGCGCGTACGAGACGCTGGTCGGCCGCCTCGCCGAAACCGGCACGCCGCCGCTGTCCACGCCGGAGGAGCGCCTCGCGGCCAAACAGGCGCGCGACTACGTCGACTTCATCCACGTGCGGCCCTGGTACGAGTTCGACTTCGTCACGCCCCTGAAGGCGCTCTGGCGCGACACGCCGTGGACGGGCCCACACCTGGTGCGCAAGTGGGAGCGCCGCTACCTGCTCACCAGCGAGTGGCTGGCCAAGGCCGGCTATGCGGCGCTGATCACCCGCGCCACGCGGTCCACCTTCGAGGTGGCACGGCCGACGACCGCGGTGATCGTCGACCGCCTGCCCGTCGACGGCGCGGTGCCGGTGCGCGCCCGCGAGGGCGATCGCGCGCTCGCGGTCCTGCCGCGCTACCAGCCGTTCACCGCGGAGGCGCAGCGCATCGCGCGCGCCGGCGGCGGCTTCGTCGACATCGCGGGCAACCGGGGCGACGTGCTGGTGACCGCGGTGGTTCCCGGCACGACCCCGCGGCCGCCGGGCACGCGGATCCTGCTCCGGCAGCCGATCCTGACCCGGCCCGGCTACGAGCGCCGGCTGCTGGCCACGCCGGTCGCCGGGCTGGCGCCGTTGCTGCGCGCCGAGCCCGGCGTCGAGCACGTCTTCGACTACTGAACGCAGGCCGTGGCCCTCAGGCGCAGTTAATCGGTCGGGGGCTAGCGTGGAAATTACCGAACGCCACGGTCCACTATTTCGGGCTAGCATTCCGCCATGGTCGCTGCACGTCCCCGCCGTCCACCCGATCCCGACGCGCCCCGCGGCGCCGGGCCGGGCCGACCGAAGGACCTCGCCAAGCGCGATGCCATCCTCGAGGCGGCCAAGGGCCTGTTCGTGCGGCTGGGCTTCGACGCGGTGAGCATGGACCAGATCGCCGCCGAGGCCGGCGTCAGCAAGCTCACGGTCTACAGCCACTTCGGCGACAAGGACGCGCTGTTCGCGGCGGCGGTGGAATCCCACTGCGCCCAGGCGCTGCCCGACTCGCTGCTGCAGGCGCATCCGCACATGCCGATCCGCGAGCGCCTGACCGAGATCGCGACCGCCTTCTACACGATGATCGCCTCGCCCGAAGCGATCGCCGGCCATCGCATCCTGTGCAGCCCGCGGCTCGCCGACAGCCCGCTGCCGCAGTCGTTCTGGGACGCCGGACCGCGCCGCGTGCAGGAGCGCTTCGCGGCGCTGCTCGACACGCGCGTGGCCGCGGGCGACCTCGACATCCCCGACACCGCGCTGGCCGCGTCGCAGTTCTTCACCCTGCTGAAGGGCGAGCCGCATGCGCGCATGGTCTTCGGCTGCGACTGCGCCGAGCCGCGGCTCGCCGCGCCCGCGCACATCGCCGCCAGCGTCGACATGTTCCTGCGCGCGTATGCGGCCCGCTGAGCGGCCCGCCGGGCGTGACGGCGGTCCCGGTGACTTCCGGCACTCGGGGTCCGAACGCCCGCACGCGATCCTGAACACGACGGGGCGCCGGGCCCGGCCCGGTAGAATCCACGTCCTTTTCCCGAACGATCCACGCCGATGACGCACGACTACGCCCACGCACGCGAATTGATGGTCGAACAGCAGGTGCGTCCCTGGGACGTGCTGGACCCGCGCGTGATCGAGGTGCTGGCCGGGATGCCGCGCGAGGTGTTCGTGCCGCCGGCCTACAGCGGCGCGGCCTACGCGGACATCGCGCTGCCGCTGGGCCACGGCGAGTACATGCTCAAGCCGGTGGTCGCGGGCCGTGCACTGGAGGCCGTGCGCGCGCAGCCCACCGACGACGTGCTCGAGATCGGCACCGGCAGCGGCTATGTCACCGCCTGCCTCGCGCGGATGGCCCGCGACGTCGTGAGCCTGGAGCGCCATGCCGACCTCGCCGACGCCGCACGCGCGCGGCTCGAGGCGGTGGGCGTCGCCAACGCCCGCATCGAGGTGGCCGACGCGCTGGCTTGGCATTCGGATCGCCGCTTCGACGCGATCTGCGTGAACGCCGCGGTCGACACCATCCCGCCGGAGTTCGTCGCGATGCTCAAGCCCGGCGGCCGCATGTTCATCGTGCGGGGCCGCGCGCCGGCGATGGAAGCCGTGCTGCTGCACAACGACGGCGGCACGCCGCGCATCGAATCGCTGTTCGAAACCGATATTCCGTACCTCGCCGGCGCCGCGCCGGTGCCGGCGTTCCACCTCTGAGTCCGTTGCCCGCCGCGCGAGCCGCGGCACCGGACGCCGCTTTGCCATGACGACTCCGCGCCCCGCGCGGCCTTCCAGGAAGCTTCCGACCTGATCCGCCGCCCGCTCGCCATCGCCCTCGCCGTCCTGCTGCCCTCGGCCGCCTCCGCGGCGGACCTGATGCAGGTCTATCAGCTCGCCCGCGAGAACGACCCGCAGTTCTCGACGACCGAAGCGCAGGCGCGCGCGACGCGCGAGGGCGCGGTGCAGGCACGCGCGGCGATGCTGCCGCAGATCGACGGCTCGGCGTCGCTGACGCGCTCGCGCAGCGAAGGCCCGTCGACGCAGACCCAGTTCGACCCCGAGACCGGCGAGCCGGTGCGCTTCAGCGGCGACACGCAGTCCAACACCACCTCGCGCTCGCTCGGCGTCAACCTGCAGCAGATGGTCTTCGACCGCGCCCGCTTCACCACGCTGCGCAGCCAGCAGGCGCTGAGCCGCGCGAGCGAGTAC
Source organism: Cognatilysobacter segetis (assembly GCF_004359965.1). GTDB lineage: Bacteria > Pseudomonadota > Gammaproteobacteria > Xanthomonadales > Xanthomonadaceae > Cognatilysobacter > Cognatilysobacter segetis. The sequence continues at coordinate 3,919 of NZ_SMRQ01000087.1, read as the reverse complement.
CAGGTCGAGGCCGCCGGCGATTCGCTGATCACGCGCACGTCCGCGGCGTACTTCAACGTGCTGGTGCAGCTCGAGACGCTGGCCGCGGCGCAGGCCTCGGAGACGGCGCTCAAGAAGCAGTTCGACTTCGCCTCCAAGCGCCTCGAAGTGGGCCTGGCCCCGATCACCGACGTGCACGAGGCGCGTGCGCAGTACGACAACGCGCGGGCCAACACCATCCTCGCGCGCAACGCGGTCGAGGACGCCTACCAGGCGCTCGCCGAGATCACCGGCCAACCGGTCGCGTCGCTCAAGGCGCTGCCCGAGAACTTCCAGCCGACGCTGCCCACCGAAGGCAGCGCCGACGCTTGGGTCGCCAAGGCGATGGACAACAACCCGGCGCTGCGCGCGACGCGCGAGCAGGTCGCATCGGCCGAGGAGAACATCGAGACCGCGCGCTCGGGCTACTGGCCCTCGCTCTACCTCAACGGCTCCTACGGCGATCGCAAGACGACCGGCGACAGCACCTTCAGCACCGGCGCGTTTTCCTCGACCAACCCGATCGACAGCCAGAGCCGCGGCCCGACCCTCGGCGTCACCCTGAACGTGCCGATCTTCAACGGCGGCGCCACCGCCTCGCGCGTGCGCCAGGCGATCGCCCAGCGCGACGCGTCGTCGGACCAGCTCGAGCAGCAGCGCCGCGCGCTCACGCGCAACACGCGCGCGGCGTACCAGTCGCTCGTGGCCGGCATCAGCGAGGTCGAGGCTCGGCGTTCGGCGCTGACGTCGGCCCGCGCCGCGTACGAGGCCTCGCAGGTCGGCCTGGAGGTGGGCACGCGCACGGTGCTCGACGTGCTGAACAACCAGCAGAACCTGTTCAACGCGCAGCGCGCGTACGCGCAGGCGCGCTACAACTTCCTGCAGTCGCGCCTGAACCTCGAGCAGGCCGCCGGCACGCTCGACGGCGCCGACGTGCAGGACGTCAACCGCCTGCTGACGGCGAACGCGCCGACCCCCTGATCCTGCCTCGCGCGTGATACCCGGAAGGCCGTCGGAAACGACGGCCTTTTTCATGGGCGCCGCGTAGCGCTCGACCGTTGCGCGACGCGGCCTGGTGCGCGATCACGCGATACGACGGGCGCCGCATCGAACGGCCTGCGGCGACGTGCGGATCACGCGGCCGAGCATGCGGCCGAAACGACCCGACACGGCCCGGAACTCAGCGGCCCGCGTCGTCGGCGGCGGGCAGGCCCGGTGCCACCAGTGACAACGTGCGCTCCAGCGCGCCGCGGCCGGATTCGACCAGCGCGCGGCCCGCCTGCGCCATCGTGCTGCGCAGCGCGGCGTCGGCGAGCATCGCCTCCAGCGCGTTGCCCACGTCGCGCTCGTCGCGCCCGATGCGCAGCGCACCGGCCGCGGCGAGGCGCTGCGAGATGTCGGCGAAGTTGTGCAGGTGCGGGCCGGTGACGACGGGCGTGCCCGTGGCCGCCGGTTCCAGCAGGTTGTGGCCGCCGATGTCCTGCAGCGAGCCGCCGACGAAGGCGATGTCGGCGCAGGCGTAGAAGTTCAGGAGCTCGCCGAGCGTGTCGACGACGAAGACGTCGCAGTCGGGCCGCGCCCAGCGGTCCTCGGAACGGCGCGACGTGCGGAAGCCGGCGGCGCTGGCCTGTTCGCCCACCGCGCGGAAGCGCTCGGGATGGCGCGGGGCCCACATGAGCAGCAGGTCGGGCCAGCGCCCGCGCAGGCGGCGATGGAGCGCGATCACCGCGGCCTCCTCGTCGACATGCGTGCTCGCCGCGATCCACGCCAGCCGGCCCGCGCGCCGCGCGCGGCAGTCGCGGCCGAAGGTCTCCACACTCGAGGGAAGGTCGAGGTCGAACTTGAGGTTGCCGGTCTCGCAGACGCGGGCCGGATCCGCCCCCAGCCGCACGAAGCGCCGCGCGTCCGCGTGCGACTGCGCGCCCACGCCCCGCACGGTGCGCAGCGCGCGCGAGACCAGCGGCGCGAGCACGCGATAGCCGCGCAGCGAGCGCGCCGACAGCCGCGCGTTGAGCACGTACAGCGGCACGCCGTGGTCGCGACAGCCGAACAGCAGGTTCGGCCACAGCTCGGTTTCCATGATCAGCGCCGCATGCGGACGGAAATGGCGCAGGAAGCGCGCGACCGCACCCGGCAGGTCGTACGGCAGGTAGGCGTGGTCGACGCGATCGCCCCACAGCGCGCGCACGCGCGCCGAGCCGGTCGGCGTGATCGTGGTCACCAGCACGCGCAGGTCGGGGCGCCGCGCGAGCAGCGCGTCCACCAGCGGAATCGCGGCGTTGACCTCGCCGACGGACACCGCATGCACCCACAGCACGCGCGACGCGCGCGGTGGCCCGAAGCCGGCATAGCGCTCGCTCCAGCGCTCGAAATACGCGGCCTGGCGGAAGCCGCGCCAGATCAGGTGGTAGACGGTGACCGGCGTGAGCAGGTACAGCACGAGCGAGTACAGCGCGCGCAGCAGGCGCTCGACGCGGTCGGGGCGCGGCGTGTCAGGCATCAGTAGGGCGGCGCCTCGCCGGCGGGGCGCCGCTTGAAGCGCCGGTGGATCCACAGGTACTGCGACGGCGCCTCGCGCACCATCGCCTCGATCGCGCCGTTGACGCGCGCGCTGTCGACGGTCGCGTCCGTCGACGGGAAATCCTCGAGCGGGGGCGCGATGCGCAGCACGTAGCGGTCGCCTTCGCGGCGATGGAAGAACGGGACCACCGCACAGCCGCTCAGGCGCGCGAACTGGTGCGTGGCCGTGATCGTCGCGGCCGGCACGCCGAAGAACGGCGCGAACACCGTGTCCTTGCCGCGCATGTCCTGGTCGGGCGCATACCAGAGGAAGCCGCCCTGCTTGAGGTGGCGCATGGCCGGGCGGATGTCCTCGTTGGTGAACATCGCCGCCGCGTAGCGCAGGCGCCCGCGCTTGACCGCCCATTCCATCACCGGATCGCGGTACCGGCGATACATGCCGGCGAGCGGCACGTGGTCGCAGAGCAGCCTGCCGCAGATCTCGAGGGTCATGAAATGGCCCGACACCATGAGCACGCCGCGGCCCTGCGCCTGCAGTTCGCGCAGATGTTCCAGCCCTTCGATCACGACGTCGCGGCGCATCGGTGCGACATCGCCCCACCAGGCGCGCGCGAATTCGAACAGGCCGATGCCGAAGTCGCGGAACGTCGCGCGCAGCAGGCGCTCGCGGGCCCCGTCGTCGAGCTCCGGAAAGCACAGGCGGAGGTTCACGCGCGCGGCGTGGCGGCGCGAAGGCGCGAGGGCGAAGGCGAGCGCGCCGAGGCCGCGCCCGAGCGCGCGCTGCAGTGGCCAGGGCAGGCGCGCGGCCGCGGTGAGCAGCGCGACGCCCGCACGCATCGGCCAGTGCCGCGGGCCACGCGGCACGTCACCCGCCGACGTCGGGCCGACCGCCGTTGTCATGCCGGCGCGGGCTCCGTCGCGGGACGGTCGGTGGCGAGCAGGCTGCCCGCGTAGAGGGCGAACAGCATCAGCGTCAGCCCGCCCCAGAACGTCGAATAGAACGCGAGGTGCGTGTTGAGCGGGAACACGGTGACGACCAGCGCGAGCATCGCCGGACGTGCCTGCCGCCGCGCCGCATCGTCCGCGTAGCGCCAGGCGCGCCAGGCCTGCGCGGCACCGGCGAGCCACAGCAGCAGGCCGAGCGCGCCGGTCTCGCTGAGGATTTCCAGCACGATCTGGTGCGCGTGCAGCGCCGGGCCCTCGCCCCACTCGGCCGGCTGGCCGGGCGCCGGGTCGCAGCCGGCAAACGCCTGGCGGAATCGCCGCACGCCCACGCCGTTGACCGGGTGCTCGCGCGCCATGCACGCGGCGGCGGACCAGATGCGGCCGCGGCCGGACAGCGCGCTGTCGATGTCGCGGTGGTCGCCGGCGAGCGCGCGCG
>NZ_SMRQ01000086.1 GCF_004359965.1 Cognatilysobacter segetis | reverse complement strand
TCTTCTGCGAGAGCGTCAGCTGGATGTCGCCGGTGCCGGGCGGCAGATCGACCACCAGGTAATCCAGGTCGTCCCAGCGCGAATCGTTCAGCAGCTGGGTCAGCGCGGAGGTCGCCATCGGTCCGCGCCAGATCATCGGCGTGTCCTGCTCCACCAGCAGGCCGATCGACATCACCTGCACGCCGTGGGCGCGCAGCGGTTCGATCGATTTGCCGTCGGGGCTGTCCGGCCGCCCCGATACGCCGAGCATGGTGGGGATGCTGGGTCCGTAGATGTCGGCATCGAGGATCCCGACCCGCGCGCCCTCCCGGGCCAGCGCCACCGCGAGATTGACGGCGACCGTCGATTTGCCCACGCCGCCCTTGCCGGACCCGACGGCGATCAGGTTCCGGACGTTCGCCAAGGGCACGGTGGCCGCCTGCGGCGCGTGGACGCCGATGCGCTGCCGGACCACCGCCGGGGGGCCGTCCCTGCCAACGAGTGCAATAACCTCCGCCACGGATCGCACGATTTCATGCTGCACGGCAGCAATGGGCACACCGAACGTGATGTCGACCACGACACCACCCGGCCCCTCGGGCCCGACCGAGACGCGGCCCACCTCTCCGACGGTGACGCCGAAACCATTGAGCGGGAGGGCGTCGAGGCGTCTGGCCAGCGGGTCGCTCATGAATGCGTTCCAAAAAAAGGATGCTGAGGACGGGCCGTCCCCGCAACACAACTTGTTAAAGCCATGTTACGGTCGAGGCGTCAGGGAGACAGGGGGCCGCAAGGAGGGCGGCACTGATCATTTTCTGTTTTGGGGAAACCAAATGCCAGTTACGCAACAGCGACTGCGGCGCAGCCGCATCGCATCGGCCGTCCTCGCGGCCCTCGTCCTTCCGGCGGCCACCGCGGCCTTCGCTCAGCAGGCCACGACCACCACCACGGACGAATCGAAAGACGCCGCGAAGAAGACCGAGCTCGACCGGGTCACCGTCGTCGGCTCGCGCATCAAGCGCTCGGAGACCGAAGGTCCGGCCCCCGTCACGGTCATCACCCGCGCGGACATCGATCGCGAAGGTTTCCAGACCGTCGGCGACATGCTGCAGACGCTCACCCAGAACACGACCTCGTCGTTCACGGGTGACCTCGCGATCACCGGCTTCACGCCGAATGCCCAGGTCGTCAACCTGCGTAACCTCGGCCCCGGCTACACGCTGACGCTGATCAACGGCCGCCGCCCCGCGCAGTACCCGCAGCCGTACAACCGCGACAACAACGTCGTCAACATCAAGGCCATCCCGTCCTCGATCATCGAGCGCGTGGAAGTCCTTACCGGCGGCGCCTCGGCGATCTACGGCTCCGACGCCATCGCGGGCGTGGTGAACATCGTCACGCGCAAGAATTTCGACGGCAACTTCGTGCGCGGCACGGTCGGCACCACGACCGATGGCGGCGGCGACAGCGTCAATCTCGAATACACGGGCGGCCGCACCGGCGACCGCTGGAGCGCGGTGTACGCGTTCCAGTACGGCGCGAACGAGCCAGTGTTCGCCAGCCAGCGCGACTTCCTTTCCGATACGCGCAACGGCCCGCTCGGCGCGAACCTGACCAACCCGGCGCTGTCGCTCATCGCGATCCGCCAGTCGGGCACGTCCTCGCAGATCGGCCGCAACGCCTACTATCCGGGCCAGGACGTCTGCGACCGCTTCGGCTACACGACCCGCACGACCGCCGCGCGTGGCACGTACTGTGGTTCCTTCACGCAGCCGGGCTCGCGTTCGATCTCGAACAAGGGCGACTTCTGGTCGACCTACGGCTACGGCACGTTCGACCTGACCGACAACGTGCAGCTGTTCGGCAGCGCCACGTACTACTCCAGCCGTGCGGCCGCCTCCAGCGGCACCGAGTTCTGGGGCACGTCCGGCGACCAGTTCATGCGCACGTCCAGCGGCGGCTCTACGAGCGTCTACTACGATCCGCAGTTCGGCTCGCTGATCCAGCTGCAGCGCGTGTTCAACCCGTTCGAGCTCGGCGGCCTCGAGGCTTCGACCACGAAGTTCGACGAGAGCACCTACGACGTGATGGTCGGCGCCATGGGCACGATCGGCGAGCGCTTCGACTGGGAGGCCTCGGCCGCCACGTCGCGCTACGAGTACGAAGCCGATCGCCCGCGTCTGCTGGCGCAGGCGGTGCATGACTACTTCCTCGGCCCGCAGCTCGGCTATACGAGCATCTACCCGACGTACCGCCTGAACCTTGATCGCTGGAACACGCCGCTGACGCCGGAGCAGTACCGCTCGATCTCGACGCGCGTCATCAACAAGGGCACGACGGGCTCGTCGACGTTCAACTTCAACGTCAGCGGCGACCTGTTCGACCTGCCCGCCGGTGCCGTGGGTTTCGCGGGCGTGCTCGAGGCCGCGCGCCAGGAGTTCGACCTCGAGAGCGATCCGCGCACCGACCAGCTTCGTCCGCGCGATGCCGGCACGATCTACAACCTGACGAGCTCCGGCGAGTCGCACGGCAAGCGTGACCGCTACGCCGTGGGCGCTGAGTTCCGCGTGCCGATCCTCAAGTCGCTGACCGCGCAGCTGGCGGCTCGTTACGACAAGTACGACGACATCACCGCCGTCGACGACGCGATCACCTACACCCTCGGCCTGGAATATCGTCCGTTCGAGAAGCTGCTGCTGCGCTCCTCGTACGCGACCAGCTTCCGCGCGCCGGACATGCAGCTCGTGTTCGCGCAGGGCGCCGCCTCGTTCTCGACGGTCCTCGACGAGTACGCCTGCCGTTCGGGTACCGGCCTCGGCCAGGCGACGCCGCCGACGCCGCGTTCGCGCACGACCTGCTCGGGCACGGTGGGTGACCCGACGATCTACTCGGCGCAGACGGTCATCGCGGGCAATCCGCTGCTGAAGGAAGAGGAAGGCAAGTCGTTCACGGCCGGCTTCGTCTTCGACATCATGCAGGGCATGGACGTGTCGGTGGACTACTGGCGCATCAAGCTCGAGGACGCCGCGACGCAGCTGAGCTCGGCGTACATCCTCGAGAACGAAGCCAACTGCCGACTCGGCGTCAAGCGCGACGGTTCGCCGTTCGAGTACACCTCGAACTCGGCGTTCTGCCAGAACGTCACGAGCCTCGTCACGCGTCTCCCGGCCAACCCGGGTACGGCGCTGGACAACCGCATCGAGCGCATCAACTCGGCGTACATCAACTCGGCGCTGCAGGACTCGAGCGGCATCGACGCGACGTACCACTACAAGCTCAACACCGCTAACTGGGGCCGCTTCGCCCTGGAGCTGGGCTACTCGCTCAGCCTGACCAACCGTTACCGCCAGTTCGCGGGTGACGAGCTGGTGGACTACCGCGACAACGTCGCCATCAGCGACCAGCGCAGCCGGGTCCGCGGTTCGCTGGGCTGGTCGAAGGGCGACTGGTCGACGACGGTGTTCGGCACGCGCTACGGCTCGAACGGCAACTGGGTCGGCCAGGACTACACCAACGCCGCGGGTGGGTTCTCGCCGCGTCGCCTGCCGCCGTACATGCTGTACAACCTGCAGGTGGCCAAGAAGTTCGGCCCGAACCTGACGGCCTCGCTGACCGTTAACAACGTGCTGAACAACCAGTACCGCGAAGATGCCAGCAACACCGGCTACCCGTTCTACGATTACTCGATCGGTGCCGACCCGCTCGGCCGCCGCGTGTACTTCAGCGTCGGGTACAAGTTCTAACGCACCACCGCTTCACGAAAAGCCCGGCTTCGGCCGGGCTTTTTTTTGGCCGGCGCGCCGTTCCAGCGCTCGCCCGCGACCACCTGAACAAGCGGCCGGACGGTGACGCGCCCCGCGCGGTTTCCGGTTATAAAAGGCCACCCCTGCGGTGTGCAGGGGACGAATCGTCCTGAGGGGGACTCCATGCGCAAGACTTTTCTGGCTCTGGCGGCGCTCGCGCTGCCGCTGCTCGCCTCCGCCGCCGACAACTCGCCGATCGGCCGCTGGAAGACGCTCGACGACGAGACCGGCAAGGTCATGACCATCGCCGAGGTCTACCAGGCCCAGAACGGCAAGCTGGCGGCCAAGATCGTCGAGGCCGTTGACCCCTCGGCGGCCACCTGCACGAAGTGCGACGGCGCCAAGAAGGGCAAGTCGACCGTCGGCATGCCGATCCTGTGGAACCTGTCGCCGGTCAACGGCGGCTGGGGCGGCGGCGAAGGCTACAAGCCGTCGGCCGGCATGGGCTTCAAGGCCAAGAGCGTGAAGCTGGTCGACGGCGGCAACAAGCTCGAAGTCACCGGCTGCAAGCTGTTCATCTGCAAGACCGCGACCTGGGTCCGCGTGCACTGAGCACGTCGCCTCGAGGAACACGGACGGCCCGGGAAACCGGGCCGTTTGCGTTTCCGCAGGGCGGCCGCGAAAAGCGCGCGTGCGATACTGGCCGACCCCCGCGTCACGCCGCCGATCATGCCCCGCCAGATCCTCGTCACCTGCGCCCTGCCCTACGCCAACGGCCCGCTGCACCTGGGCCATCTCGTCGGCTACATCCAGGGCGACATCTGGACGCGCGCGAACCGCATGGCGGGCGACACCGTCCATTTCGTCTGCGCTGACGACACCCCCGGCACGCCGATCATGCTCGCGGCCGAAAAGGCCGGCACGACGCCGGAGGCGTTCATCGCCGGCGTCCAGGCGGGCCATGAGCGCGATTTCGCCGACTTCGGCGTCGCGTTCGATCACTACGACTCGACGAACTCCGACGGCAACCGCGAGCTCACGCAATCGATCTATCGCGCGCTCGACGCCGCCGGCTGCATCACGCGGCGCTCCGTCGCGCAGCTGTTCGATCCGGTCAAGGGCATGTTCCTGCCCGATCGCTACGTCAAGGGCATCTGCCCCAACTGCGGCACGCCGGACCAGTACGGCGACAACTGCGAGCACTGTGGCGCGACGTACGCGCCGACGGAGCTGAAGGAACCGCGGTCGGTGATCAGCGGCGCGACGCCGGAGTTGCGCGAGTCGGAGCACTTCTTCTTCGAGCTGGGCCGCTTCGACGCGTTCCTGCGCGAATGGCTGGCGGGCGACGTCGCGGTCCCGGGCGTCAAGGCGAAGCTGCAGGAATGGCTCGATGCCGAGGGCGGCCTGCGCGCCTGGGACATCTCGCGCGACGCGCCGTACTTCGGGTTCGAGATTCCCGGGCATCCCGGCAAATTCCTCTACGTCTGGCTGGACGCGCCGATCGGCTACCTGTCGAGCTTCAAGGCCTTGGCCGAGCGCCGCGGGATCGATTTCGACGCTTACCTTCGCGCGGGCTCGAACGCCGAGATGCACCACTTCATCGGCAAGGACATCGTCAATTTCCACGGCCTGTTCTGGCCGGCGGTCCTGCATGGCGCCGGACTCCGCGCACCGACGCGCCTGCACGTCAACGGCTACCTGACCGTGGACGGCGCAAAGATGTCGAAGTCGCGCGGTACGTTCGTCATGGCGCGCACCTACCTCGACAGCGGGCTGGATCCGGAAGCGCTGCGCTACTACTTCGCGGCCAAGACCTCGGGCGGCGTCGACGACGTCGACCTGAACCTCTCGGACTTCATCGCACGCGTGAACGCCGACATCGTCGGCAAGTTCGTGAACCTGGCGAGCCGCTGCGCGGGCTTCATCGAGAAGCGCTTCGGCGGCCGCCTCGCGGACGCGCTGCCCGACGGCGCCATGTGCGAGCGCTTCGTCGCACAGCTCCAGCCGATCGCCGCCGCCTACGCTCGCAACGAGGCGGCCACGGCGTTGCGGCTGACCATGTCGCTGGCCGACGAAGCGAACCGCTACATCGACGAGACCAAGCCGTGGGTGCTGGCCAAGCAGGCGGGCGCGGATGCTGACCTGCAGGCCGTCTGCACGCAGGGATTGAACCTGTTCCGCGTGCTCGCGGTCGCCCTGAAACCGGTGCTGCCGCGCGTGGCCGCGCAGGCCGAGGCCTTCCTGCGTGCGCCGATCGCCCGGTGGAACGATGCTGCCGCGCCGCTGCTCGCACACGACATCGCGCCCTACGCGCCCCTCTTCACCCGAATCGACCCGAAGCAGATCGACGCCATGACCGACGCCAGCAAGGACACCCTGCAGTCCACGACCACCCCAGCGACCGCGGCCTCGGCCGCCACCGTCACCACCGACGCGACCGCGCCGCAGGCGACGACGAATGCGGCGGCGCCCGCTGCATCGCACATCGGCATCGATGACTTCGCCAAGCTCGACCTGCGCATCGGCAAGGTGCTCGAGTGCGGCTTCGTGGAAGGCTCGGACAAGCTGCTGCGCTTCCTGCTCGACGCCGGCGAACTCGGCCAGCGCCAGATCTTCTCGGGTATCCGCGGCTCGTACGGCGAGCCGGAGACGCTGGTGGGCCGCAGCGTGGTGTTCATCGCGAACCTGGCGCCGCGCAAGATGCGCTTCGGCGTCAGCGAGGGAATGATCCTGTCGGCCGGCTTCGACGGCGGCGGGCTGTTCCTGCTCGATGCGGACACCGGCGCGGCACCGGGCATGCCCGTCCGCTGATCGACACCGCGACGCGCAGTGCGATGACCGACCTCGTCGAACGGCTCGACCGCCTGCTGCCGCAGACCCAGTGCGGCCAGTGCGGCTTCGCGGGCTGCCGTCCGTACGCGGAGGCGATGTCGCGCGGCGAGGCCGGTGTCGACCGCTGCCCGCCCGGCGGTGATGCCGGCGCGCGGGCACTGGCGCGCCTGCTGCAGGTGCCGCCCCTTGCCTACGACCGCGCTCGCGGCCTGCAGGCACCGCCGCGCGTGGCGCTGGTGGTGGAGGAGGACTGCATCGGTTGCACGAAATGCATCCAGGCCTGCCCGGTCGACGCGATCATCGGCGGCGCGAAATCGATGCACACGGTGATCGAGCCGCTCTGCACGGGCTGCGAGCTGTGCGTGCCCGCCTGTCCCGTGGACTGCATCGTGATGGTGCCGGCCGCCTGACGGTCGACGCGGGCCCGGTCAGCGGCGCGGGGGCGTGCAGGCCGAGCAGATCCGTTCGACGCGATAACCGCGCGCGCGCAGGAGCGACACGACGCCGTCATCGCCCAGCAGGTGCAGCGCGCCGACCACGACCAGCACGTCGTGATCGCGGCCATCGGCCAGCATGCGCTCGAGCTGGGGCACCCACGCGCGATTGCGATCCACGTTGAGCCGCTGGTACGTCACCGGCGTGCGCTCGCGCATTTCCTCGCGGGTCATCGTTTCCAGCGCGGTCAGATCCGCGCTCCGCCATGCCGCATGCAGCGCAGCGAGCTTCGCCTCGGCGCCCTCGCCTTCCTCGACGAATTCGCGCAGCGATGCGACCTGCTCGGCGAGCGGCGTCGAATCCAGCGTCGCGAGCTGCTGGTCGACCGTCTCCAGGCCACGGGCGGGCTTGCCCGCCGCCTTCGCGCGCGCCATCAGCACGCGGTCGAGGCCGTCCTTGGGCGCGTAACCGGCGCGCTGACCGAGGACCGTCACCAGCATGGTGTCCACGAACCACGGCTCGAAGGCTGCCATCCGTTCGGCCGGCAGGCCGAAGGCAGCGAGGCGCGACGCCAGCGCCGGCGCGAGGTCGGGCGGCGTCACGCGTGCCAGGCTGGAGCCCGCGTCCGAACTCGCGAGCGCCAGCATCTTCGCGGTGACACCGGGATCGTCCAGATCGTCGGGCGCGACCTCGAACACCAGCGATTCGGCGTCCTTGAAGGCACGGTCGACGTCCTGCGACAACGGGTAGTCCGACTTCGCCAGCAGATGGAACGAACCAAGGAGGTAGAGCGAGCTGTCCGCATCCGACACCTTCCACAGCAGCGGGACCGGCGGCGCCTCCGGCGCACGCGGCTTCGGCGCCGAACCGACCACAGGCGCCGCGAGCAACAGCCCGGCGAGCAGGAGCGTGAATCGCGACATCGTTCGGCTCATCAGTGGTAGGCCTTCTCGCCCGCCATGACGGCGAGGCGCAAACGGTTGCCGTCGGGCGGCAGTGGGCACGTCGCGAACGGCGTGAACGCGCACGGCGGGTTGTAGGCCTGGTTGAAATCGATGCGCACGCGGCCGTCCACCGGCGGCGCGGTGTCGATGAAGCGACCCGCGCCGTAGCTGCCGTGCCCGCTGGTGCGGTCGGCGAACACGAGGAACAGTCCGCCGCCGTCGCCTTCGAGCGCTTCGAGGCGGTAGGTATTGCCGTTGCGCTTGAATTCGACACGGCCGGGGTTCGGCGTCGGTTCCACGATGCCGATGATGTTCGCGATGCCGAGCGTCGCGCCCGGCGGATTGGGCACGAACCGGGCGTCCACGATCCAGTCGGGGCCGCCGGGCCAGTACTGCAGCCCGCGGAAGGCGGTGCGCGTGGGCGCGTCGGCGTGCTTGACGCGCAGCGCGTAGCGATCGCCGCGATGGATCACCGTGGCGAGCCCCTTGCCGTCGTCGAACGCGACGAGGCTCGCGCCCGCCGGATCGTCGTCGGGACGGAGCACCGCGGTGGACACGGACCGGCCGTCGACCAGCGCGCCGGCGCCCTTCGCGGGCTGGAACCGGATCCGCCCGTCGTCCAGCGCGAGCAGGCCCAGCTGCGACGGCCCCACCCGCAGCCGGATGCCGTTGCTCGCTGCACTTCCGACGAAATGCGCGCCGCGATCGATCCAGTGCAGGCCGACGAGCGATGTCCACCCGTCCGGCGCCGTGAGCTTTCGCAGGCGTTCCGCACGCCACACCTGCTCGGCCTGCACGAACGCGGCCGGCTGCGCGCGCGGCGTCGCCGGTGGCGCGGCATCGCGGCGACACGCCGACGCCGCCAGCACGAGCGCCAGCGCCGCGATGCCACGGGTCAACGACCGCGCAGGAACCATCGATCCATCTCCGCCAGGCTGAAGCGCGCCCAGGTCGGGCGGCCGTGGTTGCATTGTCCCGAGCGCTCCGTCGCTTCCATTTCGCGCAGCAGGGCGTTCATCTCGGGAATCGTGAGGCGCCGATTGGCGCGCACCGCGTGGTGGCAGGCCATCGTGGCCAGAAGTTCGTCGCGCGCCTCGGCGATGCGACGCGTATCGCCATGCTCGCGCAGGTCGGCCAGCACGTCGCGCAGCAGCGTCTCGGTGTCGCCGCTGGCCAGGAGCGCCGGCACCGCGCGCAGCACCAGCGACTGCGGCCCCGTGCGCGTGACGTCGAAGCCGAGTGCGGCGAGCGTGGCCGCCTCGCGCTCGGCGACGTCGGCCTCGCGATCGGACACCGCCACCGCCTGCGGCACCAGCAGGGGCTGCGTGCGCAGGCCTTCGCCATCGTGCGCGGCCTTGAGCTTCTCGTAGCCGATGCGTTCGTGCGCGGCATGCATGTCCACGACGATCAGGCCTTCCGCGCATTCGGCCAGGATGTAGATGCCATGCAACTGCGCGACCGCGTAACCGAGCGGCGGCAGGGTCGGCGTGTCGTCCGCGGCAGGCGGCGGCAGCGTGGCCATCGCGGCCGCGGCCGTGCGCTCGGCGGGTGCATAGAGCGCTTCATATGCGGCACGCGCCTCCGCGACCTGCAGTCCCAGCGGCGCCTGCCGCGCGGGGGCGGCCCAGGCGGGCGTCGACGTCACGGCCGCCGCGACCTGCGCGCCGATCGCCGCGATGCTTGTGCCCGCGCGCGTTTCCGCGAGCACGCCCTGCAGCGTGCGATAGACGAAATCGTGGATCAGCCGCCCGTCGCGGAAACGCACTTCGTGCTTGGCCGGATGCACGTTGACGTCGACGCGGCGCGGG
>NZ_SMRQ01000085.1 GCF_004359965.1 Cognatilysobacter segetis | reverse complement strand
GCGGCGCCGTGAGGCGACCCTCCACCCTCTCCCTGGTGACCATAGCGGTGTGGAACCACCCGATCCCATTCCGAACTCGGAAGTGAAACGCACCCGCGCCGATGGTAGTGTGGCTTTGCCATGCGAGAGTAGGTCATCGCCAGGGTCTTTATCCCCAAACCCCCATCCGTGCAAACGGGTGGGGGTTTGCTTTTGGGGCGTTGGAAATTGATCGGGATATCGGGGCGACTGGCTAGCTCGAAGCGCCGGGATTGCACGCAGCATGCTCGACGCATCGACCGGCCATCTGGCGCCGACCTGGAGCGCGCCCGCCCGGGGCCGGTGGTATTCACGACCCGAACGATCACGGGAAGAGTCGGCTCCGCATCTAACGGTACGGAAACGCGGCGCTTCGCCGAGCATGCTCCGTCATCGCGGGGTGCGCTTCACAGTTGAATACGCGGTGACGTTATTCATCGACGGATGCATCGTTCGCCCCGTGCGTCTCAGCGCCTTCGCTTCGGAGGGTTCGCAGCGCAGCCCTCCAAGTCGCCTACGTGCGGCCCGACCACGGCGCCTCGACTGGTGGACGAAACTAGCGCAAAAGCCAGAGCGCAGGTCAACGAACCGTTGGAGGTTCCCCGCCCACGATCACCACGTCGGCCGGGCGCCGGGCGAACAGGCCCACGCTCACCACGCCGGGGATCTGGTTGATCGCGCTTTCAAGGGCCACCGGGTCGGTGATGCGGAGCCCGTGGATGTCGAGGATCAGGTTTCCGTTGTCGGTCACCACGCCCTCGCGCCAGACCGGCTGCGCGCCGGTCAGGGCGACGATTTTCCGGGCGACGAGGCTGCGGGCCATCGGCACGACTTCGACGGGGAGGGGAAACCGGCCCAGCACGTCGACTTCCTTGCTGGGATCGATGATGCAGACGAACCGCTGGCTCGCCTCCGCGATGATCTTTTCGCGCGTGAGAGCGGCGCCGCCGCCCTTGATCAGTCGCTTGGCGCCGTCGCACTCGTCGGCGCCGTCGACATAAAGCGCAAGCGGGCCGGTGGCATTGAGATCGAGCACCTCGATACCGTGGCGACGCAGACGCTCCGTACTCTGCTCCGAACTGGAGACCGCGCCGCGGATGCGCTCCGGATCTCGGCCGAGAGCGTCGATGAAATACGCGACGGTCGAGCCGGTGCCGACGCCGACGATCATGCCGTCTTCGACGTAGGACATCGCCTTCTCGGCGGCAAGACGCTTGGCTTCGGTCATCGGGCGGACTCGAGTGATAGGAGGAGGGACCACTGGGCGCTCGAAACCGGCATCACTGACAGGCGGCTGCCGCGCTTGATGAGCGCGAATTCGTCGCCCAGATCGTCGGCGTGCCCGCGGATCTCCTCCAGGGAGATCAGGCGCGACAGCTTTCGTTCGAAGCGGACATCGACGTTGAACCAGCGCGGCTCTTCGCGCGTGGCCTTCGGGTCGAAATAGTGCGACGTACGGTCGAACTGGGTCGGATCCGGATACGCATCCGAGGCGACGCTCGCGACGCCCGCGATGCCGGGCGGGTTGCAGTTCGAGTGATAGAACAGCACGCCGTCGCCGTGGCGCATGCCGTTGCGCATGAAATTGCGTGCCTGGTAGTTGCGCACGCCCGTCCAAGGCTCGGTTCCGACCCGTTCGAGGTCGTCGATCGAGAAACAGTCGGGTTCGGATTTCATGAGCCAGAAGCGTCGTCGGACGGTCATGAGGTCGCGTCGCGAAGATAGGTGGCGGATTCGGTGCACACGGCGTCGAGCGGAACATCCCACGGCGCGGGCATCAGCGCGTCGACCCGCTGCACCTCGTAGCCTACGCCGACGAGCAGCGGTCGCGTCGCGGCGTCGCGCACGGGTGCAAGGCTTCGGTCGTACCAGCCGCCACCCATGCCGACGCGATGGCCCGCGGCGTCGAACGCCACGAGCGGCATGACGACCGCGGCCAGCGCGTCCGCCTCGAGCAGCGAAACGGGATCCACGTCGGGCTCGGGGATGCCGAAGCGGTTGGAGACCAGCGTGTCGCCCGGACGCCAGGGCGCAAATCGCAGTCGCTGGTCATCGCAGAGCACCGGAAGGCAGTACGTGCAGCGCGGCGGCAGTGATGTCTGCCAGGCGTGCAGAGCGATCTCGCCGTCGACGGCCCAGTAGCCGGCCACGAAACCGGAGGCAGGCATCCCGGGAACACCGTGCAGGCGCGCGGCGAGCTGTTGCGCGGCCGCAATGCGCAGGGCCGGCGACAGCGCGGCGCGGCGCGCACGCATGTCGCGGCGAAGTGCGGGAAGGTCGAGAAAGGCGTCGCTCATCGCGATCGGCCCGGAGCGGGCGATCGCGACAGGCGGGATGGGGAGTCCTCCACCGTGCCGATGCGTGCGAAACGACCTTGAACCCGAGGTTCAAGTGGGAACGCTCGGCCACCTTCGGGCTTCCCGCTCGCGGGCGGGCATGCGCTCCGGGCGGCCGTCACATTCCCGGTGTCGTTTTTAAGGGCCAAGGCGAATGTTTGCACACGCCGTCGCACACAGCAGAGGACGTGGACGCAGTATAGCGCGCCACGCCCGGAACATTGCCCGCGAACCCGCGCGGGATCGGCGCTAGTTCAGCCGCGTTGTGGAGCGTGCGCGCCATGTGATCACGTGCACGGCGCCGGCATTCGGCGCATGGCGCGTTTCAGCCGGGCGGTGCGTCCAGCAGGTCGTCGATGCGCCGATTGAGCATGCCCAGTGAATGCGCGATGTCGCGCTCGCGATGCGGCTCGGCACGCACCTGCAGGAATTCATGCGCGATGTTGAGCGCCGCCAGCACCGCGATGCGATCGACCGCGGCCATCTTGTTGCCGCCACGGATCTCGCGCATCTTGGTATCGAGCAGCTTGGCGGCGGCCAGCAGGCCGTCGCGCTGTTCGGGCGTACACCCGACGGTGTATTCGCGGTCCAGCAGCCGGACGTTGACGGGTTCGGTGGTGCTCATGCGGCCGGCCTCAGGTGTGCTGCTCGAGCGAGCGCAGGCGCGCGATCATCGCCTCGACGCGCACGCGGGCCTGCTCGTTCTTGGCGAGCAGCGACGCGCGCTCGGCCACGAGTTCGGACTGCTGCTGGCGCAGGCTGCGGTTCTCGTCCTGCAGCCGTCGCAGGCGATCGCCGAGTTCGTCGATGCGTCGGGCCAGCCGGTGGATGAGCTCGAGCGTCTGGGGCCTGTCGTCCATGCCGGCCACGATAGCAGCGGGACCGGCCGAATCAAGGCACCGTCGCAGCCGGCATCGAGACGTCCCATTGCCATTCACGCAGGAAGCGCTCGCAGCTAAGCGGCTCGAGCGGGCGCGAGAGCCAGTAGCCCTGGATCTCGTCGCAGCCGTTGCGGCGCAGGAACTCCAGCTGGCCCCCGGTTTCGACGCCTTCCGCGACGACGTGCAGCCCGAGCGAATGGCCCATCGCGATCACCGCGCTGGTGATCGCCTCGTCGTCCGGGTCGCGCGTGAGGTCGCCGATGAATTCGCGGTCGATCTTCAGTGCGTTGATCGGCAGGCGCTTGAGGTAGGCGAACGACGAATAGCCGGTACCGAAGTCGTCGATCGACATATGCACGCCGAGGTCGCGGATCGCCTGCAGCGACGACCAGGTTTCCTCGGCCATGATCACGCTCTCGGTGAGCTCGATCTCCAGCCGCTGCGGCGGCAGGCCGGTCTCGGCGAGCAGGCGTTCAATCGAGCCCGCAAGCTGTCCGCGGCGCAACTGCAGCGCCGACACGTTGACCGACATCGACAGGTCGAGCCCCGCCTCGCGCCAGCGTTGCAATTGTTGGCAGGCATGGCGCAGCGCCCATTCGCCGATCTCGAGGATCAGGCCGGATTCCTCGGCAAGCGGAATGAACTGCGCGGGCGAGATCGCGCCGAACTCGGCCGAGTTCCAGCGGAGCAGCGCCTCGACGCCGACGATGCGTCGCTGCGACAGCGAGAGCCGCGGCTGGTACACGAGGTGCAACTCCTCGCGGTCGATCACCTTGCGCAAGGCGGCCGACAGCGTGGCGCGTCGGCGGATGTCGACATCCATCGCGCCGGCATAGCGCATGAACATGCGGCGGCCGAGCGCCTTGGCCTGGTACATCGCCGTGTCCGCGTGCTTGAGCAGGTCCGACGGCGTGTCCGCATCGTCGGGGTAGACGGCGATGCCGATCGACGGCGAGATGATCACGTCCCGCAGGTCGCCGGCGTCCAGCGGGGATTCGAACGCGGCCAGCAGCGCGCGCGCGACGGCTTCGGCCTCGTCGGCGTGCTCGACGTGCTCCATGACCACGGTGAACTCGTCGCCGCCCAGCCGCGCGACAGTGTGCTGCGTGCCGACCGCGTGCTGCAGGCGCCCCGCGGTGGCGCGCAGGATCGCATCGCCGGCCGCGTGGCCGAGCGAGTCGTTGATGTCCTTGAAGCGATCGAGGTCGAGGAACAGCACGGCGATGCGCGTGTCCTGCCGGCGCGCGCGGGCGATCGCCCGCGACAGGCGCTCCAGCAGCAGCGCACGGTTCGGGAGGCCGGTGAGCGTGTCGTAGTTGGCGAGGTAGCGCAGCTCCTGCTCGGCGCGCTTCTGGTCGGTGATGTCCGACAGCACCGCGACCCAGTGGCCGCGCTGGCCGGCGTTGTCGAGCACGACGCTGGCCTGCAGCCAGCACAGGAACTCGCTGCCGTCCTTGCGGCGCTGCCAGATCTCGCCCGACCAGCGGCCGTCGCGCATCAGGTCGTCGCGCATGCGCGCGTACACGGACTCGTCGTGCTGGCGGCTGTCGATCAGGTGCGTCGACTCGCCGGTCACTTCGGCCTCGCTGTAGCCCGTCATGCGCGTGAAGGCGGGATTGACCGAGATGAAGTGGAAATCGTCGTCGAACACGGCGACGGCTTCGGCCATGCTGCGCAGCACTTCGCTGGCCACGCGCCGATCGCGCTCGGCGCGGCGCGTGCGGGTGACATCGCGTGCGGTGCCGGCGATGCGAACGGCGCGACCCTGCGCGTCGCGCTCGACGACGCGTCCGCGCGCGCGGATCCACATCCAGCCCCCGGTGCCGTCGGCGACACGGTGCTGCGACTCGAACACCGGCAGCTCGCCCTTCAGGTGGCGACGCAGCTGCGAACGCACGCGTTCGAGGTCGTCCGGATGGATCGTGTGGTCCCGTTCCAGGACCGACGCCACGTCGAGGTCGCGCGAGTCGTCGCCGCGCTCGGTCGCCTTCAGGCGATGCATGCGGCCGTTGCCGAGGTCGTAGTCCCAGAACTGCTCGCCGGACGCCCACAGCGCGAGCTTCAGGCGGTCCTCGCGCTCGCGCATGCCGGCCAGGTGCGCGCGCTCGTGACGCCGGCGCTGGCGCCACTGCCAGATCGCGAACGCGAGCGGGGCGACCAGCGCCAGGGCCGCGAGCAGCAGCACGATCGGCTGGCGCCACAGCGGCACGTCGACGGCGACCGGCAGCCGCAGTTCGTGCGGGGACCAGCGACCGCCGCGATCGGTCGACTGCGCACGGAACGTGTAATGCCCGGGCGGCAGGTGGGTGTAGGTGATCTCGCGCGAGTCGCCGTTCTCGATCCAGTCGGCGTCGAGTCCGTCCATGCGGTAGCGATAGCGCGGCTGCGCGGACGGGGCGAAATCGAGGGTGCCGATGCGCAGGCGCACGAGGTCCTCGCCGTCGCGCACGTGCAGCGACGCGGGCGGCCAGAGCGGCGCGTCGCTGTCGGCGTCGTTGCCGATGCGCATCGACAGCAGGCGCAGGGGCGCTGGCGCCGCCTCGTCGTCGCCGCGTACCGGATCGACCAGGTTCACGCCGCGGACGCCTGCGAAGGCGAGGCGCCCGTCCGTGAGTCGACCGACGCCGCCGCCGTTGAACTCGAGGTCCTGGAGGCCATCGCCGATGCCGAACAGGCGCGCCTGCCCACCGTCCGGGCGATACCGGAGCAGGCCCGCGTCGGTGCCGGCCCAGAGCGTGCCGCGCGGCGCCTCGCCGAGCGAGAACACCGTGGAAGCGCGGCGGTCCGCCAGGCTCGCGTGCGGCAGCGGCCGGAACGACACGCCGCCGCCCGGCGCGGGCGCCGCCTCGGCCAGGCCCGCATGCGTGCCGACCCAGATCCGGCCCGCGGCGTCCTCGAGCAGCGCGCGCACGACGTTGCCGGGCAGCGAGTCGCGGTCGTCGGCGCCGTGGCGGAAATGACGCAGGCGGCCGGTGGCCGGGTCGAGCCGGTCGAGCCCGTCGCCGGTGCCGAACCAGACGGCGCCGCGCCGGTCGACGAGCAGCGCATGCACGTTCGGATGCGACAGGCGCGCGCCCTCGCCGGCTTCGAGGTGTGTCAGCGTGCGGCCGTCCGCGGCGAGCCGGTACGCGCCGTCGCCGGACGTTCCGAGCCAGAGCGCGCCGTCGGCCGCGCGCGCGATCGATCGCAGCACCGGACGGACGTCGCCCGGCAGCTCGACCCGCCGTACGCGCCGGCTCGCCGGGTCGAGCGCCAGCAGGCCCGTGTCGGTCGCCAGCCGGAAGCCGCCGTCGGTCCACGTCAGGAACGCGGCGACGCGCCCGCGCGGCAGCGGCATCGCGGCGGTGAGGTCCTCGAAACGGTGCCCGGCGAGGTCGTAGCGCAGCAGGCGCCCGCCGTCGGTTCCCATCCACAGCGTGCCGGGCGAACCGGCCACCGAGCGGACGCTGTCGTCGGCCGCGGTGCCGTCGCGGACGTCGACGTTCGTGACATAAGCGAAGCGCGCGCCGCGCGGGTCGCCGA
>NZ_SMRQ01000084.1 GCF_004359965.1 Cognatilysobacter segetis | reverse complement strand
CGTGCGCGTGCAGAAGGCCGCGATCGGCAACGTGCTGCCCAAGGGCACGTTGAAGGCCGCCTGAGCCGCAGGCCCTTGATGGCGGCCCCGGCCGCCCTTACACGCTTTGGACGCGGCGGGGAGCCGCCTGGACTTCGATGCTGACCTACCCGCGCTGGAAATACGCCCTCGCCGTCGTGCTGTTGCTGTTGAGCGCGCTGTATGCGCTGCCCAATGTTTTCCCGCAGGACCCGTCCGTGCAGGTCACCGCCAACCGCGGCGGGGCGATCGATGCCGCGCTGCGCACGCGCGTCACCGGGTTGCTGGCCCAGGCGGGCGTCACGCCGAAAGAGGTGGAGATCGACAACGGCAACATGCTGGTCCGCTTCAAGGATCCCGACCAGCAGGTCAAGGCCGCCGACGTCCTGAGGGATCCGCTCGGCAACGACTACGTCGTCGCGCTCAACCTGGCCTCGACCGCGCCGGATTGGCTCGCGAACATCGGCGCCAAGCCGATGCTGCTCGGCCTGGACCTCCAGGGCGGCGTGCATTTCATGATGCAGGTCGACCAGAAGGCCTCGATGGAAAAGCGGCTGGATGCCCTCGCCGAGGACGTGCGCGTGCAGCTGCGCGACGCAGGCGTGCGCTACGAGTCGGTCGAGCGTCGCCCCGACGGCAGCGTGATCGCGATCGTTTCGCCGCAGGACGCCGAGAAGGCGCGCCAGCTCATCACGCGCGGCCAGACCACGCTCGACGTCGCCGTGAACGGCGGCGCGCTCACCGTGCGCATGAACCCCGCCGAGCAGCAGCGCCTCGCGCTCGAGGCCGTCGAGCAGAACGTCAGCACGCTGCGCAATCGCGTCAACGCGATCGGCGTCGGCGAGCCGATCATCCAGCGCCAGGGCACCGACCGCATCGTGGTCGAGCTGCCGGGCGTGCAGGACACCGCGCAGGCCAAGCGCATCATCGGCGCGACCGCGACGCTGGAATACCGCGCGGTCGTCGAGGGCAATGCCTACGACGCCATCTCGACCGGCAGCGTGCCGCCGGAGGCGCGCGTGTTCTACCGCCGCGAAGTCGGCCCCGACGGCAAGCCGGTGCCGATCCTGCTGAGCAAGCGGATCATCGTGTCGGGCGACCAGCTCGTGGGCGCCACCGCCACGACGGATCCGCAGTCGGGCACGCCCGCCGTGAGCGTCCGCCTCAACAGCGTCGGCGGCCAGCGCATGTTCGACTTCACCAGCGAGAACGTCGGCAAGCCGATGGCGGTGGTGTACATCGAGCGCGTGCCGGAGGTGAAGACGGTCGACGGCAAGGAAGTCCGCAGCACGCGCGTCAACCAGGAAGTGATCTCGGTCGCCAACATCCAGGGCGTGTTCGGCAAGGAGTTCCAGACCACCGGCCTGTCGAGCGCGAAGGAAGCGTCCGACCTGTCGCTGCTGCTGCGCTCGGGCTCGCTCGCGGCGCCGATGGACTTCGTCGAGGAGCGCATCGTCGGCCCGAGCCTGGGTCGGCAGAACGTCGAGCGCGGCCTGCAGGCCGTCCTCTACTCGTTCCTGTTCACCCTCGGCTTCTTCCTGATCTACTACCGCGTGTTCGGCATCATCACCTGCCTCTCGCTGCTGATGAACCTGCTGATGGTGGTGGCGCTGCTGTCGGTGTTCGGTGCGACGCTCAGCCTGCCGGGCCTCGCGGGTGTCGCGTTGACGGTGGGCATGTCGGTGGACGCGAACGTGCTGATCAACGAGCGCATCCGCGAGGAACTGAGGCTCGGGCTGCCACCGCAGACGGCGATTTCCGAAGGTTATGAGCGCGCGCAGGGCACCATCGCCGACGCCAACCTGACGACGATCCTCGCGGGCCTCGCGCTGTTCGCCTTCGGCACCGGCCCAATCAAGGGCTTCGCGGTCACGCTGATCGTCGGCATCCTGACCTCGATGTACACGGCGACCTCGGTGTCGCGCGCCATTGCGACGCTGATCTACGGCCGTCGCCGCAAGCTGCAGTCGATCGCGATCTAAGGGAAGACATTCCATGAAGCCTTTCAATGTTTTCCCGTACGACAGCAACTTCGACTTCATGCGGCTGCGGTGGATCTCGCTGGCAATCGCCGGCCTGCTGATGGTCGCGTCGTTCGCGGCGATGATCTTCCACGCGTTCAACGGCGGCTTCGACCCGGGCCGCACGTTCAACTTCGCGCTGGACTTCACCGGCGGCTCGGTCGTGGAACTGCGCTTCGACCGACCGGTCGACACCGACGCGGTGCGTAACCGACTCGACGCGGCGGGCTTCCACGGCGCGCAGGTCCAAGGCCTCGGTTCCGGCCGCGAGCTGATGGTCCGCCTGCAGCCGCAGGAAGGCTCGCAGGGCGCGACCGCGAAGGACCGCACGGCGGCGGCGGTGGTGCAGGCCGCGAGCCTGCCGGGCAATGCCGCGCACGTGCAGCGCAGTGACTTCGTCGGCCCGCAGGTCGGCAAGGAGCTGGCGTGGAAGTCGCTCTACGCATTCCTGTTCGTGCTGGTGGGCCTGCTGATCTACATCTCGATGCGGTTCGAGCTGAAGTTCGCCCTGGGTGCGATCATCGCGACGATCCACGACGTCAGCATCGTCGCCGGCTGGTTCGCGATCACGCGCCACGAGTTCGACCTGACGGTGCTCGCCGGTCTGCTGGCGGTCATGGGTTTCTCGATCAACGACACGATCGTGGTCTTCGACCGCGTGCGCGAGAATTTCCGCAGCATGCGGTTGAGCCCGCGCGAGATCATGAACAAGGCGATCAACCAGACGCTGTCGCGTACGGTGATCGTGTCGTTCGTCGCGTTCCTGTCGATGCTGGCGCTGTACGTGTTCGGTGGCGCGTCGCTGCGCGGCCTCGCCGAGGCGCAGATCATCGGTACCGTCATCGGTACGCTCTCCTCGATCTTCATCGCCTGCCCGCTGCTGCTGTGGTTCGGCGTGAGCAAGCAGGACCTGATGCCGAAGGCGAAGGACGAGGCCGCGCTGGCGCGTCGTCCCTGATCCCCGACGACGGACACGAAAAAGGCCGCAGCGATGCGGCCTTTTTTTTGCGGTCGGGCAGGACGCCGGCCGGCGCGGTCGATCAGGCGGCGTCGAACGTGGCCGCGTAGCCGGTATCGACGATCTTCTTCTGCAATTCGTCGCAGATCTTCAGGTTGCCCGCGACCAGCGGGCGGCCCAGCAGGCCCCGGTTGTCCATCGGCCCGGTCGGGCGGCCACGGTAGTCGACCACCTTGCCGCCGGCCTCGCGGACCAGCAGCGCGCCGGCCGCGATGTCCCAGGGCTTGAGGCCCGCCTCGAAATACGCGTCGGCGCGGCCACAGGCCACGTAGGCGAGATCGAGCGCCGCCGAGCCCGTGCGGCGGATGTCCTCGGCCTGGAGCAGCAGCGCGTCGACGGTCTTGAGCTGCGCCGAGGCGCGCTCGCGTTCGCGCGGCGGGAAGCCGGTGATCAGCATCGCGCCGTTGAGGTCCTTGCGGTCGGCCACGCGGATGCGCTTGTCGTTGAGCACCGCACCGGCGCCGCGCGACGCGTGGAAGATCTCGTTGCGCAGCGGATCGAAGATCAGGCCGTGGATCGGCTCGCCGTTCTCGACCAGCGCGATCGACACGCAGAAGTGCGGGATGCCGCGCAGGTAGTTGCTGGTGCCGTCGAGCGGGTCGATGACCCAGGTGTAGCGCGCGCGCGGGCCCGAATTCAGCGGGCCGCTTTCCTCGCCGAGGATCGCGTGGTCCGGCGTCGCGCGGCGGAATTCCTTGATGATTTCCTTCTCGGCCAGGCTGTCGACTTCGCTGGCGAAGTCCATGCGGCCCTTCTCGACGACGTTGAGCGCGTCGAGCTTGTGCATGTGGCGGAGGAGAACATTGCCGGCGGCGCGCGCGGCCTTGATCATCAAGGTGATGGCGGGTTTCTGCATGGGGATGTCCGGGCGCGCTGGCCGTGGAAAAGAACGACCCCGCCATCAGCGGCGGGGGCGCGAAGCTTACCATTGACGGCATGACCCCCGATTTCATGACGCTCGCCGCCGACCGCATCCGCATCGTGCTGGTGGGCACCCAGCACCCCGGCAATATCGGCTCCGCCGCCCGCGCGATGAAGACCATGGGCCTGCACCGGCTCGTGCTGGTCGCCCCGGAGAAGCGGCCCAATGCGGAGTCCGAGGCGCTGGCGGCCGGGGCCGACGACGTGCTCGCCAGCGCCGCGTTCCACGACGACCTCGCGTCCGCGCTCGCGGGCTGCCAGCGGGTGCTCGGCTGCACGGCGCGCAGCCGCCGCGTGGCGCTGCCGGAACTCACCCCGCGCGAAGCGGCGGCGTCCATGGCCGGGACCGTGCCGCAGGGTGACGTCGCGCTGGTGTTCGGACGCGAGCGCACCGGCCTGACGAACGAGGAGCTGCACCTCTGCCACCAGGCGGTGCACATCCCGGCCAATCCCGGCTACAGCTCGCTGAACCTCGCCGCTGCGGTGCAGGTGCTGGCCTACGAGGTCCGCATGGCGTTGCTCGACCGGCTGGACGCCGCGGGGCCGACCGAGCCGCGCGATCCGCCGGCCTCGCACGAGCAGCTAGAAGGCTTTTACGCCCAGCTCGGCGAAACCCTGGACGCGATCGACTTCCACAAGGGCCGCTCCCCCGACAGCGCGATGCGCAAGCTCCGGCGCATTTTCAATCGCACCGGACTGGACGAGCGCGAGCTGCGGCTGCTGCGCGGCGTGCTCGCCGACGCCCAGCGGATGGCCCGGCTGGCGGGGACGGGCGGCGGGAAATGACCCCGCCGCCGATGTGAAGGCGGCGGCGCGGACCGCGACGGCCGTCCCACTCCGGTCGGTTTTGCTTTAGGCTCGGCGACGACGCCCCGGGGTCGTAACGCCTTGATCACGCGCATCCTCCGTTTCGCCTGCCTCCTGCTGGCGCTGGCCGTCCCGTTCCAGAGCCGCGCCGGCGATGCTTCCTCGGGCGTGCTGGTACTCGGCCGGATCAGCGACGACCCCGCGACGCACTACGCCCAGCTCAAGCCGCTGCTCGACTACGTCGTGCCGAGGATGGCGGACGTCGGCATCCGCGAGGGACGCATCCTCATGGCGCGCGATCCCCAGCAGATGGCGAGTTACATGCGGCGGGGACGCGTGGACTGGGTCACCGAGACGGCCGGCACCGCGATGATGCTGCGACAGCGCGCCGGCGCGCGCCCGTTGCTGCTCACCGAACGCGATGGCGTGAGCCACTACCACAGCGTCTTCTTCGCCCGCCGCGACCGCGGCCTCGCCAGCCTCGACGACCTGCGCGGCCGCCGGCTGGCGTTCCAGCGCCCGTCGTCGACCAGCGCCTACTACGTGCCGGCCGGGATGCTGCTCGACCGCGGCATGCCGCTCGAAATCCTGCTCTCGCCCGACGACCAGCCGGGTCCCGGCGCGGTCGGCTACCTGTTCGCGCGCTCCGAGCTCAACATCGCCACGTGGGTGCACAAGGGCCTCGTCGACGCGGGCGTGATGAGCGACATCGACTGGGAGAAACCCGGCCGGGTGCCGTCCTCGTTCCGCCGCGACTTCGTGCTGATCGGCCGCACGCCGGACTATCCGCGCGCGGTCGAGGTGGTGCGGGGCGACGTCGACCCGCGCATCGCGGCGCGCCTGCGCGACGTGCTGCTCGAGGCCTCGCGCGACCCCTCCGCGCGCGACGCACTGCTCGCCTTCTTCGGCACCACCCGCTTCCTGCCGATGGACGCTGCGTCCGGCGCCGCGCTCGCGGACATCGGCCGCGGCGTGGCCCGCATCAAGGCCGACGTCGAATGAAGGTCAGGATCGGCCTGCAGGCCCAGTTCTTCGCAATGGTCGGCTTCGCGATCCTCGCCGCCAGCGCGCTGATGGTGCTGTTCTGGATGCGGCAGCAGGAAGTGCAGCGCACGGTCGAGTCCATGTCGCGGCAGGCCACCGACCAGGTGCTCGACGCGAACCTGCGCCGCCGTGCCGACGGCACCACGGGGCAGCTCGCCAAGGCGCTCGCGAACCCGCTCTACTATTTCGACCTCGACGCCGTCGGGGACCTCGCGAAGAGCGCGCTGCGGCAGCCCGGCGTGCGCTACGTGCTGGTCTTCGACGCCGACGGCAACGTGCTGCACGACGGCACGCCCGACATCCCGACCTACGGCCGCCGCATGGACGATCCGCTCGCCTTCGAGGCGATCGAGGCGCGCGACCTGCATGCGCAGCTGACGCCGGACACGCTGGACGTGTCCGCGCCGGTGATGGTGGGCGACTCCCGGCTGGGCGGCGTGCGCGTCGGCTTCGACCGGATGGAAGGCCGCGAATTCCAGCAGGGCGCGATGACCGCGCTGCGCCAGCAGATCCGCGATCTCGGCAGCCGCCAGCTGCTGGCGATCCTCCTGCTCAGCGCCGCGCTGCTCACGCTGGGCGGCGTCGTGCTGGCGATCATCCAGCGCACGATGGTGCGGCCGATCAGCGAGCTGGCCGACTCGGCCCGGGCCATCGAAGCCGGGCAGTTCGAAACCGAGTTGCCGGTGACGCGCCGCCGCGACGAACTCGGCGACCTCGTGCGCGCGTTCGGGCGCATGAGCCAGAGCGTCGCGCGGCACGACCGCGAGATCCGGCGCATGGCGTACACCGACGCGCTGACCGGCCTCGCCAACCGGCTCGCCTTCCGCGAGATGCTGGACGCCCGCCTGATGCAGCTCAACGGCGCGGGGCGCCAGCTCGCGCTGCTGTTCGCGGACGCGGACGATTTCAAGCGCATCAACGACACGCTCGGCCACGATGCGGGCGACGAGGTCCTGCTGCAGTTCGCGCATCGCATTTCCGACGCGGTGTCGCGGATCGGCGGTCCGGAGGCGCGCGTGGCGCGCTTCGGCGGCGACGAGTTCGTGATCCTGGTCGAGGACGAGGACGTCCGCGCGGCGGCCACGCGCCTGGCCGAGCGGCTGGTCGCGATCCTCGCCGAACCGCTGGTGGTGCAGGGGCGGCAGGTCTTCCTGAGCACGTCGATCGGCGTGACGCTGTTCCCCGACGACGCCGACGGCGCGACGTCGCTGCTGAAGAACGGCGACATCGCGATGTACCAGGCGAAAGTCGCGGGCAAGAGCTGCTACCGCTTCTACAGCCGTGCGATGAACGAGGCGGTCGAGCGCCGCGTGCACCTGGAGAACGAGCTGCGTGGCGCCTGGGACCGCGGCGAGCTGCGCGTCGTCTACCAGCCCGTCTACCGGCTCGCCGACCAGCGCCTGGTCGGTGCCGAAGCGCTGCTTCGCTGGCGCCACCACGAGCAGGGCGTGATCGCGCCCGCGGTGTTCATCGACGTCGCGGAGCAGAGCGGGCTCATCGAGACGATCGGCCCGCAGGTGATGCGCGCGGCCTGCGGCGACGCACGTCGCTGGGAAGCCGCACGCGGCGAAGGCGAGCCGCTGTTCGTCTCGGTCAACGTGTCGCCGCGCCAGCTGCGCAGCGGCGATCTCGCGCGCATGGTGGAAGCGAGCCTGCGCGACGCCGGGCTCGCGCCGGAACAGCTGCACATCGAGCTCACCGAGACCGCGGTGATCAGCGACGAGGCGCATGCCAGCCAGTTGCTGACGCGACTGCGCGCGCTCGGCGTCAAGGTGTGGCTGGACGACTTCGGCACGGGGTTCTCGGGCCTGAGCCATCTGCGTCGCGTGCCGGTCGACGGCGTCAAGATCGACCGCAGCTTCGTCGCCGACGTCCTGCGCGATCCCGACGACCTCGCGCTGACGACGGCCATCATCGCGATGGCGCATTCGCTGGGCATCACCGTGGTGGCCGAGGGCGTGGAGAAGGAAGGCCAGTACGCGCTGCTGCGCGAGCGGCGCTGTGACCTGGCCCAGGGTTACTGGCTGGGCCACCCGCTCGAAATGGACGAATTCATGACGCTGGTGGCCGACGCGTCCACGGCCGTCGCGGCACTGTAGGCCCGGCGGTCAGACGAAGCGCGAGGCGAATTCCGCGATGCGGCCCGACAGCGCGGCCGCGATCACCAAGGTGATGCCGCCGGTCGCCCAGGCCACGCCCATTAGCGCGCCGTCGCGCTCGAGATAGGCGAGGGCGAACAACAGCACGACCACGCCCAGCGCGTAGTTGGTGAACGGGATCGGCAGGGTGAGCAGCAGGCCGGTGGCGAGCACCAGCAGGCCGGTGAACAGCCGCGACGACCAGTGATCGAGCATGGCCGGCATGCGCGGACGGACGCGTCGCTCGAGACGCGCGAGCCATGGCGACAGGCGGTCCCGGAAACGGGCGAGGGTGGAACGCTTGGGGCCCCGGCGTGCGAGGAAGCGCGGCAGCCACGGGCGCCGCAGCCGAAGCAGGAGCTGCACGCCGACCAGCATCACCAGCGGCCCGCTGAGGCCGCCGGCAAGGCCGGGTACGGGAATGAACGCGGGCGCCGCGGCCGCGACCAGCAGCATGCCGAACGCGCGGTCGCCGAGCCCTTCGAACACGCCACCGAGCGGTTGGACCTCGTTCGGGTCGCCGGCGGCGAAGGCATCGAGCAGGGCGCGGGTGCCGAGTTCCGGCGCGCGCTCAGCCCGGTCGCGCATCGTCGTCGTCCTGCGCGGGTGGGGCGCGCTGGAGCAGCAGCTTGTCGACGCGCGGCCCGTCGAGGTCCACCACCTCGATGCGCCAGTCGCTCCACTGGAAGTGCTCGCCTGCATGCGGGATGCGGCCGAAGTGCGCGATGACCATGCCGGCCGCGGTGTGGAAGTCGTGCTCGTCCTCGCCCGGCAGCTCCGAGGCCCCGAGCAGTTCGCGCAGTTCCTCGACGCCCAGCGAACCGTCGACCAGGAGCGAGCCGTCGTCGCGCATGATGACACCGGTCGGGCCTTCGTCGCTGTCGGACTGGATGCGCCCGATCACCGCGCCCATCAGGTCGTTGACGGTGACCAGCCCGGTCACGTCGCCGTATTCGTCGACCACGAGCGCGAGGGACTGCTGCTCCTCGCGGAAGATCTCGAGGAGCTTGAGCGCGGGCGTCGACTCCGAGACGAACAGCGGCTGGCGCAGGTGCGCGAACAGGTCCGGCGTCTCGCCCCGGCCGAGCGCGCCGACCAGCGTCTTCGTCTCGAGGATGCCGAGCACGTCCTGGTCGCTGCCGCGATAGACGGGAAAGCGCGAGAACGGCGATGCCTGCAGCACCTCGAGGTTCTCCGCGGTGTCGGCGGCGCTATCGAGCCAGGCGATGCGCGTGCGCGGCGTCATCAGGCTGTCGGTCGTGCGATCGCCGAGGCTCAGCACGCGGTTCATCATCTTGCGTTCGTCCGCATCGATGACGCCCTGCTCGTGGCCTTCGCTCACCAGCATGCGGATCTCTTCCTCGGTCACCGCCTCACCCGAGCCGCCGCCCAGGCGCAGCACGCGCAGCAGCACGCGGGTCGACGCCGAGAGCAGGATCACGAACGGGGTCGCGATGCGCGCGAAGAAGTCCATCGGATACGCGACGAGCGCCGCGATCGCCTCCGGTCGCAGGGTGCCGATGCGCTTGGGCACGAGCTCGCCGATCAGGCCGAAGAAGAACAGCACCACCAGGAAGCCGGTCGCGCGCCCGATGTAGGCGGCGTAGGGCGCCAGCATCGGGAAATCGCGCAGCGGGTCGGCGATCTTCTCGCCCATCGATTCGCCGCCGAAATAGCCGGTCAGCAGGCTCAGCAGCGTGATCCACAGCTGCACGGCCGAGAGGAAGCTCTCGGGCTGCTCGGCGAGGTCCAGCGCCTTGCGCGCGCGACCGCTCGTGGCCGCCATGTGGCGCAGCCGGCTCTTGCGCGAGGTCATGACCGCCATCTCCGACATCGCGAAGAAGGCGTTGAACACGACGAGGACGAAGACGATCAGCAGGTCGCGCACGGATGCGGTTCCGGGTGCGGCGCGCAGGCGGCGCGGGTGGCGCGGCCGGGCCGCTCATCGCGAAGGCGCGCTATCGGTGCTCGTCGCGGGGGAGGGGGAAGGTCCAAGCGGGCGCGATCTTATCAGGACGCGAGACGCGGGCCACGTGAAGGCGGCATGAGGGGTGAAAGAAAAACGTCACATTCGCGCGTCATAATTCTGTAATCCGTTCGCCCCCTCTTCGAGGCACGCATG
>NZ_SMRQ01000083.1 GCF_004359965.1 Cognatilysobacter segetis | reverse complement strand
ACGAGGTCGGGCTTGGCCGGCGGCAGCCGCGGATGCCAGACGCGCACGATGTAGGCGCCGGCTGGCAGGTCGCGGAACACAACGTGGCCGGTGGCGTCGCTGCGCGCGGTCCACGGCGCGTCGGTGACGTAGAGGTAGCTGATCATGCCGTCGTGGATGTTGCAGCCGACCGCCACGACGCCGGCGCGCGGCAGCGTGACCGCCGGCGAGACCGCGTGGGCGGGCACCACGTACTCGAACTGCTTCACCGGCGAGAACGAATAGACGTGGTGGCGCGTGCCGTCGCTGTTGCGAAAGGCGACGCTGTCGCCGGGCCGCGCGATCTCGACGTAGGGCAGGAAGGTGAGGTTCTTCTGGTCGATCGCGTGCGTGCCCGCGGCGGCTGCGCGCGGGGCCGTGCCGTTGCGCCGCAGCAGGCTCACCACCGCGTCGGCCACCGGCCGGCCCTGGCGGTCCGCCACGTCCACCGCCAGCTCCGCCGCGCCCACCGGCCCGGCGAGCAGCGCCAGCAGCGCCAGCAGCGCCGCCATCTTCGTCTTGGTCCGCATCCGCGCTCCCGAATCCCGCAGCCGTCCCCGCCCGCAGCCTAGCCGACCGCGGGGCCACGGCGTCGCGGTCGTTGTCGGCCGGGCGGCGTGGGCCTGAACCCCGGCGCCGGCTCAGCCGCGCGGGCGGCCGTCGCCGGCGAACGGCAGGCCCAGCGGACGGCGCGTGCCGTCCAGGCCCAGGCCGTACATCAGCGAGCGCGCGATGCGGCGCGCGTGGTCGATGAAGCGCTCGGCCTGCGCGGGCGTGAGCGCGTCGCGCGCCGTGCTTTCCCACAGCGCGAGCCAGTCGGCGAAGTGCGCGGCGTCGATCGGATGCGGGCGGTGCAGCGCCATCGGCTGGCCGCGGTATCGCCCGGTCTTGAGCTCGATCGACGACCAGAAGTCGACCAGCGTCGCCTTGTGCGCGTCCCAGTCGTGCACCGCCGGGTTGAACACCGGGCCGAGCGTGGGATGCACGCGCACCTGCTCGTAGAAGCGGTCGACGAGGCGCGCGATGTCGGCTTCGGTGAGGGTGGCGTCGGTCATGGCGGGCGGGACGGCAGCGGGCCGACAGTGTCGCGCGCGGGAGGCGCGGCCGTCTTGACGCGGGTCAGCCGGACGCGGGGACGCGCGGGCATGCGATGGCGCGCGGTCGACGCCCACCGCGATCGACCGCGCATCGGGTCACGGCCGCATGCGGCCATCGGGGCCGACGGCTCGGCCGGCCCCGCCGGGTCGCTCAGCGGCAGCCGCCGACCGAGCGCGCGCCGCAGGTGCGGCCGTCGACCCAGATCGCGCCGTCCAGGCGCGCGTCCGACAGGCTGGCATTGGTCAAGCGGGCGCTGCGGAGGTTGGCGCCGCGCAGGTCCGCGCCGTCGAGCTCGGCGTTCGTGAAGTCGGCGCCCACCAGCACGGCGCGGCTGAAGTTGGCCGCGTGCAGCGTGGCGTTGACGAAGGCGACGCCCGACAGGTTGCGACCCGCGAAGTTCGCGCGCGCCAGCTCGGCGTTGATGTAGCTGAGGCTGCCCGCGCGGCGCGGCGCGGCGGCGCCGGCCGACAGGCGCGCGCCCGACACCGTGCTGGTGGCGGTGCCGCCACCGGTCGCGATGTTGACGCGCGAGCCGGCGATGGTCGCGCGCTGCACGTTGTCGCCCTGGACGGTGCGCGCGCCGGACTGCGAGGCGATGTTCTGCGTCGAGGTGCGGCTGCGCGGGGCGGTCAGTCGCGCGCCCGGGGTGCGCGCGTCGATCGTGCCGCGCATGTCGGTCTGCAACCGGCTGCCGTCGCCGGCGTCGAGGCGCAGGTTGCCCTTGGCATCGAGGTCCAGGCTCTGCCCGTGCGCCGCGCCGGCGGCGAGCAACGAAGCGAGGAGGAGTGCGGTTCGGCGGGTCATGGCGATTTCCTCGTGCGGGGGGACGGGGCGGCGACGCCTGCAAGGTTGACCAGCGGGTCGTCGAGCTGGAGCGGCGCGGCGGCCGCGGGCAGGCCGGACGCGGTGGGCGCGGCGCCGGCGCTGGCGCGGTCGCCATCGCCGAGGTCCACGGTGGCCAGCTGGCGCATCCAGGCGGGGTCGACCGCGCCGTCGGGCGCCGGGCGCGACTGGATCAGGCCGAGCATGCGTCGTGCCGGGCCGTGGCCCTTCGCCGCGGCCGCGCGGTAGTAGCGCAGCGCCTGGCCGTAATCGACGCTCGCGCCGGTGCCGCGGTGGTAACGCTGCGCGAGGGCGAACAGCGACGCGGCCTCGCCGGCGCCGGCGCCCGCGTCGTCGGCTTCGCGCTGGCGTTGCGCGCCGCGCGACTGCGCGAGGCGGGCCAGGTTCGCCTTCGCCGCCGGGCTGCCCGACGCGGCCGCGCGCGTGAGCCAGAGTTCGGCGGTGTCGCGATCGCCGGCGCGCGCGAAATGCACGCCCATCGCGTTCTGCGCCGCGGCGTCGCCGCGGCCGGCGGCGGAGGCGCGCAGGCTGGTTTCGCGCGCGCTGCCCGCGGGCTCCATCAGCGACAGCAGGTAGTCGGCGCGCGCCATCCCGGCGGCGCTCGCCGCCAGCAGGGCCCGCGTGCCCGTCGCCACGTCGCGCTGCGTGCCCAGGCCCATCGCCTGCAGGTAGCCGACCGCGATGCGCGCGCGCAGGTCGCCGCCCGCCGCCGCGGCCTGGAACAGCCGGAACGCGGTGTCGAAGCGGCGCGGGTCGTCGGTCCTGCGATACGCGAGGAGCGCGCGGCGCAGGGCCTCGGCCGGCGAGTCCGGGATCGCGACCGGTTCGGCCGACTCGGCGGCGGCGGCGGCGGCGGCGGTGTCGGCGGGCGTGACCACGGGCGCCGGCGACTTCCAGCGCAGGTTGCTCGCAGGCGGTTCCGGCTCCGGCGCCGCCACTGCCGGGGCGGTCGCCGTCGGCAGGCGGATGTTCGATGCCGGGGCGGGCGCGCCGGCCGGAGGCGGCGTCGGCGGACGCCCGGTCTTCCAGCGGATGTTGCTCGGCGGGGGCTCGGGCAGCGCCGGCGGCGTGGCGTCGACATCGGCCGGCGGCGCGGGGCTCGCCGGCACCGCGGCGTCGACGGATGCTGCGGTGGACGCCGGCCGCGATGCCGCGGCGGTCGACGCCACCAGCACCGCGCCGGCCAGCGCGAGGCGCAGGGTCGCCGGACCCGTCCGCGTCGGCGTCGCGCGCCTCATCGCGGCACCACGGTCCAGGCCTGCGAACCGCGGCCGACCGGCTCGCCCGCCGCATTGGCGAAGGCCTGCTCGAGCTCGTCGAGCGAACGCACGGCCATCGGTTCGAGCGCGGGCGTCTGCAGGTCCGCCGGCAGCTTCGCGCTCACGTCCGCCGTGGTGGACAGGCAGCGCACCTCCTCGTTGCCCGGCCGGGAGAACTCGATGGTGAAACTCTGCGGGTTGTACGGCTCGGGCACCGTAAGCGAGCGGTTGCCCTCGACCACCGCCGCCGGCTGCAGCGGGTTCGGGTAGATCTGCGTCACGCTGCTCTTGGCGTCGCGGTAATAGCAGCGCACGTAGCCGGTGCGATCGGTGCTGATGGTGAAGAACACCGACTGCCCCACGCTGTATTGCGTCGCGTCCGACGGCAGCGTGATGCGGATCTGCGCGGGACGCGGTGCGGTCGACGACAGCGCGGGCGCGGCGTTGCGCGGCAGCGCGGCGAGCTCGGCGGGCAGCTTCGAGCGGCGCGCGCCGCCCTCGCCCCAGCCGACCTGCACGAAGTTGCCCTGGCCGTCGCCACGCACGTAGTCGCGCGCGAGCCGGTCGTAGGTCTCGTAGCTGATGTCGCCGGTCGCCGCGATGCGCTGGTCGACCTGGAAGCGGCGCACCGCATCGCGCAGCGCCTCCGGAATCACGCGGCCGCTGACGTCGCCGTCGTAGTAGCCGTTCGCGCGCAGCCCGCGCGCCACGAACGCGGCGCGCTGCGCCGGATCCATGCCGAGGTACCACGTGCGAAGCTGGCGCTGGAATTCGGGATGCGACGGGTCGAGCGACAGGCACTGCCAGTACGGCACGCGCGCCCACTTGCCGACGAGTTCGATCATGCTGAGGTCGACCAGCGTGCGCGTGGCCGGGCCGACGCCCTGCGAATAGTCCTGCCCGATCTCGAACTGCACGCCCGCCTTGCGGATGCGCCCGCCCGCGTCGAGCCCGCGGCCCTTGTTCGCCAGCGACATCTCGTTCGCCGAATGGATGCCCGGGATCAGCGTGCGGGTGACGAAGTCGCCCAGGTGCAGCTCCATGCCCATCACGGTGCCGATGAGGTCGCGCGAATAGCCGAGCTCGGCGTCCTGCGAGCCGATGCCGATGCCGCGGCGCTCGATCATCACGTTCTGGTCCATGAAGCTGATCGCGCCCGACACGTAGATCTGCGGCATCTGGATCTGCATCTGGTTGCTCTGCAGCAGCAGGCCGCTGAGCGTCTGCACGGTGTCCTGCCTGAGCGGGTCGATCTCGTAGTCGACGTAGCGGAACGCGTTGCTGGTGCGCGACATCTCCGACAGCGCGGTGATGATCATGTCCTTGCTGGCGACGTAGACCTTGCCCGACGCATCGGGGATCGTCTTGCTGGTCACGAACGTCGGCGGGATGTGGTTGTCGCGCAGCATGGCGTCCATGCACGACAGGCCGTCGCTGAAGTTGCTGACCGACCGCACCGGCCAGACCACGCTGCGGTCCTCGATGTAGGTCTGTTCGTAGAATTCCTTGTTCTTGCGCGGGCCGCCCTTTCCGAGGGTCGAACATCCGCTGAGTGCGACGAGCGCGAACACGACCACGCCGGCCCGGAGGCCGCTCCCCTGTGCTTGCTGCATTGCGTTCCTGCTTGGTTGGGAAATGACGGGCGCGAGCGCGCCGCTTACTTGCAGACGTTGATGACGCTGCCGTTGACCACGACGACGCGGTCCTGCGTCTGGCCGCGCGGTGCCGGGCCGTAGCGCGGGGTGAAGCCCCCGACGGTGGCCGGCTGGTTGGTCGTCGTGCCGACGTTGGTGATGCAGGTGCGGGCCGACGAGCCGACGCCGTTACCGAGCACGGTCGTGTCGTCCGCCACCTGGCGCGTACCGAAGCCGATCCATCGCTTCGCCTGCGCCTGCTGCACCTTGGCGCGGTCCCACGGATCGATGTCGCGGCGCGGCGTCGGATCCTGCTGCTGCGCGGGGCAGACGGTCGACGCGCCGAGCAGCGCGAGGGTCAGGAAAGTGGTGTACCGGGCCATCGGCGCGCTCCCTTGCGTTCGGAAGTGGCCCGCCGGAGCGGGCCACCGGGTCGGGGCTTAGTTGCCGTCGTTCGACGACACGTTCTGCTCGGCCTTCGAGGCCGGGCCGACCGCGGCGTTCAGCACCGCGCCCTTGACGTTCGTTTCCTGCTTGTTGTCGCCGCCGATGTTCACCTTGCCCTTGTTGGACGAGATGTTCTGCTTGGCCTGCGCGGCGGGACCGACGGCGGCGTTGAGGATCGCGCCGGACACGTTGGTCTTCTGGGTGTTCGAGCCCTTGATCTTCACGTCGGCCGAGGCAACGCCCGACGCGAGCAGGGACGCGGCGACAACGGCCAGGAGGGAGAGCTTCTTCATTCGATTTTCCTTTTCGACAGGGCACGAGCTGTGCGGGGAGAACTGCGGGGTCCGGAATCTAGGACGCAGGGAGGACCAGGCCGTTGCGCCCGACCGCGGGTCACTCGTCGCTGATCGACCCGATGTTCACGACGGCCTTCGAGCCTGAGCCGGACGCCTGGTTCTGGATCGAACCCTTGACCTGCACGGACTGCCGGTTGCTGCCGACGGAGGCGTTGCTGACCGACCCGATGTTCACCTTGGCGGTGGCGCCGGATTCGGCCCGGTTGTTGATCGAGCCGTTGACGGTGACCGACTGGTCGTTGCTGCCGCTGACCACCACGCGGCTGCGGGAGGGGGATTGCTGGGCGGACACACCCGCCGAGGCGAGAAGGGCGAGGACCGCGAGGGGCAGGCGAACGCTGGGGGACATGCAGGGCTCCTGTTGCATGGAACGCAGAGGACGCCGTCTCGCCGCCCCCTCGGCGCCGGCACGATGCATGTGCCGTGGGGCGTCACTTTTGGCGAAACCACGTCACGTCAGCGTGAACGGTTCGTGGCTGGATCGTTACCGGGACGTCAAGGTGGGCCGTTTCGATCACTGTCCACGGGGGCTGAAGCGCGCGGCGGGAGCCCAGGACCCGGCGCCGTCGAGGCTGCACGCACGCGGTGGCGACGACTCCCTCGGCGCGCTGCCCCTCGAGCGCACGGCCGGTGCGGAAGGCGATGAAATCCCGCCGCCAGCGGGGGTCTCCGGTTCGGCGCGGCCCGACGCGGCCCGCGCCGCGGCGGCCAAACGCCGGCCTGACCCGACGCGCCCGGACGGCGGTGGTTGCCGCGGGCATGACGTTCCTACCAGCGATCGGGCTCGAACCCCGGCGCGGGCATCCCGAGCGGCACGCGTGCGCGGCCAAGGGTGCCGCCGTCCCGGGCTGCCCCGTGCGCTCCGGCGTCGCCCGTATCCGGCCGGCGCCGTCGTCGTGGACGCGCAGCGCTTCCCGATGAAACGACATGCCCGCTCGCTGGAGACCGCGTTCGGCACGAAGCCTGCGCGCACGACGGCGCCACCGGACGCGAGCGCCCCGGAAACGGCCGTCGCCGCACTTTGGCTTACGCTACCCGCCCACGTCTGCTCCACTCCGATATGGACCCGCTCGCGCTCGGCCGCATCCTGGAGCACCTGCCGTCCAACGTCGCCGTCCTGAAGGCCGAGCCCGGCTTTCCCGTCGTGGCGATGACGCGCCAGGCACGCGCGCTCTCCATCGATCCCGATCACGTCGTCGGCCGACCCCT
>NZ_SMRQ01000082.1 GCF_004359965.1 Cognatilysobacter segetis | reverse complement strand
TCGTCGATGAAAGCGTCGGGGATGCGGGCCATGCGTCACGAAGCGGGGAGGCGCCGCGGAGGACCGGCCGGCGCGTCGCTAGGATGCCACGCGCCCGCATCAGGGCCTGCGACGGGCGCTCAGCCCGCGGGTTCCGGCGGCGTGCCGAGGCGCTCGTCGATGGTGGCGGTCACCACCGCGCCGCCGAACAGGATCATCGCGGCGTAGTAGACCCAGAGCATGGCCAGCACGAGCGCGCCCATCGCGCCGTAGGCCGAGGCGGTGACCTGCCGCGCGAGGTACCAGGCGATCGCCGCGCGCCCGGCCATGAACAGCACGGCGGTGAGCGCGCCGCCGGCCAGCGCCAGCCGCCAGCGCACCCGGCGGTCGGGCAGGTAGTGGTACATCAGCGCGAAGGTGAACGCGTAGACGATCAGCGCGGCGAGCGTGGCCGCCACCGTCTCGCCCTGCGCGAAGCGGCCGACGGTCAGGTCGAGCACCGTGGTGAGCGTCATCGAGATCACGAGCAGGAACACCACGGCCAGCACCAGGCCGAACGAGAGCAGGCGCTTCTTGAGCCAGTTCCAGAGGCCGGGCAGGGCGGTCGCATCGGTGCGGAAGATCAGGTTCAGCGCGTCCTGCAGCTGCGCGAAGACCGCGCTGGCGCCCGCGAGCAGCAGCACCACGCTCCAGACGCCGGCCACCGACCCCGCGTTCGGCGACGCCGCCGCCTCGGCCAGCACCGCGCGCGCCACCGACTGCGCCTCCGGCCCCACCAGCAGCCCCACCTGCGCGATCACCGCGCCCTGCGCCGACGGGCTCGACGCCGTCAGCCACAGCAGGAGCAGCATCAGCGGGGCGATCGACAGCGCCGCGTAGAACGCCAGCGCGGCGGCCTGCGTGATCACGTTGGAATCGAGGAAGCGCCGCAGCAGCGCCATCGGCAGCGTGCCGATGCCGGCCTTGCGCACCACCTTCTTGACGTCCGGCGGCGGCGGCGCGCCGTCGGCCTGCGTGATCGAGGCCTTCTCGGTGGGGTCGAGCTGCTTCGTCACCGGGGGCGCGTCGGCCGGCGTCGCCTGCGCGGTCGACGGGTGCGGATCGGGATGCGGTCGGGCCATGCGGCGAGCCTGCCGCAGCGGCCGTCACGGGCCTGCGAGCGGCGATGCGCGCCGCCCGCGTGCCGGCGCGGGGATCAGCCGGCGAGGCGCTGCTTCACCAGCTTCGACACCAGGCCCATGTCGGCCTGCCCGGCGAGGCGCGGCTTGAGCACGCCCATCAGCTTGCCCATGTCGGCCGCGCCGGCGGCGCCGGTCTCGGCCACCGCGGCCTCGATGGCGGCGTTGATCTCGGCCTCGCCCATCTTGGTCGGCAGGTAGCGCTCGATCACCACGATCTCGTCGCGCTCGACCTGCGCGAGGTCCTCGCGGGCGGCGCTCTCGTACTGCGACACCGAATCGCGGCGCTGCTTGACCATCTTGTCGAGCACCGCGACCACGGCCGTGTCGTCCAGCTCCACGCGCTCGTCGACTTCCTTCTGCTTGATCGCCGCGTTGATCAGGCGGATCACCGCGAGCGAGGCCTTGTCGCCGCCCTTCATGGCGGCCTTCATGTCGTCGACGAGTCGCTGCTTCAGGCTCATGGCCCGCTCCGGATGCGTGAAAAAGGCGGGATAGGTTACCGCCCGGACGCCGCCGGTGCCGCGCGCCAGCCGCAGAGCGACTGCGCGACCGCCACGAGCTCCGACGGCTGCACCGGCTTGGCGACGTGCATCTGGAAGCCGTGCGCCAGCGCCTGCATGCGGTCCTCGGCGCGCGCATAGGCGGTGAGCGCCACGGCGGGGACGGCTTCGCGCCCGGTGGCCTGCTCCTCCTCGCGCAGCCTCTGGATGAACGCGTAGCCGTCCATGCCCGGCATGCCGATGTCGCTGATCACGAGGTCGGGCGTCGCCTCCGCCAGCGCGGCCAGCGCGGCGATCGCCGACGCGCAGGCGGTGACGCGCGCGCCGTGCGCTTCCAGCACCGCGGCCAGCATCGAGCGCGAGTCCGGGTCGTCCTCCACCAGCACCACGTCGCGGCCGGCGAGCGCGTCCTCGGCCAGCGCCGGCGGCGGCAGGGCGGGTGCGCCGTCGACGCCGCGACGATCGCGCGCTTCGGCCTCCGCCACGGTGGAGAACGGCAGCCGCACGATGAACTCGGCGCCGCGGCCCGGCCCTTCGCTCCACACGTGCACGCGCCCGCCGTGCATCTCCACCAGGTGGCGCACGATCGACAGCCCCAGCCCCAGCCCGCCGTGCTCGCGCGTGGACGAGGCATCGACCTGGCTGAAGCGCTCGAACACGAACGGCAGGAACGCGGGCTCGATGCCGCGCCCGGTGTCGCGCACGCGGATCTCGATCGCGTCCTCGTCGCGGGACACCGCCACGTCGACGCGGCCGCCGCGCTCGGTGAACTTCACCGCGTTCGACACCAGGTTCCACACCACCTGCTGCAGGCGGTCCGGGTCGGCCACCAGCGAGCCGGCGTCGTCGGCGACGTCGAGCACCAGCTGCACGTCGCGCGCGAGCGCGGCGGGGCGCACGGCTTCCACCGCCGCGTCCACCGGCGCCACCGCCGGAATCTCGCGCACGTTCAGGCGCAGCTTGCCGCTGATGATGCGCGAGATGTCCAGCAGGTCGTCGACGATCTGCGCCTGCGCGCGCGCGTTGCGATCGATGGTGGCGACGGCGCGCTCGGCCATCTCCGGCGGCAGGCGCCCCGAGCCGAGCATTTCGCTCCAGCCCAGGATCGACGTCAGCGGCGTGCGCAGCTCGTGCGAGATCAGCGCGAGGAACTGGTCCTTCGTGCGGTTGGCGCGCACCGACTCCTGGTACAGGCGCTCCTTCTCCAGCGCCTCGCTCTGCACCGCGCGGAACAGCCGCAGCCGGCTCATGCCCACCGCCGCGAGCGCGGCGATCGATTCCACCACCCGTGCGCTGTGCGCGGTGAACACCCCGGGCGCGTGGTGCCCGAGGAACACACCGCCCAGCACGTCGCCGCCGTCGGACTTCACCGGCACCGCCAGATAGCTGCGCACGGGCGGATGCCCCGGCGGCATGCCGTGGTGCGGCGGCCACTGGCCGTAGCGCGGGTCGGCCAGCACGTCGTCGATGCACACCGTGCCTTCGCCGCGGAAAGTCGGGCCGAAGATCGGCGTCGCCCGCGGATGCGGATACGACGCGAAGCGTTCCATCGGCAGGCCCGACAGCGAATACAGCATGAAGCTGCCGCCCTCGTTGTCGTCCACGTTGTAGAAGAACGCGCCGAATGCCGCGCCGCTCAGGCGCGTGGCGGTATCGGTTACCGCCTGCACCATCCGCGGCAGCTCGAACTCGTGCAGCATCAGCTCGGAGAGCTGGCGGAAGGCGATGTCCTCCTGTTCGCGCTGGCGCTCGCGGTGCACGTCGCGCACCTCGATCACCGTGCCCACCACCGCGCCGTCGCGGCGGATCGGGCTGGCGGTGAACGCCACCGGATAGAAGTGCCCGTCCTTGTGCACGAAGGTTTCCTCGCCGCTCGCCTGCATGTCCTCCGGCGCGGCGCGGTCGATCGGGCAGTCCTCGATCGGGTAGGGCGTGCCGTCGGGCCGCGTGTGGTGCACCAGGTCGTGCAAGGTGCGGCCCTGTACCTCGGCCCGCGAAAACCCGGTCAGCGCTTCCGCCGAAGCATTCATGTAAATGCACTGCTGCTGCTCGTCCATGACGAACAGCGCGACCGTCGCGTTCTCGCAGACGGCCTCCAACTGGGCGAGCGGCGACACCAGGGCGGAGGTGGGCTTCATTGGCAAAGGGTGGACCAGCGGCCGTATACGCCACGCATCCTAAGCGGCGACCGGCTTCAAGCGGCAGCGCCTTGCGCTACGCTAGCCCCGCCGCGACGCGGCACCCGGCGTCCAGGATCGGACGCGACGGCGGATACGGAGGTCTGCATGCACACCCGCCCCGTGCTCTATTCCCGTGGTCCCTACCGGGTGGTGGCCGACGCCGCCGGCGAGCCCGATCGCCGCTATCTCGTCATCGACGCCGCTGGCATGGAGCTGCGCGAGGAGG
Organism: Cognatilysobacter segetis; assembly: GCF_004359965.1. Lineage (GTDB taxonomy): Bacteria > Pseudomonadota > Gammaproteobacteria > Xanthomonadales > Xanthomonadaceae > Cognatilysobacter > Cognatilysobacter segetis. The sequence continues at coordinate 731 of NZ_SMRQ01000082.1, read as the reverse complement.
AGGATTTCCTGGCGGCGTGTGAGTGGGTGGATTTGAGGATGGCGGGATGGATCACTACCCGCGGCAGTGAATCGCCTCGGTAAGCCTGACGATGAAAGTAAGGCTGCTCATTCTGATCGTCCTGCTCTCTGCGCTGCTTCTGGTCGGCGCGCACTTTTCCAAGCTTCTAGCGGACGCCTTCCTCGGTCTAAACCGCCCTATGGCGTGGGACCACTTCGCCGACGCGCTTCTGACGCTAGGTCGGGCGCAGGGTCCGGCAGTTGCGACGCGGATCCGGGCGGCGGCGTGCGTTGGATTCGGCTTGCCTACAGCGCTACTAGTCGCGGCCGTCGGATGCCTGTTCGCAGACCGCGACTACCCGGATGTGCCGCCCGGCCGGTAATCGCGATACCGGGCTTCTGACGCGTTCCGAAACTGTTAGCGTTGCATTTGTGCACGCTAATCAGTGTTAGGCCGCAAGGAGAACTTCATGCCTCGTGCAAGAAAGATCGATCCATTCTTCGTCGTTGTGACTGATGCCGATCAAAAGATCTTCAATGTCTTGGGCCCCATGACCGACGACACGGAGATAAACCCTCGCGTGGTCATGTGCCAGGAGCAGGGCCGAAAGGTCAATTGCCACACTGCCGGGCCTGGCCAATCCCGTGAGCAGATCATTGCCTCATACGCTCGTCAGTTCGGCTTCGCGCTCTCCAGCGAGCCAATTGCGGCCTAACAATTCGTCCAAGCCG
>NZ_SMRQ01000081.1 GCF_004359965.1 Cognatilysobacter segetis | reverse complement strand
GCCCGTGGGCGTAGGCGGGCAGGTCGACGCCCTCGCGTCGCAGCGCCTCATACTCGTCGATCGTCTGCTGGTACAGGCCCAGTGCATTCGTGGCCATCAGCGAGTCCATGCGCAGCCGCGTCTTCTCCCAGTTCGTGCGCTCGGGATGCGTCTGCAGCTCGAGCAGCGCGTCGTACGCGCGTCGCAGCTCGGCGTTGGGGTCGTCCGGGTTCTCCGGATAGGCCATGCCCCAGCCAATCGCGCGGGCGATGCGGTCGCCCTCGATGCGGTCGCGCTGGTAGTCGGCGAAGACCGCCGGCCACCGGGCCCTCAGCTCGTCCGCGCGGTACGCCGCGCCGAGGTCGGCCAGGGTGACGGCCTGCAGCCGGTACGCGACGTCGTCGCGGGGATCGGCCGCCAGCAGGTGCTCGTAGATCGCCAGCGCCTCGACCCAGCGCTGGTCCTTGCGGGCGGCCTCCGCGCGCGCCAGCAGCTGGTCGCGGGCGGCGCGGCCGGTCACGGGCGGCAGGTCGGATGCGGCGGCTGCGACCGCCGCGACTGGGGATGGCAGCGACTGTGCGAACCCCGGCGTCCATACGAGGGGCAACAGCAGCGCCAATGCTTTTTTTCTGAATGGGCGCACGTGTCGTTCCGAGAGCTAGCCGAATCGCGGCTGAACGCGGATGAGTCTTGGCAGGTGCGCGTGAAGGCAGTGTCGGCCGAATCGTGAAACGCGTCACAAACAGCGGCCGTGTCAGGCGAGGGCTCCGACGGGCGGCGAGGCGAGGCGTGCCCGAGAGGCCCCTGTCGCGCGGCACGGCTGCCGATCAGGTCGCGTCGGGGTCCGCCAGCTCGTTGAGATGCTCGACGCGCTGCTTGGCCGTGTCGGCGATCTCCGAGTCCCAGGGCGACGGGCCGCGAACGATCACGTTCGGGATGACCGCCGCCGACGACTGCCGCCACACCGCGTTGAGCGATTCGCGATCCGGATGCGAGAGGATCAGCGCCGACAGCATGCAGTCGTTGACCTGCGCGCGACCGATCATGATCGCGAGGTACTGCGCGAGCAGCGACATCTGCTCCTTGAGGAACGCCACCTCGGCCTCGAGGGCTTCCAGGCGGTCGTCGTCCTGCGGGTCGTTCTCCGTCGTCATGGGCGGAGCCTCGCAGGCCGGGCTTGTCGACCGGGTGAAACCGTCGGCGCCGCAAAACGACGAAAGCCGGCACGGGGCCGGCTTTCGCGTGGACCTTTGGTCGGGGAGACAGGATTCGAACCTGCGACTTCTACGTCCCGAACGTAGCGCTCTACCAGGCTGAGCTACACCCCGACGGGAGAGCCGCAAAGTCTATCGACCGGCGGGCGCTTCGACAAGGGGGCGTGAAAAGTCGAAGGGCTCCGGGCGCCCGGCCGGTAAACTGTGACGTCCGATCCGCCCTCCCGGGGAACCCGCTTGATCAAGCCACGCACGCCGGCCGGAGTGCTCGAGCTCCTGCCGCCCGACCAGATCGCGTTCCAGCGCATGCTCGACGTCATCCGTCGCAACTTCGAGCGCTTCGGTTTCCTGCCGGTCGAAACGCCGGTGATGGAGCTCTCCGACGTGCTGCTGACGAAATCGGGCGGCGAGACGGAGCGGCAGGTCTACTTCGTGCAATCGACCGGCGCGCTGGAAAAGGCAGGCGACGGCCTGCCGGAAATGGCGCTGCGCTTCGACCTGACCGTGCCGCTCGCGCGCTACGTCGCCGAACACGAGCACGACCTCGCGTTCCCGTTCCGCCGCTACCAGATGCAGCGCGTCTACCGCGGCGAACGCCAGCAGCGCGGCCGCTTCCGCGAGTTCTACCAGTGCGACATCGACGTGATCGGCAAGGACAGCCTGAGCGTGCGCTTCGACGCCGAGCTGCCGGCCGCGATCCACGCCGTGTTTGCCGAACTCGACATCGGCGCGTTCACCATCCAACTGAACAACCGGAAGCTCATGCGCGGCTTCTTCCAGCAGCAGGGCGTCGCCGATTCGTCGCTCCAGGCGCTGGTGCTGCGCGAGGTCGACAAGCTCGACAAGCGCGGCGCCGACTACGTGCGCGAAACGCTGACGGGCGAGGGCTTTGGACTCGCCGCGGATGCGGTCGATCGGATCCTGCGCTTCGTCGAGATCCGCTCGACCTCGCATGCGGACGCGATCGCCACGCTCGACCGCCTCGCCTCCGAGGGCGACGTGAACGAATCGCTCGCGACCGGCGTGGCGGAGCTGCGCGAGGTGCTCGAGCTCGTGCGCGCGATGGGCGTGCCGGAGTCGGCCTACGCCCTCAATCTCTCGATCGCGCGCGGCCTGGACTACTACACCGGCACCGTCTACGAGACGACGCTGAACGAGTATCCGCAGATCGGCTCGATCTGCTCGGGCGGCCGCTACGAGAACCTCGCGAGCCACTACACGAAGTCGAAACTGCCCGGCGTCGGTATTTCGATCGGCCTGACGCGGCTGTTCTGGCAGCTGCGCGAGGCGGGGCTGCTCGGTCCCGCGGAAAGCACGGTGCAGGTGCTGGTCACGCAGATGGACGCCGCGCACCTGCCGCATTGCCTCGCCGTGGCAGGCGAGCTGCGCCACGCGGGCTTCAACACGGAAGTGGTCATGGAGGCGTCGAAGATCGCCAAGCAGTTCCGTTACGCCGACCGCGCGGGCATCCGCTTCGTGGTGGTGCTGGGCGATGACGAGATCGCCGCCAATACGGTGACGGTGAAGGACCTGCGGCGCGAGGACCAGTTCCAGGTGGCGCGCGCGGATCTCGCGTCGACGTTGCGGGTCGAGCTCGCGCAGCCGGCCGTGCGCGCATGAAGCCGGTGCATCTGGACGGGCGCTCGCTGACCCGGGCGCAGGTACTCGCGGTCGCGTACGGCGCGGCGGTGGAGCTCGACGAGGCGCAACTGCCCGCGGTGGCGCGCGCGGCGGATTTCCTCGCCGAGCAGGTCAGCCGTGAGGAGCCCATCTACGGCGTTTCCACCGGTTTCGGGAGCAACGCCGACCGCCTGCTGGGGTCGTACCGGCTGCGCAGTGGCGCCGGCGGCGATGCGAACAATCCGCACGAGTCGCTGCACGCGGAACTCCAGCGCAACCTGATCGTGACGCACGCGGTCTGCGTGGGCGAGCCCTTCGCACCCGACGTCGTGCGCGCCATGCTCTGCATCCGCATCAACACGCTGATGCGCGGGCATTCCGGTATCCGCGTCGAGACGCTGCGTGCACTCACCGCGATGCTCAACGCGGGCGTCGTGCCGGTGGTGCCGCAACTCGGCTCCGTCGGTGCGAGCGGCGATCTCGCGCCGTTGTCGCACCTGGCCATCGTGCTGCTCGGCGGGGGCGAAGCCTTCCTCGGCGGCGAGCGGCTGCCGGGTGCGGAAGCCCTCCGCCGCGCCGGCCTCGCGCCGGTGACGCTGTCGTACAAGGAAGGCCTCGCGCTCAACAACGGCACCGCGCAGATGCTTGCCACGGGCGTGCTGGCGCTGGCGAAGCTCGAGGAGCTCGTCGACACGGCCGACCTTGCGGCGGCAATGACCATCGATGCCTTCGCTGGCCGGCTGGGCGCTTTCAAGCCGGAAGTGCACGCGCTGCGCCCGCACCCGGGGCAGGTGCACGTCGCCGCCCACCTGCGGCAGTTGCTGGCCGGATCCACGCTCGCCGACATCCCGTACCACCTCGTCCCGCGCTTCCGTCCCTGGCTGCCGGACTGTTGGGCGACGGACGAGGCGCGTGAACTACGCTTCGACATCGGCTGGGACTGGGTGCCGCTCTCGCAGCGCCACGGCCGCGAGAAGTTCTACCAGCGCTTCCGCCCGTTCCGCGGCGGCAAGAAGCACCAGCCGCAGGACAGCTACTCGCTGCGTTGCGTGCCGCAGGTGCACGGCGCGGTCCGCGACGCGCTCGCGCAGGCCGCGCGCGTGCTCGACATCGAGCTGAATTCGCTCACCGACAACCCGATCGTGTTCCCGGACGCCGATGCCGAGCACGTCGAGGAGCAGGTCGTCTCCGCCGGCCACTTCCACGGCATGCCGCTCGCGCTGGCGATGAGCTACGTCAAGGCTTCGATCCCGGTACTGGCGAGCATCTCCGAGCGTCGCCTCAACAAGCTCGTCGATCCCGCCACCAACGACGGCCTTCCGGGCTTCCTGATCGGCAACGAGGACGCGACCGAATCGGGCTTCATGATCGTGCAGTACACGGCGGCGGCGATCGTCAACGACCTCGCCAGCCGCGCGATGCCGGCATCGGTCTACTCGATCCCGACCAGCGCGAACGCCGAGGACCACGTCTCGATGGGCGCCAACGAGGCGCGCCACGTGCTTGCGATGGCCGAAGACCTCGGCAAGGTGCTGGGCCTGGAGCTCTACACCGCGGCGCAGGCGCTGGACCTGCGCCGCGACATGATCAACGCCGCGCGTGCGCTGGCGCGACAGCGACCGGCGGAGGAGCTGGCGGCGAAGATCGCCTGCGCGCCGGGCCTCGATGCGCCCGCCCGCGAGACGTTCCTCGCCGAGGTCGAGGGCCTGCGCGACGAGCTCGCCGCGGCGGACGAGTTCCGGCCCGGTGACGCGGTCCGGGCCGCGCACGCGGTGATCCGCGAGGCCATCCCGTTCATGGGCTTCGACCGCGCGATGGATGGCGACGTGACGGCAGCGGTCGCGCTGGCGCGGGACGGCCGCGTGCTCGCCGCCGCACGCCAGGCGGTGCAGGGCGACCGCTCCGTTCGATGACGGCGGCTTCCAAGGCATGACCCGAGCGGGCCGGATCGAATCCGGCCCGTTCTCGTTCAGGCGCACGGTTGACCGCGTCCGCCCCGGCCGCTAATGTATTAACACGCTAATACATTGCGACGACCGATGAAGCGCCGACCTCCGCTCGACGACGCCGAAAAGCAGCTCTCCCTCGAACTCCTCGCCGCCGCGTTCGCATCCCTGCGCGACCCCGACGACGTGCTCGCCTTCCTCGAGGATCTCTGCACGCCGGCGGAGCTCGAGGCGATGGCCGACCGCTGGCGCGTCGTGCCCTATCTGCGCGACCGGGTGCCGTACCGCGAGATCCACGAGGAAACCAAGGTGAGCGTCACCACCATCGGCCGCGTCGCGCGAACCCTCGAACAGGGCACCGGCGGTTACCGCCTCGCCATCAAGCGTGCCGCGCGCACGTCCCGGAAAGTGAATCCATGAGCCCCACCGTCGAACCGCGCGATCGCCTTCGTATCGCCATCCAGAAGTCCGGCCGCCTGGCCGATCCCGCGCGTGCGCTGCTGGCGTCCTGCGGGCTGAGCTGGCGCGAGAGCCGCGACCGCCTGTTCTGCTACGGCGAGGCGCTGCCGATCGACCTGCTGCTGGTGCGCGACGACGACATCCCCGGCCTGATCGCCGACGGCGTCTGCGACCTCGGCGTCGTCGGACGCAACGTGCTGACCGAGCAGGACCTCGACCGCCGCCGGAAGGGCGATGCGCCGGCGTTCCGCGAGTTGCGCCCGCTCGGCTTCGGCGGCTGCCGCCTCGCGCTCGCCGTGCCGGACGAGTGGCAGTGGAGCGGTCCCGCGCAGCTCGCCGGGCGTCGCATCGCGACCAGCTATCCGGCGCTGCTGCAGGACTGGCTCGAGCGCGAGGGCGTGCAGGCCGACGTGGTCACGCTGTCGGGCTCCGTCGAGATCGCGCCGCGACTCGGCCAGGCCGATCTCGTCTGCGACCTCGTGTCGAGCGGTGCGACCCTGGCGGCCAACCAGCTCAAGCCGGTCGCGACGCTGCTGGAGAGCGAAGCGGTGCTCGCAGGGCCGGTCGCGGAATTCGAGGGCGAGCGCGCCGCGCTAGCGGAGATGCTGCTGCGGCGACTCGATGGCGCGCTCCGCACGCGTCACAGCAAGCTGTTGCTGTTCCAGGCCGAGCGACAGGCGATCGCGCGCCTGCTGCCGCTGCTACCGGACGCGGAAGCGCCGACCGTGCTGCAGGTGGACGGCGCCGATCGCCTCGCGCTGCAGGCGCTCTGCCACGGCCACCTTACCTGGCAGCGGCTCGAGGACCTCAAGCGCGCAGGGGCGCAGGGCCTGATGGTGCTGCCGGTCGAGAGCATGCTGGCATGAGGCGCGTTCGCTGGTCCGACCTCGACGCCGCCGCGCGCGAGGCGCTTCTGCGCCGGCCCGCGCAGGTCGTCGCGGCGGATGTCACGGCCTCCGTTGCCGGGCTGATCGCGGAAGTCCGGCGCGACGGCGACGACGCCTTGCGCGCGTTGACCCGCCGCTTCGACGGCGCCGAACCGGACGTGTTCGAGGTTGCGCCGGAAGCATTCGAGGCAGCCGAAAGTGAGCTGTCGAGCGCGCTCACGCGCGCGATCGACGACGCAGCCGCGCGCATTCGAGCTTTCCACGCCGCCGGCATGACGACGCCCTATGCCCTGGACACCGCGCCCGGCGTGCGCTGCGAACGCATCCTGCGGCCGATCCGACGCGTCGGGCTGTACGTGCCGGCCGGCTCCGCGCCGCTGCCGTCGACCGCGCTGATGCTCGGCGTGCCCGCCGCGCTCGCGGGCTGCCCCGAGCTCGTGCTCTGCACGCCGCCGCGCCGCGACGGCAGCGTCGACCCCGCAGTGCTCTACGCCGCGGCACGCTGCGGCATCCGTCGTGTCTTCGCGCTCGGCGGCGTGCAGGCCATCGCCGCGATGGCCTTCGGCACCGACAGCGTGCCGAAGTGCGACAAGCTGTTCGGCCCCGGCAACGGCTTCGTCACAGAAGCGAAGCGCCAGGTGTCGATGCTCGACGGCGGCGCGGCGATCGACATGCCCGCCGGCCCGTCGGAAGTGCTGGTGATCGCCGATCGCGGCGCGAACGCGGCGTTCGTCGCCGCGGACCTGCTCTCGCAGGCCGAGCACGGCCCGGATTCGCAGGTGCTGCTCGTCGGCGATGACGCGGCGGTGCTCGACGCGGTCGCCGCGGAGATCGAGCAGCAGCTGTCGGCGTTGCCGCGCGCGGACGTCGCGCGCGCTGCGCTCGCGCAGTCACGCGTCGTCGAAGTGGAGTCGATCGACGCCGCCTTCGACGTGAGCAACGCCTACGCGCCCGAGCACCTGATCCTCGCGTTGCGCGAACCGCGCCGCTGGCTCGACCGCGTCGAAAGCGCCGGCTCGATCTTCCTGGGCGACTGGGCGCCGGAAGCGCTCGGCGACTACTGCAGCGGCACCAACCACGTGCTGCCCACCGGCGGCGCCGCGCGCTTCACCGGCGGCCTCAGCGTGGCGAGCTTCCAGACCGCGATCACCGTGCAGCAGGTCGATGCGACCGGTCTCGCGGCGATCGGCCCGTGCGCCGTCGAGCTCGCCTCGGCCGAAGGCCTGGACGCGCACCGCAACGCGGTCGCGCTGCGGCTCGAGGCGCTCGCATGAGCGGCGTGCTCGATCTCGTGCGCGCCGACCTGCGCGACTTCGCGGGCTATCGGTCGGCGCGCACCGAGCGCGTGCAGGGCGACGTCTGGCTCAACGCCAACGAGTCCGCCCGCGCGAATGCCGGTGACGCGGAGGGCGCCTACCGTCGCTATCCGGACCCGCAGCCCGAACCGCTGCGCGAGCGGCTGGCCGCGCTCTATGGCGTGCGTGCCGCGCGGGTGCTCGCCGGCCGCGGCAGCGACGAGGGCATCGACCTGCTGGTGCGCGCACTGTGCGTGCCGGGTCACGGCGCGATCGTCATCACGCCGCCGACCTTCGGCATGTACGCGGTCTGCGCGCGCCTGCACGGTGCACGCGTAGTCGAGGCGCCGCTGGTGGAGCGCGGGGAAGGCTTCCAGTGCGACTTCACCGCGGTCGCAAGGAAGGCGGAGGCCGAGAACGCGCGCCTGGTATTCCTCTGTTCGCCCGGCAATCCCACCGGCGCGTCGCTCCCGCTCGAGTCGATCGCAGCACTGGCCTGCCGGCTGGAGCGCCAGTCGGTCGTGGTCGTGGACGAGGCCTACCAGGAGTTCGCCTCCACGCCTTCCGCGCTCACACTGCTCGACCGGCACCCCAATCTCGTCGTGCTTCGAACGCTGTCGAAGGCGCATGCGCTGGCCGGCGTCCGGCTTGGCGTCGCCATCGGCAACGAAGCGCTGATCGAAGTACTCCGCCGGTGCCAGGCGCCGTATCCGCTGCCGGCGCCGTGCATCGACGCAGTCATGCGTGCGACGGACGCAGCCGTGCTGGAGGCCACCCGCGGCGGCGTGGCGGCGACGATCGCCGAGCGCACGCGGCTCGCCGTCGCGCTCGCCGACGCACCCGGGGTGCGACGCGTGTATCCGTCCGATGCGAATTTCCTTCTGGTGCGCTTCGACGATGCCGACGCCGCCTTCGCGACGCTGCTGGCGGCGGGCGTGGTGGTGCGCGACATGCGTGCCCAAGCCGCGCTCGGCGATGCACTGAGGATCACCGTCGGCACCGCGGCGCAGAACGACCGCGTGCTGAGCGCACTCACGGGAGTCGCCGCATGAGCCGCCCGATCCTGTTCGTCGACCGCGACGGCACGCTCATCGAGGAGCCGGCCGATTTCCAGATCGACAGTTTCGCGAAGCTGCGCTTCGTCGAGGGCGTGATCCCCGCGATGCTCAAGCTGCGCGATGCCGGCTACGAGTTCGTGATCGTCTCCAACCAGGACGGCCTCGGCACCGACGCGTATCCGCGCGACACGTTCCAGGGGCCGCACGATCTGATGATGCACGTCTTCGAAAGCCAGGGCATCGGCTTCCGCGACGTGCTCATCGACGAAAGCTTTCCGCACGAGAACGCGCCGACGCGCAAGCCGCAGCTCGGGCTGATGACGCCCTACCTGAAGGATCGTTCGATCGACTGGTCGCGCTCGGCGATGGTCGGCGACCGCCCGACCGACGTGCAGTTCGCCGACAACCTCGGCATCCGCGCGTTCCAGCTGCGCACGCCGCAGTTCGGGGGCGAGTGGGACTGGACCGGCATCGCGCATGCACTGGCCGATGCACCGCGCACGGCACGCGTCGAGCGCCGCACCAACGAGACGACCATCACCGTCGAGGTCGACCTCGACCGCGCCGCAACGCCGCTCATCCGCACGGGGCTTGGTTTCTACGACCACATGCTGGAGCAGATCGGCAAGCACGGCGGCTTCGCGCTCTCGCTCGACTGCGTCGGCGACCTGCACATCGACGAGCACCACACCGTCGAGGACTCGGCGCTGGCGCTCGGGCAGGCGCTGCGCGAGGCACTCGGCGACAAGCGCGGGATCGGCCGCTACGGTTCCGACGGTCCCGCACCCGGCGTGACGTTTACGCTGCCGATGGACGAGGCGATCGCGAGCGCGGCGCTCGACTTTTCGGGCCGTCCGTACTTCGTGTTCGACGGCGACTTCCGCCGCGAGCGTGTGGGTGACCTTCCCACCGAACTCGTGCCGCACGTGTTCCGCTCGCTCTGCGAAACCGCGGGCCTCAACCTGCACCTCACCGTGCGCGGCGAGAACGACCACCACAAGGTCGAGGCCTGCTTCAAGGCGGTCGCGCGCGCGCTCCGGCAGGCCATCGCGCGTGAAGGCCGCGAGCTGCCGTCGACCAAGGGCGTGCTCTGATGGACGTGGTGCTGATCGACGCCGGCGGCGCGAACATCGGCTCGGTGCGCTACGCGTTCGAGCGGCTGGGCGCGACGGTGCGCTTCAGCGCCGATGCGAGCGAGATCGCGTCGGCCGACCGCGTCGTGCTGCCCGGCGTGGGCGCCGCGGCCGCGGGCATGGCACGCCTGCGCGAACTCGGCCTCGTCGACTGCGTGCGCGCACTGCGTCAGCCGCTGCTCGGCGTCTGCCTCGGCATGCAGCTGCTGTTCGAGTCGTCGGAGGAGGGCGCCGTGGAAACGCTCGGGCTGCTGCCCGGACGGGTGCGCAAGCTAACGCCGTCGCCGGCCTTACGCGTGCCGCACATGGGCTGGAACTCGCTCGAAACCCTGCGCGACGACGCGCTGCTCGCCGGTATCGACAGCGGCGCCAGCGCGTACTTCGTCCACAGCTATGCGGCGCCCGTCACCGACGACACGCTCGCTGCGTGCACGCACGGCGCGGGCTTCGCGGCGGTCGTGCGTCGCGGCAACCGCATGGGTGCGCAGTTCCATCCCGAGCGTTCCGCGGCGGTGGGCGCGCGTCTGCTCGAGAACTTCCTGAAGGTACCGGCATGAGCGAGTTCACCCTTTATCCCGCGATCGACGTGCGCGAAGGCCGGGTCGTGCGCCTGAAGCAGGGCGACTATGCGCAGGAAACGCGCTATGCCGACGACCCGCTGGCGGCCGCGTCGCGTTACGCCGGCGACGGCGCGCGCTGGCTGCACCTCGTGGATCTCGACGCCGCGCGCGACGGCGGCTACTCGATCGCAATGTTGCTGCGCGGCATCAAGGCGGAGACCGCGCTCCGCGTACAGACCGGCGGCGGCGTGCGCAGCGAGGACGACCTGCTGCGCCTGTTCGACGTGGGCGCGGATCGCGTGGTCGTCGGCTCGCTCGCGGTGCGAGAGCCGTCGACAGTCGCAGGCTGGATCGAGAAATACGGTAGCGACCGCATCACCGTCGCGCTGGATACGCGCGAGGTCGAGGGCGAGTGGCGCCTGCCGACCGCCGGCTGGACGCGCAACGAAGGCACGTCGCTGCCGTTCCTGCTCTCGCTCTACCTCGGCACCGGCCTGCGCCACCTGCTGTGCACCGACATCGGGCGCGACGGCATGCTCGGCGGCCCCAACATCGCGCTCTATCGCGAGGTCCTCGCGCATTCGCCGCGCGTGGCGTTGCAAGCGTCGGGCGGGGTGAGCAGCCTCGCCGACATCGACGCCGCGCGCGAGGCTGGATGCGCCGGTGTCGTGCTGGGCAAGGCCCTGCTGGAAGGCCGCTTCACCTTCGCCGAGGCGCTGGCCCGCGTGGAGGCCGCCGCGTGCTGAGCCGTCGCATCATCCCGTGCCTGGACGTCCGCGACGGCCGCGTGGTCAAGGGCGTGCGCTTCCGCGATCACGTCGACATGGGCGACATCGTCGAGCTCGCGCTGCGTTATCGCGACGAGGGCGCCGACGAACTCGTGTTCTACGACATCACCGCGAGCCCGGAGGGACGCAGCGTCGACCGTGGCTGGGTCGAACGCGTCGCGCGGCTCATCGACATCCCGTTCTGCGTGGCCGGCGGCATCCGCACGGTGGAGGATGCGCGCACGATCCTGCATGCCGGTGCCGACAAGATCTCCGTCAACACGCCGGCACTCGACCGCCCGGCGCTCATCGACGAGCTCGCTGATGCCTTCGGCGTGCAGTGCGTGGTCGTCGGCATCGACAGCCTGCGCGACGAGGACGGTGAATGGCGCGTGCGCCAGTACACGGGCGACCCGGCCCGCACGCGGGCGCTGGCGCGGCGAACGCTGGACTGGATCGCGGAGGCGCAGGACCGCGGCGCCGGCGAGATCGTGCTCAACTGCATGGGCAGCGACGGCGTGCGCGCGGGCTATGACCTCGAACAACTCGCGGCCGCCCGGGCCCTCTGCGCCGTGCCGCTCGTTGCATCAGGCGGTGCGGGCGAAGCCGCGCACTTCGTCGACGTCTTCGCGAAGGCCGACGTCGACGGCGCATTGGCCGCGAGCGTCTTCCATTCGGGAGAGGTGCGCATCCCCGCACTCAAGCAGCAACTGCGCGAAGCCGGCATCGAGGTTCGCCGTGACTGATCCGATCGTGTTCGATGCGGCGGCCATCGACTGGGCCAAGCAGGACGGCCTGCTCGCCGCCGTGGTGCAGGACGCCGACACGCTGCGCGTGCTGATGCTGGGCTACATGGACGCCGATGCGCTCGCGCACACGCTGGCCACCCGCCAGGCGACGTTCTACAGCCGCTCGCGGCAGCGCCGCTGGACCAAGGGCGAGACCAGCGGCAACGTGCTCGACGTCGTCGATCTGCGGCTCGACTGCGACGGCGATACCGTGCTGGTGCTCGCGCGGCCGCGCGGGCCGACCTGCCACCTCGAGCGCGAGAGCTGCTTCCCGGATGCGCCGGGCGACTTCCTGGCCGGCCTCGATGCGCTCGTCGCGCGTCGCGAGGCGGAGCGGCCCGCCGGCAGCTACACGACGAAGCTGTTCGATGCCGGCGTGCGCCGCATCGCGCAGAAGGTGGGCGAGGAGGGCGTCGAGACCGCGCTGGCGGCGGTCGCGCAGGACGAGCCGGCGCTGCTCGGCGAGGCCGCGGATCTGCTCTACCACCTCGTGGTGCTGCTGCGCGCGCG
>NZ_SMRQ01000080.1 GCF_004359965.1 Cognatilysobacter segetis | reverse complement strand
TCCGCACGGCGTGGCGCAGGCGCTCAACGACATCGGCTTCGCGCATTACCAGCTGGGCGCGTACGACGATGCGCAGACCTACTGGCAGCGCGCAGCGGACGCCTATCGCCGCCTCGGCGACGAGACCGGCGACATCCGCACGCGCGAAAACCTCGGGCTGCTGCAGGCCGCGCGGGGGCGCTGGAGCGAGGCAACGCGATCGCAGCAGGCGGCGCTGGCGCAGGCACGCAAGCTGCAGATGGCCGAGGAAGCCGCCGTGGCCTACCGCAACCTCGCCGAGGTAGCGCTCACACGCGGCGACGTCACGACCGCGGTCGACAACGCCGCGCGGGCGCGACAGCTGTTCGACGAGCGCGACGACCTGCGCGGGTCGGTCGATGCAAGGTTGATCGGCATCGAGGCAGCGCTCGATGCAGGCGATGCCGCATCGGCGCAACGCGAGCTCGATGCGTTGCGCGCCGACCTCGCGCAGGCGTCCACCGAACAGCGCGCGATCGCCGGCCGCCTCGCGGCGCGCACCGCGCAGTCGCGCGGCGATACGCGCGGCGCGCTGGTGGCCCTGCGCGCCGCGCTGCCGCAGGCGCAGGCGTCGGGCGTGCGCGCGCTGCAACTCGAACTCGACCTGTTGCAGGCGCGGCTCGCCGGCCGCGACGTCGCCACGCTGGATGCCCCAACCGCGTCGCTCGGCAATGCCGCGCTGCGGCTCGACTGGATCGACGTCGCGATGGCACGTGCCCTCGCCGCGCGCGACGGCACAACCGTGCTGCGGCTCTACCTCGAAGCCGCGCCGTGGCTGCGCGACAACGCCAGCCGCGTCGCGGCGTCCATCCATGCACAGGCGGCACAGGCGCATCGCCTCGACGGCGACGAGCCCGGCGCGCGCGAGGCCGAAGCTGCGGCGCGTGAGGCGTCCACGCGTTTCGCCGCGCGGTTGCCCTCGGCGAGTCGCGGCCGCCCCGCTTCGGATCCGACGCCATGAACCCGTCCGATCCCGACCGCTACACGCGGCTGCTCGAGCGCCTGGAGGCGAACGAGCGCGAATTCCGCCGGCTCGGCCGCTCCGTGCTGCGCGTGCAGGAAGACGAGCGCCGGCGGCTGGCGCGCGACCTGCACGACGGCATCGGCCAGAACCTCACCGCACTCAAACATCGGCTCGCGGGGCTGCGCGATGCCGACGGCGTGGACGCCGCGCTGCGCGATGCGCTCGACGCCGCGGTGGCGCTGTGCGCCGACACCCTGGAGGACACGCGCGAGCTGTCGCGCCTGCTGCGTCCGACGATCCTCGACGACCTCGGGCTCGAGCCCGCGCTGCGCTGGCTCGGCCGCAGCATCGGGGAGTCCGCCGGCATCGCGATCGCGGTCGAGATCGAGCCGCTGCCGCCCATCGACGGCGAGCGCCAGACGCTGCTGTTCCGCATCGCGCAGGAAGCGCTCAACAACATCGCCAAGCACGCGCAGGCGCGCAGCGTGCTGCTGCGCGTCGTCGAGCGCGACGGCCAGCTGCAGTTGCAGGTCGTGGACGACGGCGTCGGCTTCGATCCCGCGCTGCAGCCCGGCGGCAGCGGCCTGTCGGGGATGCGCGAACGGCTCCGGTTGTTCCAGGGACGGCTCGAAGTGCATTCCGCGCCCGGCCACGGCACGCGCTTACGAGCGGTGGTGCCGGTCGACGGCCTCTAGCCGCCTTGACGCCGGCGGCCGGCGCGCCGCAGGGTGGCGGTATGCCGATCCGCATCCTCATCGCCGACGACCACACGCTGGTGCGCGAGAGCCTCGTGGGCCTGCTGCAATCGGAGGGCGACGTGCAGGTCGTCGCGCAGGCCGCCGACGGCATCGAGACGATCGAAAAGGCGGTGGCGGTGCGCCCGGACGTGGTGGTCGCCGACCTGTCGATGCCGCGCCTCGGCGGCATCGAGGTCGTCCGCCGGCTCCGCGATGCGGTCCCCGAAACGCGGGTGCTGGTGCTGACGATGCACCAGGAGGACGAGTACGTGCTGCAGGCCGTGCGCGCGGGGGCATCGGGCTATCTGGTCAAGGACAGCGCGTCCGCCGAGCTGCTGGTCGCGGTGCGCAACCTGCATGCCGGGCGCGGCCACTTCGGGCCGCAGGCGGCCCGCGCCATCGCGCAGCAATTGCAGCACCCCGAGCGCACGCACGACGATCCCTACGGGCGCCTGACGGCGCGCGAGCGCGAGGTGTTCCATCTGATCGCCGAGGGCCACACCACCAAGGAAATCGCGCGCAAGCTCGACATCAGCGCGAAGACCGCGGAGAACCATCGTGCCCGCGTGCTCGACAAGACCGGCGTGCGCAACACCGCGGAACTGGTGCGCTACGCGCTGCGCAAGGGCCTGCTCGACTAGCGTGCCGCCGGGCGCGGCAACGCGAACGACGCCACGCCGCACAATGCCGCGAAGCCGGCCCCGGCGAGGAACGTAGTCGGCGCGCCCCAGACGTCCCAGAGCGCACCGGCCAGGCCGCTCGCCACCAGCAGCGCGATCCCCGATGCGAGGCTGAAGACGCCGAAGGCGGTGCCGCGGAAATCGCCCGGCGCGTGGTCGGCCACGAAGGCGCCGAGAACGCCCTGGGTCAGCCCCATGTGCAGGCCCCACACCGCGGCGCCGACCAGCGCGGCAGTCGCGGTATGCGCGCCGGCCAGCACGAGGTCCGCCGCCACCAGCACCGCGAGGCCGGCCACCAGCACGCCGCGGCGCCCGAGGCGATCGCTCAGCACGCCGGCCGGGTACGAGCTCACCGTGTAGACCAGGCTCATCACCACCAGCACGAGCGGTGCATACGCCTTCGCGAGCCCGAGCTGGTCCGCACGCAGGATCAGGAACGCCTCGCTGAAGCGCGCGAGGGACAGCAGCGTGCCGATCACCACGACGCGCCAGTAGCCGCCGCCGAGCGCGCGCAGGCCGTCGCGCGTGATGGGAAGGCGCGCGCGCGCCACGCGGTCGCCCGCGCGTTCGGGCTCGCGCACGAAGCGGACGAGGATCGCCACCGACACCAGGCTCGGGATCGCCGCGAACCACAGCACGTGGCGGATGTCGTCCTGGAACGCCAGCATCAATCCGATCGCCGCCAGTGGCCCGATCACCGCGCCCACGGTGTCCATCGACTGCCGCAGCCCGAAGCTCGCACCGCGCAGGTCCGGCGGCACGACGTCGCTCATCAGCGCGTCGCGTGGCGCCCCGCGGATGCCCTTGCCGAAGCGGTCGACCAGCCGCGCCGTCAGCACGGCGCCGACCGAGCCGGCCATCGGGAACACCGGCTTGGTCAGCGCGGCCAGCGCATAGCCCAGCACGACGATCGGCTTGCGGCGGCCCAGCGCATCGCTCGCATAGCCGGAGAACAGCTTGGTGACCAGCACCAGGCCCTCGGCCGCGCCCTCGATCAGGCCGATGGCCAGCGCGCTCGCGCCGAGCGGACCGGCGAGCAGCAGGGGCAGCAGCGAATGCACCATCTCGGAGCCGAAGTCCATGAAGAGGCTCACCCAGCCGAGCGCCCAGACCGCGTGCGGAATGCGCCTGAGGTTCGATCGCTGCATCGTCGGCTCCGTCATCGCCGGCGAGTATCGCCGCCGCGCCGCGGGACGCCTGCACGCCCCGTCGACGCCCGCACCGTGCGGACCGGTATGCTCATGGCGATCCCCGACCGGAGCCGTCGATGCGCAGTCCGTTCCGCACGTTCCTCGTCCTCGCCGCCGCCACGCTGCTGGGCGCCTGCGCGAGTGGCCCCGCGCGCCGCGTCTCCGAACCCGCCGCGCAATTGCAGCAGATCACGGTGCGCGCCGACGGCGGCTGGGACCTGCAGCTGCGCCTGCAGAACTACAGCTCGATCCCGATGCGGTTCGACCGCGTGCGCCTCGCGCTCGTCGCGGCGGGCGCCGCGGCGGGCGACGTCATCGCGACCCCAGCGCTCGACATCGGTCCGGAATCGGCGGACGTCATCAACCTGCGGCTGCAGCCGGCGACGGCCTCGAAGCTGGCGGTCGCGGACGCGCTGGCCGGCAGCCACGGCATCGATTACCAGCTCCAGGGCGAGATCGTCGCCACGCCGGAGAAGAAGTCGCAGAAGACCTTCGCCGTCGAGCACCGCAGCTCGCTGAGCCCGGCGCCCGGCCTGCCCGGCGTCCTTCGCTGACCTGGAGGTTCCATGAGCCGTTACGACGCCCCGCTCGCCGACATGCGCTTCGTGCTGTTCGACCTGCTGCAGGCCGAACGCGAATTCGCGCGCCTGGGCCATGCCGACGCCACGCGCGACGTCATCGACGCCGTGCTCGAGGAAGGCGCCCGCTTCGCGACGCAGGTGCTCGCGCCGCTCAATCGCGTCGGCGACGAAACCGGTTGCACCCTCGACGTTGCGACCGGTGACGTCCGCACGCCGCCCGGTTTCAAGGAGGCGTACGCGCAGTACGTCGACGGCGGCTGGACCGGCCTCGTCACCGCGACCGAGCACGGCGGCCAGGGCCTGCCGCACCTGGTCGGTTTCCCGATCAAGGAAATGGTCGACGCCGCGAACCTCGCCTGGGGCAACTTCCCGCTGCTGTCGAACGGCGCGGTGGAAGCGCTTTCGGTGTACGGCACCGAGTGGCAGCGCGAGGTCTTCCTGAAGCCGCTGGTCGAAGGTCGCTGGACGGGCACGATGTGCCTCACCGAGCCGCACTGCGGCAGCGACCTCGGCCTGCTGCGCACGCGCGCGGAACCGCGCGACGACGGCACCTACGCGATCTCCGGCACGAAGATCTTCATCACTGCCGGCGAGCACGACATGACGGACAACATCGTCCATCTCGTCCTCGCGAAACTGCCCGACGCACCGGCCGGCAGCCGCGGCATCTCGCTGTTCGTCGCACCGAAGTTCCGCGTCGCGCGGGATGGCTCGATCGGCGAGCGCAACACGCTTCGCTGCGGCAGCCTCGAACACAAGATGGGCATCCACGGCTCGGCCACGTGCGTGATGAACTTCGACGGCGCCGAGGGCTATCTCGTCGGCGAACCGCACAAGGGCCTGATGGCGATGTTCGTGATGATGAACACCGCACGCCTCGCCGTCGGCCTGCAGGGCCTCGGGTTGTCCGATCGCGCGTTCCAGAACGCGCTCGTGTATTCGAAGGAGCGCCTGCAGATGCGCTCGGCGACCGGCGCGAAATTCCCGGACAAGCCGGCCGATCCGATCATCGTCCACCCCGACGTGCGCCGTATGTTGCTGACCTGCAAGGCGCTGGTCGAGGGCGGCCGTGCGCTCGCCTACGACGCCGCGCTGCAGTACGACCGTTTCACGCATGGCACCGACGAGGCGGAACGTGCCGAAGCGGAAGCGCTCGTCGGTTTCCTCACGCCGATCGTGAAGGCCTGCCTCACCGAATGGAGCATCGAGGTCACCTACGACGCACTGCAATGCTTCGGCGGCCACGGCTACATCCACGAGCACGGCATGGAGCAGCTCGCGCGCGATGCGCGCATCACCACGTTGTACGAAGGCACCACCGGCATCCAGGCGCTCGACCTGCTCGGTCGCAAGGTCATGCAGCTCAAGGGCGCGGGGCTGAAGGCGATGCTCGCGCGCATCCGTGCGTTCGCCGACGCGGCCGGCGGCGACGCCGAGCTCGACGGCTATCGCACCGCGCTGGCCGACCTCGCTACGCAATGGCAGGCGCTCAGCGTCGAGATCGCGCAGCGCAGCGGCGAGGACGCGGACGAGCTCGGCGCTGCGTCCTACGACTACCTGATGTTCTCGGGCTACGTGTGCCTGGCGTACTGGTGGGCGCGCAGCGTGGAAGCCGTGCGCGGCGTGTCGGTGCCGCCCGCTTTCGCCGACGCGAAGCGCGCCACGGGCCGCTTCTACTTCGAGCGGATCCTGCCGCGCACGCTCGCGCATGCCGCCGCGATCCGCAGCGGTGCGACGTCGCTGATGACACTGGACGCCGAGGCGTTCGACGCGGGTCGCTGAACGGTCGCGATTCAGGCGGCGACGGACGCGCATCCGTCACCCGGCCGTTATAAGCTCGGGGCATGGCGCATCCACATGCCCGCCTGCGACTGGTCCAGCACGACCCCGTGTGGTCGGCCGAGCCGCTCTCGCCCCCGCCGGGCGGCTTCCCGCTCGACGGCGTGCGCCTGCTGTCCCTCGATGCGCACGGCCACGTGCTCGACTGGCTGCATTGGCAGGAAGCCACCTGCCTGTACGCGCGCGACGCGGTGGCGTGGACGCTCGGCGAACCCTGCCTGCGGGTGCACGGCGGCCTGGCGCGCACCACGGGCGAGCGCAGCCTGATCGAGCTGCATCCGATCGTCGCGACCCGCGGCCGCGCGCGTGCGCACGCGCTCAATCCGACGCCGGCGCTCACCAACCCCGCGCTGTTCGCCCGCGATTCGCACCTCTGCCTGTACTGCGGCGACGTGTTCCCGCGCAGCCAGCTCACCCGCGACCACGTGGTGCCGCTGTCCAAGGGCGGTCGCGACATCTGGGAGAACGTGGTCGCCGCCTGCTTCCCCTGCAATTCGCGCAAACGCAACCGGACCCCGCACCAGGCGGCGATGCCGCTGCTCGCCGTGCCGTACCGGCCGAGCTGGATCGAGCATCTCATCCTCTCGAACCGCCACATCCTCGCGGACCAGATGGAATTCCTGAAGGCGCACCTGCCCAAGCGCGCGCGCCGACCTGCCGCCTGAGCCGGACTGGGTGCCTGTTCACGATTCCGGGATGCGACGGCCGTCCCACCCTGCCGCGACGTGCCTCGCGCGTTGACGGCGCCGGACCCATTCGCAACACTCGGCCCATCCACCAGGCAGAGACGCAATGGCCGCACTGACCCTCGGCTTCACCGGCATGGACGCGTCGACCGAGAGCGAGCTCCGGCACGCGTTCGAACAGGCCCTGCCCGCCTCCGGTGGCGGCTGGCAGCTGGTGCCCGACACGCATGCGGACTACGTCGTCGTCGACATGGACAGCATGTACGGGCCGATGAGCTGGCTGCGGCTGCACGCGGCCGGCAAGCACGTGGTCGGCCTGACGGCCGCGCCGCGCACGCAGACGCCCTACCGCCTGGGTCGTCCGGTCGGCAAGGACGAGCTGGCGACCCTGCTCCGCGACATCCGCGACGCCGCGGGGATCCCGGCCGCGGCGCCCGCACCGACGCCGGCTGCCGTGCCTGCCGCCGCTGCCGAACCAAGCGTCCCGCCGTCGCGCCCGTCGGGCATGACGCCGTCGCCCGAACCGATGGACCTGTTGCCAGAGGAGCGCCCGCTGCCCTCCCCGGCCGACGAGCTGCCCGCCAATCCCGAAGCGATCACCGAACCGGCTGCCATCGCCGACGAGCCGCCGAGCGTCGCGGTGGGCCAGGTGCTGCCTGCTGCGCCCAGTATCGAACCGGCGCCTGCAGCGCCTGCAGCGCCCGTAGCACCTGCAGCGTCGGCAGCGCCTGCGGAGGCGCCGGCGCCCGTCCGCTCGGTCGAGCCGCGCACGCTGGCCGAATGGCTGGCCTCGGGCCGCGTGCGGGGCCGCGTCCGCTTCGGCGATGCCTCGACCTCCGTGCTGATCGATGCGGACGAACGCCAGTATTTCGGCCCGGCCGCGCTGAAGGCGACGGCCCCGCTGTTCGATCGCGAGAGCACGCTGGCCGACTTCGAGCCCGTGTCCGCGGACGTCTGGAGCGCGCAGACGGCGGCGCTCGGCGCGCCCCAGCCGCTGGCACGACTGATCTGGTTCGGCGCGTTGCTGGCCGGCCAGGGCCGCCTGGAGGGCGGTTACGGCGCCGGCGAGCGCTTCAAGCTCAGCAAGTGGCCGCAGACCGAGCGCGAGTTCCCGAAGCACTTCCGCATCGCGACGGCGATGATGAAGGGCCCGGCCACCGTCGCCGAGATCGCGGAAGCCAGCAGCGTGCCGGAAGCGGACGTCGCCGACTTCGTGAACGCGTCGCTGGCGACCGGCTTCGCCGAGCCGTATCGCGAACCCGAACCCGAGCCGGATAGCAGCAAGCCGGGCGGGCTCTTCGGGCGGCTGCGCGGCCGCTGATCGAAACTTGCCGCTCGCGTCCCCGCGGCGGGACAATACGGGGTTCGCTTTTCCGGCTGCTCCGATGATCGACCCGCAGCGTTATCCGCGCCTTTCCCGCATCGCCGTCCCGGCCGACCTGCGCACGTTCGACGAGAGCGAGTTGCAGGCGGTCGCCGATGAGCTGCGCGCCTACCTCATCGAGCAGGTGGCGCTGGTCGGCGGGCATTTCGGCGCCGGCCTCGGCGTCATCGAACTGACGGTCGCACTGCACTGGCTGTTCGACACGCCCAACGACCGGCTGGTGTGGGACGTCGGCCACCAGACCTATCCGCACAAGATCCTGACCGGCCGCCGCGACACGATCGCGACGGTCAAGCAGAAGGACGGCGTCGCGCCGTTCCCCAAGCGCGACGAGTCCGAGTACGACACGTTCGGCGTCGGCCACAGCTCGACGTCCATCTCCGCCGCGCTCGGCATGGCGATCGCGCTGCAGGCGCGTGGCGACGACCGCAAGGTGGTCGCCGTGATCGGCGACGGCGCGATGACCGCGGGCATGGCCTTCGAGGCGCTCAACCATGCCGGCGGCATGGAGCCCGAGCCGAACCTGCTGGTGATCCTCAACGACAACCAGATGTCGATCAGCGAGAACGTCGGCGCGCTGACCAAGATGCTGGGCCGCCTGTCCGGCAGCCGCGCGCTGAACGCCCTGCGCGAGGGCGGCAAGAAGCTGCTCGGCGACAAGAACAAGGGGCCGGCGCGCTTCGTGCGGCGCTGGGAAGAGCACTGGAAGGGCATGTTCGTGCCGTCCACGCTGTTCGAGGAACTCGGCTTCCACTACACGGGCCCGATCGACGGCCACGACATGGACGCGCTCGTGTCGACGATGAAGACGCTGAAGGGCCTCAAGGGCCCGCAGCTGCTGCACATCGTCACCACCAAGGGCAAGGGTTACGAGCTCGCCGAGGGCGACCAGATCGGCTACCACGCGGTATCGCCCTTCGATCCCGCCAAGGGCATGGTGGCCAAGGGTGGCGTCAAGAAGCCCACCTACACCGAGGTATTCGGCGACTGGCTGTGCGACATGGCGGCCGCCGATCCGCGGGTCATGGGCATCACGCCGGCGATGCGCGAAGGCTCCGGGCTCGTGCGCTTCAGCCGCGAATACCGGGATCGCTATTTCGACGTCGCGATCGCCGAGCAGCATGCGGTGACGCTGGCCGCCGGCATGGCCTGCGAGGGCGCGAAGCCCGTCTGCGCGATCTACTCGACGTTCCTGCAGCGCGGCTACGACCAGCTCGTGCACGACGTCGCGATCCAGAACCTCGACGTGCTGTTCGCGATCGATCGCGGCGGCGTGGTCGGGCCCGATGGCGCGACGCATGCCGGCAACCTCGACCTGTCGTTCCTGCGCTGCGTGCCCAACATGGTGGTGATGGCGCCGGCCGACGAGGACGAGTGTCGCAGGATGCTCTCGACGGGCCATTACTTCGACGGCCCGGCCGCCGTGCGGTATCCGCGCGGCACCGGTCCCGGCGTCGCCGTCGAGCCCACGCTCGACACGCTGCGGATCGGCCGCGGTGAGATCCGTCGCCGCGGCGCGCGCATCGCCCTGCTCGCGTTCGGTGCGATCGTGCCGGCCGCGCAGGTCGTCGGCGACGAGCTCGGACTCACCGTCGCCAACATGCGCTTCGTGAAGCCGCTCGACCGCGAGCTCATCCTCGAGCTGGCGCGCACGCACGAGGGTTTCGTCACCCTTGAGGACAACGTCGTCGCCGGCGGTGCCGGTGCCGGCGTCGCCGAGCTCCTCGCCGCCGAGGGCATCGTGCTGCCCGTACTTCACCTCGGCCTGCCCGACGAATTCCAGCACCATGCCAGTCGCGAACAGCTGCTGGCCGAGGCGGGCCTGGACGTCGCGGGCATCCGCGCGTCGGTGCTCGCGCGGTGGCCGCAGCTGCGCTCTCCGCCGCGCGCCGCCGCGGTCTGACGACACGCCTCGCGGCGCGCGACGCCGCGAGATCGGAGCAGTCGCGCGCGTGCGGCTACGGCGCGATGTGGTCCCCGTTCGCTGCGGCCTCGCCGGGGGCCTCGACCACGTAACCCTTCGACGCCAGCGCGGCCACCAGCCCGCTGCGCGACAGCACGTCGTTCATCGGCAGGATCGCGAACGTCGTGCGATGCCGGGCAAGGCTCGATTCCGCCTCCGCGATCCACTTGGCGCGCGCCTGCGACTCCAGCGAGTCCATGCCGTACTTGGCGGCGAACGCGCCGCCGAGCATCGCGCGCTCGCAGACGTCGCCGAGGTCGGGATTCGGCAGCGCGCCCAGCGCCTGCACGTCACCGCGCGCCCAGGCGTCGGCGCG
>NZ_SMRQ01000079.1 GCF_004359965.1 Cognatilysobacter segetis | reverse complement strand
CGAGGCACGCGACACTCCCGGCACCCCGCGAAAGCGGGGTGCTTTTTTTGGGTCTTGAAGGCCTGGCTGCCGGATCGGATCGCGGCACGCCGCGATGCGCTACCGCACGGGCCGCCGAACACATCCGGATCCAGCTCGCTTCGACGAAGCCCCAGGGTTCGCTGGTCTCGAACCCTGTCGAGCGCCAAGAGGCGCGCTCGCCGGTCGCGAAACAGGCACACCGCAATTCCGTGCGTTACGTCACACTGGCGTGAACCTTGCCTTCAATTTCACGACGACCTCCCGAGTGCCGCCCATGTCCCGCGTCA
Source organism: Cognatilysobacter segetis (assembly GCF_004359965.1). Classification (GTDB taxonomy): domain Bacteria; phylum Pseudomonadota; class Gammaproteobacteria; order Xanthomonadales; family Xanthomonadaceae; genus Cognatilysobacter; species Cognatilysobacter segetis. The sequence goes on along the minus strand of NZ_SMRQ01000079.1, from coordinate 5,783 downwards.
GCCGTGGCTTCACCCTGATCGAATTGATGATCGTCGTCGCGATCATCGCCGTGCTGGCGAGCATCGCGCTCCCGATGTACCGCACGTACGCGGACAAGGCCCGGGTCTCCGCCTGCATGGCCGAGGGTTCGAGCTACGTAAAGATGCGGGCGGCGGCGGTGCTGGCCGAGATTTCCCCCCTCCCCGGGTTCGCGCCGAGCGCGTGCGCGTCGGGCAGCAACCTTGATCCGGCCACCGGGAACGACCTCACGGGCACCGCTGTCTTTGTTGCCCGCGATAGCGCGTCCACGTCGATCACGTGCGAGTGGTCGACCACGCCCTGCGAAACCGAGTGACCCGCGCATCGTCCGGCGCGAGGCACCTGACGGTCCAGCCGCCTGGCCGGCAACCGACGGCCGCAAGCTAAATCCCTAACCACGATAGGGATTTTTGTGGTCTGGGTCGCTCTACCCCGGCCAGCGAGTTGGAGTACAGTCCTGACGGGGAATCAGGTTCTGTACCTATGAATGCCATTGCCACGGCCAACCTGGTCGGGATCACGGGGATCGCTCGCCGGCTCGTCATCGACGGGGCCCTCGACGAGGGCGTCGCCCGCGAAGCCATGTCCGCCGCCACGGCCGAGAAGAAGCCGCTCGCCAACTACCTGGCCGAGCGCCGGCTGGTGTCCGCCGCCAGCATGGCCGCGGCCAACTCGGTCGAGTTCGGCATGCCGCTGCTGGATGCCGGCGCCTTCGATCCGGCACAGGCGGCGATCAAGCTGGTCAACGAGGAGCTGCTGCGCAAGCACGGCGTGCTGCCGCTGTACAAGCGCGGCAACCGCCTGTTCGTAGGCGTCACCGACCCCACGAATGCGCATGCCCTCGACGAGATCAAGTTCCAGACCAACCTCGCCGTCGAGGCGATCCTGGTGGACGCCGACACCATCACGCGCTGCCTGGACCGCTGGCTCGAGTCGTCCGATGCATTGAGCGACACGGGCGACGACGAGGGCTTCGAGAACCTCGAAGTCGGCAAGGACGACGACCTTGCCGGCTCCGGCGATACCGGCGTCGACGCCAAGGGCGACGACACGCCCGTCGTGCGCTTCGTCAACAAGGTGCTGGTGGACGCGATCCGCCGCGGCGCCTCCGACATCCACTTCGAGCCCTACGAGACCGACTACCGGGTGCGCATGCGCATCGACGGCATCCTCACGCAGGTCGCGAAGGCACCGGTCCAGCTCAACACGCGCATCGCGGCACGCCTGAAGGTGATGGCGCAGCTGGACATCGCCGAGAAGCGCGTGCCACAGGACGGGCGCATCAAGCTCAACCTGTCCAAGACCAAGCAGATCGACTTCCGCGTCAGCACGCTGCCCACGCTTTTCGGCGAGAAGGTGGTGCTGCGTATCCTCGATGGCAGCGCGGCCAAGCTGGGCATCGACAAGCTCGGCTACGAGGAAGACCAGAAGAAGCTCTTCCTGGATGCCATCGCCAAGCCCTACGGCATGGTGCTCGTCACGGGCCCGACCGGCTCGGGCAAGACGGTGTCGCTGTACACCGCGCTCAACATCCTCAACGAGGACGCGCGCAACATCTCCACCGTCGAGGACCCGGTCGAAATCCGCGTGCCGGGCATCAACCAGGTGCAGATGAACGTCAAGCGCGGCATGACCTTCGCCGCCGCGCTGCGCAGCTTCCTGCGACAGGATCCGGACGTGATCATGGTCGGCGAAATCCGCGACCTCGAGACCGCCGAGATCGGCGTCAAGGCGGCGCAGACCGGCCACATGGTGCTGTCGACGCTGCATACCAACGACGCGCCGCAGACCGTCGCGCGACTGATGAACATGGGCATCGCGCCCTACAACATCACGTCGTCGGTCACGCTGATCATCGCGCAGCGTCTTGCCCGTCGACTCCACGACTGCAAGCGCCCCGTGCAGCTGCCGGAGCACGCGTTGCTGTCGGAAGGCTTCACGCAGGAGGACATCGCCGCCGGCATCACGCTGTTCGAGCCGGTGGGATGCCCCGACTGCACCGAGGGCTACAAGGGCCGCACCGGCATCTACCAGGTCATGCCGATGAGCGAGCAGATCCAGGCCATCATCCTGGCAGGCGGCAATGCGATGCAGATCGCGGAAGCCGCGCAGCGCTCGGGCATCCGCGACCTCCGCCAGTCGGCCCTGCTGAAGGCAAGGAACGGGGTCACCAGCCTCGCCGAAATCAACCGCGTCACCAAGGACTAAGCCATGTCCGCGAGTCGAAACGCAGTCAAGACCGCCACCCGCACGGACGACCTGCAGACCTTCACCTGGGTCGGCAAGGACAAGCGCGGCGTCGTGATGAAGGGCGAGCAGTCCGCCAAGAGCATCAATCTGGTCAAGGCCGAGCTGCGCCGGCAGGGCATCACGCCGGAGAAGGTGCAGCCGAAGAAGAAGCCGCTCTTCGGTGGTTCCGGCAAGGCGATCAAGGCGGGCGACATCGCGGTGTTCAGTCGCCAGATCGCGACGATGATGAAGTCCGGCGTGCCGATCGTGGGCGCGCTGGAGATCATCGCCAACGGCAACAAGAATCCCAAGATGCAGGCGCTGGTGAATACGATCCGCGCCGACATCCAGGGCGGCATGTCGTTCTCCGAGGCACTGACGAAGCATCCCGTCTACTTCGACGAGCTGTACCAGAACCTGGTACGCGCCGGCGAGACCGCGGGTGTGCTGGAGACGGTGCTCGACACCATTGCCACCTACAAGGAAAACCTCGAGGCGCTGAAGGGCAAGATCAAGAAGGCCATGTTCTACCCGACCATGGTGGTCGCGGTGGCGCTGCTGGTCAGCTCGATCCTGCTGGTGTTCGTGGTTCCGCAGTTCGAGGAGGTGTTCAAGAGCTTCGGCGCGGACCTGCCGGCGTTCACCCAGATGGTGGTGAATCTGAGCCGCTTCATGGTCTCTTGGTGGTGGCTGCTTCTGCTTTTCGTGGTCGCCGCAGTGATGGCGTTCATCGCCGCGAAGAAGCGCTCGGTGGCTTTCCAGCACTTCCTTGACCGAACCGTGCTCAAGGTGCCGGTGATCGGCCAGATCATGCACAACTCGTCGATCGCGCGCTTCGCGCGCACGCTCGGTGTCACCTTCCGTGCAGGCGTGCCGCTGGTCGAAGCGCTGGGCATCGTGGCGGGCGCCACCGGCAACATCGTCTACGAGCAGGCCGTGCACCGCATCCGCGATGACGTGGCGGTCGGCTACCCGGTGAACATGTCGATGAAGCAGGTCAACCTGTTCCCGCACATGGTCATCCAGATGACGGCCATCGGCGAGGAAGCCGGCGCGCTCGACGCGATGCTGTTCAAGGTCGCGGAGTTCTACGAGCAGGAGGTCAACAATGCGGTCGACGCGCTGTCGAGCCTGCTGGAGCCGATGATCATGGTGTTCCTGGGCGTGGTGGTCGGTGGCATGGTCGTGGCCATGTACCTCCCGATCTTCAAGCTGGCCTCGGTGGTCGGCTGACCGGTGGCTTTCCTCGACCAGAACCCCCAACTCGGCTATCCGCTCGCCGCAGGCCTCGGCCTGCTGGTGGGCAGCTTCCTCAACGTGGTTATCCTCCGGCTGCCCTCGCGGCTGGAGTGGTCGTGGAAGAAGGACTCGCGCGACGTGCTGGGCCTCGACGAGGTCTACGACCCGCCGCCGCCCGGCATCGTGGTGGAGCGGTCGCACTGCCCGCACTGCAAGCACGTGCTGAGCTGGTACGAGAACATTCCGCTGTTCAGCTGGCTTGCGCTGCGCGGCAGGTGCCGCCACTGCAAGGCGCCGATCTCGCCGCAGTACCCGCTCGTCGAGCTGCTGACCATGCTGCTGTTCCTGGCCTGCGTGGCCCGCTTCGGCTTCGGCTGGCAGGGCTTCGGCGCGATGGTGTTCACCGCGTTCCTGGTGTCGATGTCCGGCATCGACCTGCGCACGCAGCTGTTGCCCGATGCGCTCACGCTACCGCTGATGTGGCTCGGGCTTATCGCGGCGACCGACCACCTGTACATGCCCGCCAAACCGGCCCTCATCGGCGCCGCGGTGGGCTACGCGAGCCTCTGGTCGGTCTGGTGGCTGTTCAAGCAGCTCACCGGCAAGGAAGGCATGGGGCACGGCGACTTCAAGCTGCTGGCCGCGATCGGCGCGTGGACCGGCCTGCGCGGCATCCTGCCGACGATCCTGATCGCGTCGGTCGTGGGCGCCGTCGTCGGGTCCATCTGGCTGGCAGTGAAGGGGCGCGATCGCGCGACGCCGATTCCGTTCGGCCCGTACCTCGCGGTCGCCGGCTGGATCGTGTTCTTCTGGGGCGAGCAACTCGTCGACGGCTACCTGCGCTACGCCGGGCTCAACTAGTCGCGTCCACCCGGGCACCTGCCAGCGCGCGATACCGCGCGTCGAGCGCTGCCACCGCCGGACCCAGTGCTTCACGCCCACCCGAGTTGACGATGACATCGTCCGCGATCGCGAGCCGCTGCTCGCGACTCGCCTGCGCGGCGATCATCCGATCCGCCAGTTCCGGCGCGATGCCGTCGCGCGCGACCAGCCGCTCGCGCTGCGTGGCGACCGGCGCGTCGACGACGAGGATGCGATCGAAATACGGGTAGGCCGCGCGTCCGCCGCCCTCCGCCAGCAACGGGATCGCCGCGATGACGTAGGGCGAACCGGCGGCGCGGCAGCCCGCTTCCACCGCCGCACGCACGCGCGGGTGGACGATCGCTTCCAACGCCGCGCGCGCGTCGGGGTGCTCGAACACGCGCCGTCGCAGCGCGGCGCGGTCCAGCGATCCGTCGGGCATCAGCACGTCGGCGCCGAAATGCGCGACCACCGCGGCCAGGCCGTCGCTGCCCGGGGCCACGGCCTCGCGGGCCAGCACGTCGGCATCGACCACGCCGATGCCAAGCGCGTCGAAATGCCGCGCGACTTCCGACTTCCCCGACGCGATGCCGCCGGTCAGCCCGACGACGTAAGGCGATCGGCGCGCGCTCATGCGGACGCGGACGCGGGGAAGAAAGCGCGCATGCCAGCGATGCCCTGCGCGCCGTGGAAGCGCGCGGTCGCGAGGTCGTCCGGGCCGACGCCGCCGATCGCGTAGATCGGCAACGACACCGATTCGCGCAAGCGGGCGAACGCTTCCCAGCCGAGCGGCGGCCGCCCGGGATGCGAGGGCGTGTCGGCGACGTGGCCGAGCACCGTGAAGTCGCAGCCCAGCCGCTCCGCCGCCAGCAGATCCTCGAGCCCGTGGCAGGACGCGGCGACCGCCTGATCCGGCGGCAGCGGACGCGCGGCGAGCTCGGCCAGCTGCGAGGCGCGCAGGTGCACGCCGATGCCCAGCGTCCGCGCCAGTTCGACGTCGGCATTCACCAGCACCTCGGCGCCGGCGTCGCGTGCGCGCGCGGCGGCGTCCGCCACCGCTGCACGCCAGCGCGCGGCATCGCCCTGCCCCGGCGAGCGCAACTGGATGCGCTGCACGCCGGCCGCGAGCGCGGCATCGATGCGCCCGAGCCAGGTCGGAAGGTCGTCGAGCGCCGGCGTCACCGCATACGTGGCGGGTTGCAGCAGCGCCGCCACGACCGGCCGGTCGGCCGGCGGCATGTCGTAACGCGCGAGCTTGTCGGCGGGCGCCCAGACGAGGGCCTGGCCCTCGCGGCCGCGGGCGGGCCCCTGCCATGCCTCGACCTGGCGCACGTCGAGGGCAAGGTCCTTGTCCGGGTAACGCTGCGGCACGCGGATCAGCGGCGCGCCGATGCGCGCCTCGATGCCCAGTTCCTCGTGCAGCTCGCGGGCGAGC
>NZ_SMRQ01000078.1 GCF_004359965.1 Cognatilysobacter segetis | reverse complement strand
CGTGGCGCAGGTCGTGTCCGCGCGCCCGCCGGGCGTGTGGACGCTCGCGGGCATCACCGACGTCAACGGCGACGGCAAGAGCGACCTGGTCTGGCATCACCGCGGATCGGGCGAGCTGTACTACTGGTTGATGGACGGCACGAGCATCTTCGCCAGCCAGGGCGGCGCGTACCTGCCGGCCGGCTCCGTCGCGCTCGCCGGCGGCGACTTCGACGGCGATGGCCGCGGCGACATTCTTTCGGCCACGCCGACCGAAGTGCGCATCTCCTTCGGTCCGCGTGCCGGCGCCGGCTGGATCTTCAGCGAGGCGACGCTGGTGCAGTCGCGCCCGCCGGCCGAATGGCGTTTTGCCGGCGTCGGCGACATCGACGGCGATGGCCGCACCGACGTGCTCTGGCACAACACGCAGACACGCGAGATCTACGACTGGCTGATGTCCGGTGTCGTCGTCGCCGGCGGCCAGGGCGGCACGCTGCTGCCCGAACGCGGCCGCAGCCTGGCCACGGGCGACATCGATGGCGATGGTCGGGCCGACCTGATCTACATGGGCGAGGGCGATATCCGTATCGCCACGGCACGCGTCGATGGCAGTTTCGGTGCGCCGACGACCGTGGGCCGCGTGCCCTTCGCCGGCTGGAAGTTCGTCGACGACGTCGAGAAGCCGCGTGCTGCCGTTCGTGGTGATGTCGATGGCGACGGCAAGGGGGACCTGCTTTTCTTCAATACGCAGACGCGCGAGCTGTACGCCTGGCTCCTCGATGGCGCGACGGTCGCGAACGAGCAGGGCGGCACCTACCTGCCAGAGGGCTTCTCGCCGCTGGCGACCGGCGACTTCAACGGCGACGGTCGCGTCGATGTGTTCTCTACTGATGGATCCGAGGTGCGCCTTTCGCTCGCGCGACCGGACGGTGGTTTCGGCGAAAGCATGCGTGTTGCCGACCGGCCTGCCGCGAATTGGCTGTTCGGCGGCCTCGGCGACGTCGATGCGGACAGCCGCGTCGACGTGCTCTGGTTCGACACCGAGAAGAAGGAAATCTACGCCTGGTTGATGAGCGGACCGGACATCGTGGGCGGCAAGGGCGGCAACGCGTTCCTTCCCGACGCGCAACGTCCCATCGCGCTGGGGGACTTCAACGGCGACGGTATGGCGGACGTGCTGAGCGTCGACAACGCCACGAGCTACAACGACTACTACGTCGGTAACCCGACGAACGTGCAGCGGTTCTACAACAGCCTCTGGAACGTCTCGCTCTCGCTCGTGACCGGCAGCTTCGCGCCGTCGGTGCGCGTCGGCAGCACGAACTGGTACTCGACCGCGGGGCTTTACGGGCCGTATGCCAAGCCGTCGTACGCAGGCCTCGGCGACGTGAACGGCGATGGGCGCGACGACCTCGCGTTCGCCAGCCAAGGTCTCGGCTGCTGCTCGAATTACCGCCTCTCGGCGTGGATCATGAACGGGACCACGTTCGCCACGGGACAGGGTCCGAGCCTGCAGAACAGTCGTGCGGGTCTGCTGGACACCAGCGGCGACGGCGTGGCGAACGTGCTCGAGGCGGGCTCGACGACCGGCATCTACGTGGCGAATCCGCCCAACGGTTACGCGGCACGGCAGGCGATTTCCGCGCTGCCGCCGGCGCCTTGGCGCGTGCTGGAGCCCGCGGGCCTCGCGAACTGAGGCGACGCGGGATTCGCGATCGCGCGACGGATGGGCACCCCCCCTCGAGCGCGGATCGAGCGGTGGCAAGACCGCTGTCGCGACGCGCCGCACCGGCGCGCCGCGGGCGCTTCACAGCATCTGGTAATTCGGCCCCGACCCACCTTCCGGCGTCACCCAGTTGATGATCTCGTAGGGGTCCTTGATGTCGCAGGTCTTGCAGTGCACGCAGTTAGCGGCATTGATCTGCAGGCGGCGGCCGGTGCCTTCGCTGCTGGCGTCCTCGACGATTTCATAGACGCCCGCCGGGCAGAAGCGCGTGCAGGGGTTGCCGTATTCCACGGTGCAGCGCTCGACGCAGATCGAGGTGTCGAGCACCTTGAGGTGCACGGGTTGGTCCTCGTCGTGCTCGGTGGCCGCGAAGTAGACACCGGCGAGGCGGTCGCGCGGTGGGAGCGTGCGCTCGCCCCAGCCGCGGTCGGGCGATTCGTACTCGCCCAGCTTCTCCATCTGGCACCAGTCGGGCTTGTTGCGCAGCGTCCACGGCGACTTGCCGCGCGTGACGGTTTCCCACGCTGCATTGAGCAGGCCGAACCACATGCCGCGCTTGAAGGCGGGCTTGATGTTGCGCACTTCGCGCAGCTCGGCCATCGCGTCCGAGCCGCGCAGTCTCGCGTCCCAGCCTGCGGGCGAAAGCGCGTTCGACGCGAGATGTTCCGCCGCGAGCATGCCCGAGCGGAACGCCTGGTGCGTGCCCTTGATCTTCGGCACGTTGAGCAGGCCGGCGGTGTCGCCGATGAGGATCGCGCCCGGCATCTCGCAGGTCGGCAGCGACTGGTAGCCGCCGGTCACGATCGCGCGTGCACCGGCCGAAACGATCGAGCCGCCCTCGAGCAGCGGCTTCACCGAGGGATGGTTCTTCCACTGCTGGAAGGCTTCCCACGGCTTGTAGTTCGGATCCTTGTAATCGAGGCCGCTGACGTAGCCGAGCGCGATGCGGCCCTTGTCGAGGTGGTACAGGAAGCTGCCGCCGTAGGTCGCGTTGTCGGCGGGCCAGCCGAGCGTGTGCACGATCTTGCCGGGCGACACGCGCTCTTCCGGCACCTGCCACAGTTCCTTGATGCCGATGGAGTACGTCTGCGGGTCGTGGCCCTCGTCGAGCTTGAACTGCTTGACCAGGCGCTTGGTGAGATGGCCTCGCGCACCTTCCGCGAGCACGGTGACCTTCGCGCGGATGTCGATGCCCGGCGTGTAGCCCGGCTTGTGCGAGCCGTCCTTCGCGACGCCCATGTCGCCGATGCGCACGCCCATCACCGCGCCGCTCTCGTCGTGCAGCGTTTCCGCCGCGGCGAAGCCCGGATAGATCTCGACGCCCAAGGCCTCGGCCTGCGGCGCGAGCCAGGCGCACATCGCGCCCAGGCTCACGATCATGTTGCCGTGGTTGTTCATGCCCGGCGGGACCGGCAGCTTGCGCGCGCCGGTCTTCGACAGCAGCCAGAACTCGTCATGCGTGGCCGGCACGCAGACCGGCGGCGGGTTGTCGCGCCAGTTCGGCAGCAGCGCGTCGAGTGGGCCGGTCTCGATGACGGCGCCGGACAGGATGTGCGCGCCGATCGTCGATGCCTTCTCGATCACGCAGACCGAGATCCCGGGGTCGAGTTGCTTCAGCCGGATCGCGAACGCCAGCCCGGCCGGCCCCGCGCCGACGGTGACGACGTCGTACTCCATCACGTCGCGTTCGATCTCGGGGCTGGTGCTCATGGGGCTCTCCGCAGGCTGACCGGGCATTGTCGCCCCTCGCGCGTGGCGCGCCAATCCACGCCACGCGGCGTGCTAGCGTCCGCCCGCATGCACCGCCTCCCGCTGCCCGACGCCGACGTGCGCTTCGATCCCGCGTGGCTTGCGCCGGCGGAGGCCGAAACGCTGTTCGCGCAGCTGCAGGCGGAGATCGGCTGGGAGAACCATCCGGTGCGCCTGTTCGGCCGCGAAGTGCCCGCGCCCCGGCTGAGCCGGTGGATCGGCGATGCCGACGCCCGCTACCGCTACTCCGGCATCTTCCGCGAGCCCTGGCCATGGACCCCGTCGCTCGCCGGCCTGCGCGCCCGCCTGCGCGACGCGCTCGGCATCGACTTCAACAGCGTGCTGGCCAATCTCTACCGCGACGGGCGCGACGCCATGGGTTGGCATGCCGACGACGAGCCCGAGCTCGGCCCGGCGCCCGTGATCGCGTCGGTGAGCCTGGGCGCGACGCGACGCTTCGTGTTCCGCCATCGCGGTGGCGAGACCCGTCTGGCGCTGGACCTGCCTGCCGGCAGTCTGCTGCTCATGCAGGGCGCGACGCAGGCGCACTACCGGCACGCGCTGATGCGAACCGCGCGCCCGGTGGGGCCGCGGATCAACCTGACGTTTCGCAGGATCGGCGCCAGTGGCGCGTGAGCGGGCGTCGCCCGTTCAGCGACGGCCCGACGACATCGAAGCGAGCGTCCACCCGACCAGCTCGCGATCCACGCGCGACAGGGCGCGGTCGAACGCCTCGACCACCTGCGGCACTGCGGTCCCCGCGACCGGCTCGGCGACCACGAACGTGCGCGACGCCAGCACGTCGGCCTGTTCGTTGCGCAGCAGCTTGGCATTCACTTCGATGGTCGCGTTGGGCGTCGCGCCGCCCGCGTAATCGGCTTCGAAGCGGCGGACGTCGAGCAACAGGCGGTATTCGCTGTTCACGCCGCTGCCGGCGCGTGCCACGGCGCGCAGGCGGTCGGAGTCCTCGAACGTGCGCAGCAGCGACGAGGTGAGCATTTCCGACGGCCGTTGCGCCCAGACGCCGTCCTTGTAGACCTGCAGCTCCTGCGGCGTCGGCCGTACCGCGATGCGCAGGCTGTCGTACGGCCGCGCGATCTGCACCGGCGCGAGGGTCAGCTGCGCGTCCACGCGCGGCCAGGACGGGTCGGGCGCGGCCTGCGCGACGGGCGCGAACTGCGGCGGCGGCGCCTTCTTGCCGCCGAGCAGCGAACAGGCCGGCAATGCCGCGACGAGCACGGCGAGCGCGAGCAGCGGGGCGGGGCGGACGGACATGGGGGCGCTCATTCGGGTTCGAATTCCTTCGGACGATCGCGGCCGAGGATGTAGCTGGCCGGGCCGCTGTCGAGGCGATCGGTGACCTGTCGCAGGTCGCGCACCAGCGCGCGCAGTTCGGTCAGCGTCGGGCCGACCTGGCCGAGCCCGTCGTTGGCGAACGAATGGATCGCCGCGCGGTTCTCGTTGACGATGCCGTTCGCCCCGTTGGCCGCCGACTCGAGCTTGTCGAGCGTGCGGTCCAGCTTGCCGACCAGCGTCGGCAGCTTGCTGGCGAGGTCACGGTCGACGTCGCGCACGATGCCGTGCGCATCGACCAGCGTCGCGTTGAGCTCCGCGCTCGACGCGCGCGCATTGACGATCACCGCGCGCAGGTCCTCGCGCTCGGCGGCGATCGAGCCGGTGAGCGAGTCGATGTTCTCCAGCGTGCGCGACACGTGCTGGATGTTCTTCTCGCTCAGTACCTCGTCGAGCCGCGCGACCAGGCGGTTCGCGGTGTCCGCGATGTTCTGAAGGGCCGAGGCCTCGGTGCGGATCACCGGCTTGTCGTGGTGGTCGACGCTGGTCAGCAGCGGCGCCTGCGGGCTGCCGCCGGTGAGCTGGATGAAGGGCGGGCCGGTGATGCCGCTCTGCGACATCTTGGCGCGCGTGTCGGTCTTGATCGGCGTGTCGGACTGGATGCGCAGCGTGGCCAGCACGCGGCGCGGATCCTCCGGCGCGAGCCGCAGGCTCTCGACCGTGCCGACCGAGATGCCGTTGTACTGCACGGAGCTGCCTTCGGAGAGGCCGGTGACCGGCTCGTTGAAGACGACCGCGTATTCCTGCCAGTCCTTCTCCGACGAGTACTTGGCCGCCCACAGCGCGAACAGCAGGAGCACCGCCGTCACGAGGATCGTGAAGGCGCCGATGAGGACGTAATTGGCCTTGGTTTCCATGGGGCGCGGGGTCCGGTCGGGCTCAGGTGGGGCGGGCGTCTTGGTTGCGTTCGCGACCCGCCTGCGCGGCGCGCGCGCGGGGGCCGTGGAAATACTCGCGAACCCAGGGATGGTCGAGCTTCTCGATCTCGTCGATCGGTGCGGTCGCGATCACCTTGTGGTCGGCGAGCACGGCCACCCGATCGCAGATAGCGTAAAGCGTGTCCAGATCGTGTGTGATGAGGAAGACGGTCAGGCCGAGCGCCTGCTGCAGCGTGCGGATCAGGTGGTCGAACGCGGCCGCGCCGATCGGGTCCAGACCCGCGGTCGGCTCGTCGAGGAACAGCAGCGGCGGATCGAGCGCGATCGCGCGCGCCAGGCCCGCGCGCTTGCGCATGCCGCCCGAGAGCTGCGAGGGCAGCTTGTCGATGGCGTCGGCCGGAAGCCCGGCGAGCTTGACCTTCAGCAGCGCGATCTCGTGGCGCAGCGAATCGGGCAGGTCGCGGTGGTATTCCTTCAGGGGTACCTCGACGTTCTCGCCCACGGTGAGCGACGAGAACAGCGCGCCGTCCTGGAACAGCACGCCGGTGTGGCGCTCGATGCGCCGCCGCGCCTCGGGGTCGTCCGTGCGGGCGTCGACACCGAGCACCTCGATTTCGCCCTCGTCGGGCGTGCGCAGGCCGAGGATGGAACGCATCAGCACCGACTTGCCGGTGCCCGAGCCGCCCACCACGCCGATGATCTCGCCCGGAAGCACGTCGAGGTCGAGGCCATCGTGAACGACCTGCTCGCCGAACCGGTTCACGAGGCCGCGCACGCGGATCACCGGCTCGCGCGCACGCATTGCATCGCCGTCGCCAACGGGCGTATCTGCGCGCGGCGCGTCGTGGGTCATGTCCGGATCACCCGCCACGCATCACCGATCGCCGCCTCACCAGTCCATCACCATGAACCACAGCGCCGCGATCGCATCCAGCACGATCACCAGCGAGATCGCCTGGACCACCGACGACGTCGTTCGCTCGCCCACCGACTGCGCGGTGCCCTCCACCTGCAGGCCTTCAAGGCAGCCCACCAGCGCGATCACCATCGCGAAGAACGGCGCCTTCGACAGGCCCACCCACAGGTGGCGGATCTCGATGGTGTCGTGCATGCGGGCGAGGTACTGCTGCGGCGGGATGTCGAGGCCGTAGGCGCCGACGGTCAGGCCGCCGAGCAGGCCGGCGATCATCGCCACGAAGGTCAGCAGCGGCAGCATGGTGAGCAGCGCCAGCAGGCGCGGGATCACCAGCAGGTCGATCGGATCCATGCCCAGCGTGCGGATCGCGTCGACTTCCTCGCGGCTCTTCATCGCGCCGATCTGCGCGGTGAACGCGCTCGCGGTGCGGCCGGCGAGGATGATCGAGGTGAGCAGCACGGCGAATTCGCGCAGGAAGGCCACGTCGACCAGTTCGACGACGTAGATCTCCGCGCCGAAATCGCGCAGCACGTTCGCGCCGAGGAAGGCGATCACCGCGCCGACCAGGAAGCTGAGCACCGCCACCAGCGGCGTGGCGTCCAGGCCGACCTGCTCCATGTGGTGCACGAGCGCGATCGGACGGAAGCGCGCCGGCTCCTTCACCGTGCGCAGCAGCTTGGCCAGCACTTCGCCGAGGAAGGCCACCAGCGCGAGGAACTCCTTCCAGTTGTCCTTGACCGCAAAGCCCAGGCGCGCGAGCGCCGCGGCCACGCCGAACTCGCGGCGGCGCTTGGGACGGTCGTCGGCGACGTCCTCGATGGCGGCGACCAGCGCGCGGTGCTCGTCGCGGAACTCGAACGCGGTGAAATCGACGCCGCAGCGTCGCGTCCACCGCAGCAGTTGCAGGACGCCGAGCGAATCGATGCGCGCGACGCCGGTCGCGTCCACGGCGGTCAGGCCGCAGGGCGCGGTGGCCAGCAGGTCGCCGATCGGCACCGCGTTCTCCAGCGTCCACTGCCCCGACAGGCGCGCGGTGCCCGCGTCGGTGTCGGTGTCGAGGGCGGGCGGGGCGGGGTTCGATTCCATCGTCGCGACGGAGCATACCGGCTCGGCCGTGGGCGGGGATGCATGCGATCCTGTCCCGATGACGGCGCCCTTCAGTGAAGCCTCCTACGCCGCGCGCATCGACTTCATGGTCGAACTCGCCGAGCGCCTGCACCGCTACGGCACCACGGCCGACCGCCTCGAGGGCGCGCTGACCGCCGTCGCGTCGCGGCTGGGCATCGGCTGCGAGCCGTGGTCGAACCCGACCGGGCTGATCCTGACGTTCAGCGACCCGGGCCGCGCCACGGGCCTGCGCGACACGACCCGCGTGCTGCGCCTCGCCCCGGGCGAGGTCGACCTGCACCGCCTCGCCGAGACCGACCGGATCGCGGAGGAGGTGCTCGCGGGCACGCTCGATCCCGTCGAGGCGCGTGCGCAGATGCGCGCCCTCGACAGGCCGCCCACGCGCGCGATGCGGCGTGCCGAGCTGATGGCATTCGGTCTCGCCGCCGCGTCGGTGGCCGGGCTGTTGCGCCTGCCGTGGCTCGACATCGGCGTCGCGGGGGTCACCGGCCTGCTGATCGGCCTGCTCGCGCAGCTGTCGGAGTCGCGACCGCGCGTGCGCACGGGATTCGAGGCGCTCGCGGGCATGCTGGCCGGCGCGATGGCGGTGCTGGCGGGCGCGCTGATCGCGCCGCTCAACCAGAACACGGTGATCATCGCGTCGCTGGTGGTGCTGCTGCCCGGCCTCACGCTCACCAATGCCGTCAACGAGCTCACCGGGCAACAACTGGTGTCGGGCACCGCGCGTTTCGCCGGCGCGCTCACCACCGTGCTCAAGCTCGGCATCGGCGTGCTGGTGGCGCTGTATGCGCTGGACGTCGCGGGCCTCGATCCCGTCGCGCGCGGATCGCGTCCGCAGCCGGTGTGGATCGAGTGGATCGCGCTCGCGCTGGCGTCGTTCTCGTTCGCGGTGCTGTTCCGCGCGAGCTACCGCGACTACCTGCGCGTCATGGGCGCGGCCGCGCTGGGCTACCTGATCTCGCGCTTCGTCGGGCAGGCGGCGGGCAGCCCCGCGGGCGTGTTTCTCGCCGCACTGTCGATGACCGCGATCGGCAATGCCTACGCGCGCTGGTGGCATCGCCCGGGCGCGATCATCCGCGTACCCGGCATCATCATGCTGGTACCCGGCAGCACCAGCCTGCGCGGCCTGCTCAGCCTGATGCAGAACCAGGACGTGGGCGCGGGGCAGGTGGCGCTGCTCGCGGTGATGAACGCACTGGCGGCGCTCGTCGCGGGCCTGCTGTTCGGCAACATGCTGCTGCCACCGCGACGCAATCTCTGAGCCTGGCGCAGCGCCCGGATGCGACGACGCCGGCGCGGGGCCGGCGTCGGGTCGATCAGCGGATCAGGAAGTCGTCGAGGACGCGGCCCTTGCTGGTATGCGCCTGCAGCCAGCGCGGCTGCTTGCCGCGACCGCTCCAGGTCTCGCTCTCGTTGTCCGGATTGCGGTACTTCGGTGCGACCTTGCTGCCCGCCATCTTCGACGGCTTGCGCGCCGCCTTGGGCGGCGCGCCGGCGGCCGCGCCGCCCGCCGCGCCGCCGCGCGTGCCGAACAGCTCGGCGATCGAATACCCCTCCGCGCGCGCGATCTGCTCAAGGCGCGCGCGCACCGTCGCGACGGGCTTGCGCTTGCTGAGCACGCTGCGCCGCTTCTTGGCCTGGGCGATCAGGGCTTCGAGCTCCTTGGCGGACATGCTGTTGAGATCGAGTGCCATGGAAACCTCCGGGAAAACCAAAAAGAAAATGGGCCGCCCTTCAGCGGACGGCCCATCCTAACCAGCGGCGTTAATCGCGTAAATCGATCGCGATAATCAGACGCCGCGCACGCGCGCGATCGCGGAATCCCGATCGAGCTGCTCGGCCTCGCTGGCGCGGCGGTGCCGGTATTCGTACGTGCCCGCCTGCAGCCCTCGCTCGGAGACGACGATGCGGTGCGGA
>NZ_SMRQ01000077.1 GCF_004359965.1 Cognatilysobacter segetis | reverse complement strand
GGCCCGCATCCCCGACGCTTTCATCGACGACCTGCTCGCCCGCACCGACATCGTCGAGGTGGTGGGCTCGCGCGTGCCGCTCAAGCGCCAGGGCAAGGAGTTCTCGGCGCGCTGCCCGTTCCATGACGAGCGCTCGCCGAGCTTCACCGTCTCGCCGGTCAAGCAGTTCTATCACTGCTTCGGCTGCGGGGCGCACGGCACCGCGATCAGCTTCCTGATGAACTACGACCGCCTCGAATTCCTCGACGCGGTCGACGAGCTGGCCAAGCGCGTGGGCATGGAGGTGCCCAAGGACACGCAGCAGCGCGTGGCCGATCCGCAGCTGCTCGATCTCTACGCGATGCTGGAGACGGCGACGACGTTCTTCCGCCAGCAGCTCGCGTCGAGCACGAAGGCGCGCGGCTACTTCGACAAGCGCGGCGTGTCGGACGCGATCCGCGCGCAGTTCGCGCTCGGCTACGCGCCCGACGGCTTCGAGGCGATGAAGAACGCGCTCGGCACCGACGCGCGCCGGCTCGGCCTGCTCGAGCGCGCGGGGCTGCTGTCGAAGAACGATGCGGGCCGCGTCTACGACAAGTTCCGCAACCGCGTGATGTTCCCGATCCACGATCGCCGCGGCCGGCCGATCGCCTTCGGCGGCCGCGTCATCGACAAGGACGACGGCCCGAAGTACCTCAACTCACCGGAGACGCGCCTGTTCCACAAGGGCCGCGAGCTGTACGGCCTGTGGCAGGTGCGGCAGTCGAACCCGAAGATCGAGCGCCTGATCGTGGTCGAGGGCTACATGGACGTGGTCGCGCTGTTCCAGCACGGCGTGACGCAGGCCGTGGCGACGCTCGGCACGGCGACCACCTCGGACCATGCCGAGCTGCTGTTCCGCAACGCGCCCGACGTGTATTTCTGCTTCGACGGCGACCGCGCGGGGCGCGGCGCGGCGTGGAAGGCGGTGGAATCGGTGCTGCCGCGCATGAAGGACGGCCGCCAGGCGTTCTTCCTGTTCCTGCCCGAGGGCGAGGACCCGGACAGCATCGTGCGCAACGAGGGCCGCGACGGTTTCGAAACGCGGCTCGCAGCGGCGACGCCGCTGTCGCAGTTCCTGTTCGACACGCTGTCGGACGGCGTGAACCTGTCGACGCTCGAAGGCAAAGGCCGGCTCGCCGAGCGCGCGAAACCGCTGCTCGCGCAGATTCCCGACGGCGCGTTCGCCGACCTGATGCGCCAGCGCCTGACCGAGATCACGGGCGTCGGCGCGCGCGCCGCGCAGCCCGAAACGCACGTGCCGGCGCAGCGCGCGCGCACGCCCGGCCGCAACGCGCCGCCGCCCAAGCGCAGCCTGGTGCGCAGCGCGATCCTCAGCCTGCTGCACAAGCCGTCGCTGGCGCTGGAGATTCCCGCCGAGCCCGCGTTCGCGTCGTTGCAGCAGCCGGGCGTGCCGTTGCTGGTGGAACTCGTCGGCCTCGTGCACGCACGGCCCGACATCGGCGCGGCCGCGCTGGTCGAGCATTTCGCCGGCCGGGAGGAACATGAGCCGCTGCAGAAGCTCGCGGTGCAGACGCTGCCGGGCATCGACGAGAACTGGCGCGCGGAGCTGCTCGACAACATCCGCCAGCTCGACCGCGCCGCGCTCGAGCAGCGGCGCGACGACCTCAAGGCCAAGCTCACCGAGCTCGGCTACGGCGGCATGACCGACGCCGAGAAGGACGAGCTGAAGGCGCTGCTGCAACGCGCGTGACCGCGCCGGCCTAGCCCACGGTGCCGGCCGCGAGCACGCGGTTGCGGCCCTCGCGCTTGGCGCGATACAGCGCCGCGTCGGCGCGCGCGAGCAGGTGCGCGGCGGTCTCGCCCGCGCGGTATTCGGCCACGCCCGCGGAGAACGTGGCGGCGAGCGGCCCCGCGCTAGTGCGGAAGGCAGTGGTCTCGACCGTCGCGCGGATGCGCTCGAGGCACTGCATAGCCCCGTCGAGCGGCGTGTGCGGCAGCAGCAGCAGGAATTCCTCGCCGCCGTAGCGGCCGAACGTATCGTCGACATCCTCGCGCGCGAGCACGTCGAGGTCGCGCGCGCACTGCTGGACGCAGGCGCAGAACGCGCCGAGGATCTCGTCGCCGATCTGGTGGCCGTGCACGTCGTTGAACTGCTTGAAGCGGTCGATGTCGAGCAGCGCCACGCTGAAGGTGGCGCCCGTGCGGGCCGCGCGCTGGCGCTCGCGTTCGAGCGCGCGCATCAGGTGGCGGCGGTTGCGCGCGCCCGTCAGCTCGTCGCGCTCGGACAGCTCGCGCACCTGCGCCAGCGCGTCCTGCAGTGCATCGCGACGGTCGGCGAGCTTCTGCCGCAGCCGCGCGAAGTAGCCGCCGACGAACGACAGCCACACGGTGATCATCACCAGCGATACCAGCCGCAGCACCTCCATGCGGAACGAGGCGGTGTGCAGCGGGCGATCACGGAACTCGAACGCCATCAGGCCCGCATAGGCCAGCACGGCGAGCGCCGCGAGGCGCAGGAACTGCCGCGTGGTGAGGCCGAAGACCCCGAAGAAGAACATCGCCACGAACAGCATCAGCATGATGCTGCGGGCCTCGTCGCGCATGTAGTGGATCGTGACCACCGCGAGTACCAGCGCGACGAGGATCTGCGGCACGAGCAGCGTGGGATCGCGGAAGCGGCGGCTCCAGCCGCTGCGGATCGCGGCGAAGAACGCGGTGTTGACCGCCAGTGCCGCGCCGAACAGCGCCAGCAGGCCGCCGTAGCCGAGCCGCGTCCAGCCCCAGTGCACGGCCAGCACGCCGGGCAGCATGAACATCATGTAGCTGCCCGCACCCATCAGCTGGCGCTGCAGGCGAAGGCGGGTGCTGGGGTCCCCGGAGAGCAGTCGATCGAACGCCATGCGCACACGTTAGCCGGTCGTGCGTTCACACCCGGTGGCGTGCATCGCTCACGCCAAGGCGGCGTTGAGCGAACGGGCCCGCGCCGCGTGCGGATCGTAGCGGGAGGCCGCGCGCGCCGCGCAGCGCATCACCTGCCCGGCGCGACCCGCATGGCGCTCACGGCGCGGTGCCCCCGCGACTACTGCGGCGCCTTCACCACCTCGCCGCCCTTCATCACGAACGTCACGTGCTCGAGCAGGCGGACGTCCTGCGTCGGATCGCCCGGCACGGCGACGAGGTCGGCGTAGCGGCCGGCATCCACCGTGCCGACGTCGGCGCTGGCGAGCGCCTGCGCCGCGTTGACCGTCGCCGCCTGGATCGCCTGCAGTGGCGTCATGCCGTACTTCACCATCACCGCGAACTGCTTCGCGTTGTCGCCATGGGGATAAACGCCGGCATCGGTGCCGAAGATCATGCCCACGCCCGCCCGGAATGCCTTGCGGAAGTTCTCGCGCTGCACGTCGGCGATCTCGCGGTCCTTGCGCAGGTTGTCCTCGAGCACGCCGTTCTTCCTGCCTTCGGCCTGCGTGTACTCGGTGTTGTAGATATCCATCGACAGCCACGTGCCGTGCTGCTTCGCGAGGCGGATGCCCTCGTCGTCGATCAGCGATGCGTGCTCGATGGTGTCGATGCCCGCGCGGATCGCGTCCTTGATGCCCGGCGCGCCGTGCGCATGCGCGGCCACCTTCATCGAGGCCATGTGCGCCTCGTCGGCGATCGCCTTCATCTCCTCCAGCGTCATCTGCTGCGCGCCGGGCTCGTCGCCGTGGCTGAACACGCCGCCGGTGGCGCAGATCTTGATCAGCTGCGCGCCGTACTTCTTGAGCGTACGCACGACCTTGCGGCCTTCCTCGGGGCTGTCGACGTTGTAGGGGCTCTTCTGGTCCATCGACGGCGGGAAGAACGTCGAATCGCAGTGGCCGCCGGTCGCGCCGATCGCGTACGTCGCCGTGACCACGCGCGGACCGGTCACCTTGTGTTCCTCGATCGCCTGCCGCAGGCCCACGTCGTCCCACTCCTGGCTGCCGACGTTGCGCACCGTGGTGAAGCCGGCCGTCAGCGTCTTCTGCGCGTTCGCCACCTGGATCACCGACCAGAAGCGGTCGCCGAACTGCAGGTTGGTGTAGCCGCCGTAGGTCGGGTCGCTGTCGAGGTGCACGTGCATGTCGATCAGGCCGGGCAGCAGCGTCATGCCGGGCAGGTCGACACGCTTCGCGCCCGCCGGCACTGCGTCACCGACATGGCCGACCGACACGATGCGCTCGCCCTGCACCACGACCAGCGGATGCTCGACGTACCGGCCCGTGCGCACGTCGAGCAGGCGGTCGGCGGTCACGACCGTGACGGGCCCGGGCGACTGGGCGTGCGTGGCGACCGGAAGGATGGCGAGGACGAGGGAGGCGAGGAAACGCTGCCGCATGACGGGGCCCGTGGGACGTGGAGCGCGAGTATGGCAGCGGCCCGGCCACGCGCCCGATGCGGGAGCGCGAACGGCGTCGCACGATCCGCGATCGACGTCAGTCCCCTCCGCATCGCGCAGCTCCATGCCGGTGTGGTCCCGACATGCGGCCGCCACGGCGGTGCTTCAAGCCGGTTGCAGCTCGAACGCCGCGACCGGTTGCAGCCACGGCATCAGCCAGTGGTCGACCAGCAGGAACGCGAACAGCGCCATCAGGTAGACGATCGAGTAACCGAATACCTTCATCGCGTACATCTCGTCCGGCGGATCCATCAGCCGCCACGCGTGCACGAGGAAGCCGAGGCCGAGCACGAGCGCACCGCCGAGGTAGAACAGCCCGCTCATGCCCACCGCCCACGGCAGCACGGTGACGGCGACGAGCAGCACGGTGTAGATCAGGATCTGCCAGCGCGTGTACTGCACGCCGTGCGTGACCGGCAGCATCGGCACGAGCGCGCGCGCGTAGTCCTCGCGGCGGAAGATCGCGAGCGCCCAGAAATGCGGCGGCGTCCACACGAAGATGATCAGCACCAGCAGCAGCGCATGCGCCCAGTCCCAGTCGCCCTGCATGCCGGTGACGGCCGACCAGCCCAGCAACGGCGGCGCGGCGCCGGCGATGCCGCCGATCACGATGTTCTGCGGCGTCGCGCGCTTGAGGAACACGGTGTAGATCACCGCATAGCCGATCAGCGAGGCGAACGTGAGCAGCGCCGTGATCGTGTTGACGAACACGACGAGCAGGATCATCGACAACGCACCGAGCGCCAGCGCGAACAGCAACGCGCGCAGCGGCGTGATCTGCCCGACCACGATCGGGCGCCACGAGGTGCGTGCCATCTTGGCGTCGATGCGCGAATCGAGCAGCTGGTTGATCGCCGCGGCCGACGACGCGGCCAGCCAGATGCCGAGGAAGCCGATCGCCGATTCCTTCAGCGGCGGCAGGCCGGGCACCGCGAGGAACATGCCCACCAGCGCGGTGAACACGATCAGCGCCACCACGCGCGGCTTGGTCAGCGCCCAGTACTGGCGCAGCGTGGCGGTCATCGGCGGCTCCGTGCGTGCATCGGGCTCAGACCTTCGGCTCGCGGATGCGCGCGGCCAGCGTCACCAGCGTGGCCAGCAGCAGCGCGGCCCCCGCGTTGTGCGAAACCGCCACGTGCAGCGGCAGCGACAGCCTGACGTTGGCGATGCCGAGCGCCACCTGCGCGATCGTCAGCAGCCCCAGCAGCGTGCCCCAGCCGCGCATGCCCGGCATGCGCAGGAAGCGCAGCGCCAGCCACATCAGGTAGACGAACACGACGACCGCCATGATCCGGTGCGCCATCTGGATCGCGATGCGCGAGGCGCCGTCGAGCACGCCGCCCTCGTAGTCGACACCGACGCCGCGCCAGAGCACGAAGCCTTCGTGGAAGTTCGCCGGTGGCCACCACTTGCCGACGCAGGTGGGGAAGTCGTTGGCGCAGGCCAGCGCGGCGTAGTTCGAGCTCACCCAGCCGCCGAGGGCGATCTGCAGGCCGAGCAGCACCAGACCGCCCGTGACCAGGCGGCGCAGCAGGCGTGCATCGGCCAGCCGGATCGGCAGGTCGGTCGCGCGCCAGGCCATCCACAGCAGCAGGCCGAAGGTGGTCATGCCGCCGACGAGGTGGCCCATGACGACGATCGGCTTGAGCAGCCAGGTCACCGTCCACATGCCGAGCAGCGCCTGGAACACGATGATCATCAGCGTCAGGCAGGCCACGCGCGCGAGGTCGCTGTTGTCCCAGCGGATCGCCGCGGCCAGCAGGATCAGTTCGCCGGCGATCGCCAGCGCGGCGGCGACGCCGTACTGCGCGTGCATGTACAGCGGGATCGAGACGCCGACCAGCACGCCCGCCGCGAGCACCTGCACCAGGCCGTGCCGGCGGCGGCGCGCGGCCAGCAGCGCGAGCACGAACACGAGCGTGCCCAGCGAGGCGGCGAGGTGGCGGTGCAGCTGTTCACGCCACGCCTTGTCGGGCTCGGCGACGCGGATCGCGTTGGCGGCGTGCTCCGCCACCTCGTTGGCATGCGTCGGCCACGCGGCGCGGCCGTAGCAGGTCGGCCAGTCGGGGCAGCTCAGGCCGGCGTTGGACAGCCGCACGAACGCGCCGAACACGATCACGCACAGCGCGAGCGCGGCCGCGAGCCAGGCGATGCGGTGGAAATGGCGGTAGGTCGCGCGGACCGTGCCGTTACGCGGAGTCGTGCCCATGGTGCTCACTGCAACTTGAGGAGGCGGACGAGGTCCTGGCGCAGGCCCGCGAGGTCGGCATCGGGCGCGTAGCGCAGCACGACGAAGCCGTTCGGATCCACGACGTATACCGGCACGCCGGCCGGCACGTCCACCCGCGGCAGGCGCGCGCGTGCCGCGTCCGGCGCGATCACGCGCATGGTCGACGGCGCGGGCAGCCCCTGCGGCCAGCCGCAGCCGGCGGCCGTCGCGCACCACCAGAGGATGTCGACGCGCGGCGCGTCCTTGTTGAGCACTTCCCACACCACGCCGATGTCGTGCGCGCGGCGGCGGCAGGCGTCGTCGCAGGTCGCGGGCGCGGCGGCCACGATGCGCCACGTGCGGTGGATCGGCGCCCATTCGTAGGCCGCGCCGTCGAGCGTGTGCAGCTTCGCGTCGCGCAGGTCGGTGTAGGGATCGAGGAGCTCGCCCTTCTGGCGGGTCGCGGCTGGATGGATGTCGGCGAAGCGCAGCACGCCGGCGACCAGCATCGAGCCGAAGAACAGCACGAGGATCGCGAGCAGGGTCAGTCGGTTGCGGCGACGCGTGGCGTCGGACGCGGCAGCGGCGGTCATCGGCGACTCCGGTGGAACGTGAGGACGAGGGCGATCACGAGGAGGGTGGCGGCCAGGCCGAACCATTGCACGGCATAGCCGCGGTGCCGGTCGGGGGGCAGCGTGTTGACGAGCAGCTCCAGGTCGCGCGGGTAGCCGAACGGCAGCGCGGGATCCAGCCGCAGCACGCGCGGCGCGAGCGCCGGCAATCCGAACTCGCGCGCGATGGCGGTGGGCTCGAGGCGCACGACGAGCCAGGCGTCACCCTGGCTCGCCATCGGCGCGCCCATGCGCAGCCCG
>NZ_SMRQ01000076.1 GCF_004359965.1 Cognatilysobacter segetis | reverse complement strand
GGCGCGGCGTGGCCGGCGTCGCGGCGCCGTCCGTGCCGGCCGCCTCGACCGGCTTGCCCTTGCGACGACGGCGACGCTTGCGCGGCGCAAGCGCTTCGCCGGTCACCGGGTCGATGCGGGGCGGCTTCGGCGTCGCGGGCGCGGCAGCGTCCGGCGCGGCGGCGGCCGCCGACACACCCGGATCGGCCTCGCCGAGCGCGGCATCGACACGCGGCGCCCGCGGCGGACGCGCGCCCTCGGGCTTGGGCCCGCGCGGGCGACGCTCGCCGTCACGCGACGCACCCGGACCGCTGCGACCGCCGCTGCGCGGCTTGATGCCGCGCCGCGCGTCGTCCTCGGCCTTCTGCTCGCGGGCCTCGCGGAAGATCGCGCTGACGCTCTCTTCCTCTTCCCCTTCCACCTTCACGCGCGGCGCGCGCGGCAATGCGATGAGCATGTCGGCGGTGACCTGCTCGGTGGGCAGCTTCTGCTCGATGTAGGCCTCGATGTCCGGCAGGCTCATCGCGTAGCGCTCGCAGGCGAAGCTGATCGCGTCACCCTCCGCCCCGAGACGGGCGGTACGGCCGATGCGGTGGACGTAGTCCTCGGCATCGAACGGCAGGTCGTAGTTGTAGACGTGGCTGACGCCGTCGATGTGCAGGCCGCGGGCGGCGACGTCGGTCGCCACCAGGATCTCGAGCTGGCCGGCCTGGAACTTCTTCAGCAGCGACTCGCGCTTCTTCTGCGGCACGTCGCCGGAGAGCACGCCGACGCGGTAGCCGGCCTTCTCCAGCGCACGCGCCACCCGCTCGACGAACGCCTTGGTATTGACGAACACCATCGTGCGCGCGCCTTCCGAACGCGAAAGCAGCGCGATCAGCAGCGGGATCTTCTCCTCGTCCGACGGGTAGTACACCTTCTGGCGCACCTTCGCCGCGGTGATGAACTCGCTCTCGACGACGATCTTCTCGGGCTCGTTCATGTGCTCGTAGGCGAGCTCGAGCACGCGATGGCTCAGCGTCGCCGAGAACAGCAGCGTCTGCCGCGTGGTGCGCTCGGGCATGCGGCGCAGCAGGAAGCGGATGTCCTTGATGAAGCCGAGGTCGAACATGCGGTCGGCTTCGTCGAGCACGCACATCTCGCAGGCGTGCAGGCTCACCACCTTGTGCTGCTTGACGTAGTCGATCAGGCGGCCGGGCGTGGCGATGATGACGTCGGCGCCCGACTGCAGGATCTGCCGCTGCTTGTCGTAGTCGACGCCGCCGTAGACCAGCGCGAACTTGATGCCGAGCTCGGAGCCGAACTTGACCGCGTCCTGGTGGATCTGGATGGCAAGTTCGCGGGTCGGCGCGAGGATCAGCGCGCGCGGGTCCTCGGGCTTGCGGTCGGCCAGCGCCGGGCGCGTGAGCAGCCGGTTCACCACCGCCACGAGGAAGGCGAGCGTCTTGCCGGTGCCCGTCTGGGCCTGGCCGGCGACGTCGCGGCCGGCGAGCGCCAGCGGCAGGGTCAGGGCCTGGATCGGCGTGCAGCGGGTGAACCCGGCGGCTTCGAGGCCGGCCAGCAGCGTCGGGTGCAGGTTGAAGGAGTCGAAGGTGACGTCGGTAAGGGGCTTGTCGCTCATCAGGATCCGGCGCGCCGGTCGGCGCTTGCGTGGAAGGCGGCCGGAAGACGGCGGCCAGGAAGGTCCGGGCGCGCGTGGGGACGGCGACGGGGTGCATCCGCGGAAACGCTGCGGATGCGGCCGGACGGTCAGCGGGGCTTGCGCCACCGCGTTTGGTCCCCAAGTGTAGCGCATGCCTGCACGGCGCCCGTGCGACCATGGCGCCCGCGTCCGTTCCCGAGGAGACCTGTTCAGTGAGCGACAAGATCAAGCATGTCGGCGACGCCGACTTCGACCGCGAGGTGCTGCAGTCGTCCGAGCCCGTGCTGGTGGACTTCTGGGCCCCGTGGTGCGGCCCCTGCAAGATGATCGCCCCGGCGCTCGACGAGCTCGCCGGTGCCTACGACGGCCGCGCGAAGATCGTGAAGGTCAACGTCGACAACGAGCGGCAGACGGCGATGAAGTACCACGTGCGCTCGATCCCGATGCTGCTCGTATTCAAGAACGGCCAGATCCATGGCCAGCAGGTCGGCGCGGTGGGCAAGGCCCAGCTCGCGCAGCTGATCGACAAGGCGCTCTGAGGCGCCGCGGGCGTGAGCCCGCGATGAACCGGGAGGCGGCGACGCGGGCATGGCCGCCGTCCTTCGGGCACGATGTCCGTCGACCGCGCGTCGCCTTCACGCGCCACTGCCGCTTCGCACGGTCGAATCCGCTCTGCCCCGAGCGCTTGCACGCGTCGTCGCGGCGGTGCTAGTTTGCCGCTGGCCCGGCGCGTTCGCGCTCGCCGCACCCCTCTTTTCTATACCGATCCCGACCTCGCCCGCGCATCCGCGGGCGCTCGCCGCTTAGCGAGGAATTCCGCTTGTCCGACCAGACCCCCGACGCCGGCGAAGTCGCCGAGAAGCGCGTGCGCAAGCCGCGCGTCGCCAAGACCGACGCCGTCGAAGCCGCACCCGCCGCCCCATCCGAACCGTCGCCGCCGCGCGCCGAGGCCGGACCGGCCGACGCACCCGCCCGCAGCGACGCGGCGCCGCGCGCCGAACGCCCCGCCGCCGAGGCCGCGCCGGTCGCCGGCGCCCCCGAACCCTCCGGCTCGGGCGAACCCGGCGCGCAGTCGGCGCAGGCCGGCGGCCAGAACGGCGCCCAGGGCGGCCCCCGCGAGCACGGCGAAGCCGGCCGCTCCAGCCGTCGCGACCGCTTCAAGAACCGCCGCGAGCGCCAGCGCGAACGCCAGCGCGACGGCGGCATGCCGGACGACTCCGGCAACGACACCTTCGTGCCGCGCTCGCATCCGCAGGTGCCCGAAGGCTTCCCGAGCTACTCGCTCGGCGACTTCAAGCGCATGCCGACGCCGAAGCTGCTGGAAATCGCCGAGCAGCTGAACATCCACGAAGGCGTGGCCCGCGCGCGCAAGCAGGACGTGATCTTCGCGCTGCTGAAGGTGCTGACGCGCCACGGCGAAGGCGTCGCCGCCGACGGCGTGCTGGAAATCCTGCCGGACGGCTTCGGCTTCCTGCGCGCGGCCGAGGCGAGCTACCTCGCCGGCCCGGACGACACGTACATCTCGCCCTCGCAGATCCGCCGCTTCAACCTGCGCACCGGCGACCATCTCTCCGGCCGCATCCGCTGGCCGAAGGACGGCGAGCGCTACTTCGCGCTCAACGTCGTCGACACGATCAACGGCGAGCCGATCGAGGCGTCGAAGAACAAGACGCTGTTCGAAAACCTCACGCCGCTGTTCCCGCGTCGCAAGTTCCGCCTCGAGCGCGGCGACGGCAGCACCGAGGACATCACCGGCCGCATCCTCGACCTGATGGCGCCGCAGGGCAAAGGCCAGCGCGCGCTGATCGTCTCGCCGCCGAAGGCCGGCAAGACGATGCTGATGCAGCAGGTCGCGAGCGCGATCACGTACAACCATCCGGACGTGCACCTGATCGTGCTGCTCGTCGACGAGCGCCCGGAAGAAGTCACGGAAATGCAGCGCACGGTGCGCGGCGAAGTCGTGTCGTCCACCTTCGACGAGCCGGCCGGCCGCCACGTGCAGGTCGCCGAGATGGTGATCGAGCGCGCCAAGCGCCTGGTCGAGCACAAGAAGGACGTGGTGATCCTGCTCGACTCGATCACCCGCCTGGCGCGTGCGTACAACAACGTGGTGCCGAGCTCGGGCAAGGTGCTGACCGGCGGTGTCGACGCCAATGCGCTGCATCGCCCGAAGCGCTTCTTCGGTGCCGCGCGAAACGTCGAGGAAGGCGGTTCGCTGACGATCATCGCGACCGCGCTGATCGACACCGGCTCGAAGATGGACGAGGTGATCTACGAGGAGTTCAAGGGCACCGGCAACTCCGAGGTCCACCTCAACCGCCGCATCGCGGAAAAGCGCGTCTACCCGGCGATCGACATCAACCGCTCGGGCACGCGCCGTGAGGACCTGCTGATCGAGCCGGAGCTGCTGCAGAAGATCTGGATCCTGCGCAAGCTGCTGCACGGCATGGACGAGATCGGCGCGATGGAGTTCCTGCTCGACAAGATGAAGAACACGAAGTCCAACGACGAGTTCTTCAGTTCGATGAAGCGCTGAAGCGCGGCACCGGAAAGAAAAAGCCCCGCTCCGGCGGGGCTTTTTCGTTGCGGCGGCGCTGCGCGACGGCGCGCGCGGCCTTCGCGCGCGTCAGGACCCGGCGGCGTCCAGCGGCACGGCGAGCCGGAAGCGCGTGTTGATGCCCGCCATCTCGCCGTCCGCGAGGTCGGCGACGCCGGGCTGCGGCGCGTGCTCGACGACGGTCATCCAGGTCGGGACGCGGCGCGTCGAACGGGTCTCGAGCATCCATTCGCCGGGCTTGGCGTCCGCCGGCATGGACTCGGGGCCCGCGCCGATGCGGAACGACACCGGGATGTAGCTGACGAAGCCGTCGCCGACTCGGCTGTCCGCGGGCATGGCCTCGGGGTCGGCGCGCCACCGCCGCAGCGCCTTCAGCGTCGCCTTCTCGAAGGCCGACAGCACGGCGGCGGCGTCGGCCGGGCGCGCCCGCGTGCGTACCAGCGCGCTCTGCTCGATCGCGGCATCCACCACGCGCCCGTCGGGCCCGAAATGCAGCACGGCGAGCAGGTCGGCGTTCGCGCCGGTGCGCAGCGCCGCTTCCGGGAATTCCACGCTGAACTTCTGGGCGAGCGGCGGCTTGCCGCCCGCGCCGGATGGCATCTTCAGCGCGTTCGGAAAGCTTAGGTTGTCCAGCGCGAGTTTCAGACCGCCGTCGCTGGTCTCGGCGGCGGTGATCGCCACGCGCATGTCGGTTTCCGCGTTGACCACGCGGCCGTCCATCTCGACCGGTTGGAAGCGCACCGCCATGACCATGTCGCGCACGCGGTCGCCGAGCGGTGCCGGGAGCGTCGTCTTCGGGCGGTACTCGGCGACGCGGCCCGTCGTGTCGATCACGATGTGGCAGTCGATGCGGGTGATGAGCACCGGCGCCTGGATGTCGGCGGACGAGACGGCCGAGGCCGCGAACGGCACGGCGAGCAGCGCGGCGAGCAGGATCGGGCGCATGGGTCTTCCTTGATGTGCGGTCGGGAGGAGTCGAGTATGCCGCTTGGCCGAGCGACGGCGCTCAGAGCGACTGCGGGATGGGCACCGGTGCGGACGCTAGGGCCGTGAGCAGAAGCAACAGAAATCCGTTCATCCCTGGCCCTCCCCGGCCTTCGGCGCATTCTGCCCCCACGCGGTCCGCGCGTCGCTACCCGTCCACCACCACGCGGTCGCGCCCGGCGCGCTTGGCCTCGTACATCGCGGCGTCGGCGCGGCCGAGCCAGTGCGCATTGACCTCGCCCGGCTGCAGCACCGCGCCGCCGACCGAGACGGTGACGGCCTGCCCGCCGCTGTGCAGCCCGTCGGCGACCGCGCGTCGCAGTTCGTCCGCGAGCAGCCGCAGCGCATCGACGCCGGTGCCCGGCAGCAGCAGCACGAACTCCTCGCCGCCGTAGCGGAACAGGCGATCCCCGGCACGGCAGCGCGACTGCACCAGCCGCGCGAAGTCGACCAGCACGCTGTCGCCCGCCTCGTGCCCGAGCGCGTCGTTGATGCGCTTGAAGTGGTCGAGGTCCATCACCAGCAGGCCCACCGGCACGCGGTGTCGCCGGAACGCTTCGGCCGCGATGTGCAGCTCGCGCGCCAACGCGCGCCGGTTCGGCGCGCCGGTGAGCGGATCGCGCGACGCCAGCTTCTCCAGCGCCTCGCGCTGCAGCGCCGTATGCCAGGCGAAGACGAACGCCAGCACGCAGGTGACGCCCGCGCTGGCGAGGTACATCGCCCGCGACGCGGTCGTCGGGAACGGGCCGGGGTCGAGCGCGACCAGCAGGATCAGCAGCAGCGCGACGACCAGCGCACGCGAGCGCCGCACCAGCAGGAACGCCGCCGCGATCGCCGGATACGACCACAGCGCTCCGGCTTCGCCGGCGACGTGCGCGACCCCGAGGCAGCCCACGGCGGCCGCCACGACGATGAAATGGCTCGCGTGCTCGACGTTGCCGCCGCGCCAGGCGAACAGCAGCGTGCCCGCGAGCGCAGCGACAATGGCGAGGTCGATGGCGCCGGCTTCCGGTTCGCCCACGGCGAAGCGATAGGCGACGAACGGCACGATGCCCACGAGCGCGACCAGGCAGAAGAACACCAGCACGGCGAACTGGAAATCCGTGCGCAGCCGCTGCTTGGACATCGGGGCCTCCCGCCCGTGGCCTGGCGGCGTCGCGAAGCGACACCGACCGGCCGAGCCTAGCGGGCGTACACGCTGCATCCCGTGAGCGGCCACCACGCCGCCGGGCGGCGGCATAGCATGCACGCTGGTTCCGCACGGACGTCCGCCATGCACGGCAGTGGCTTCGAGCTCGCCCTGGTGTTCCTGCTCGCCGCCGTGCTGGTGGCGCCGCTGTTCCGACGCCTCGGCCTCGGCGCCGTGCTCGGCTACCTCGCCGCGGGCGTGCTGCTCGGGCCGCAGGCGCTGCGGGTGGTCGCCGAGCCCGAGCCGGTGCTGGCGGCTTCCGAGATCGGTGTGGTGATGCTGCTGTTCGTGCTCGGGCTGGAGCTGTCGCCCTCGCGCCTGTCGGTGATGCGCCGGCCGGTGTTCGGCGCGGGCGGCGCGCAGATGGCGCTGTGCGGGCTGGCGCTCGCGGTCGCCGCGCGACTGGCCGGCCTGCCGTGGACGGCCGCGGCCGTGGTCGGGCTCGCGCTGGCGCTGTCGTCGACCGCGGTCGGGCTGCAGCTGCTGTCCGAGCGCGGCGCGGTGCACAGCGCGTACGGGCGGCTGGCGTTCGCGATCCTGCTGTTCCAGGACCTCGCGGCCATCCCGCTGCTGGCCGCGGTGCCGTTGCTCGGTCGAGGCAGCGATGCGTCGATCGACCCCTGGGCGATCGCGCGCGCGATCGGCGCCGTGCTGATCGTGGTCGGCGGCGGACGCCTGCTGCTGCGCCCGCTGTTCCGTCTGGTCGCGCGAAGCGGCATGCCCGAGGCGTTCACCGGTGCCGCGCTGCTCACCGTGCTCGGCGCGGCCTGGCTGATGCTGCAGGCCGGGCTGTCGCCGGGCCTGGGCGCGTTCCTCGCGGGCGTGCTGCTGTCGGACTCCGAGTTCCGCCACGAGCTCGAGGCGCAGATCGACCCTTTCAAGGGCCTGCTGCTCGGCCTGTTCTTCATGGCGGTCGGCATGGGCATCGACGTCGCGCGCGTCGCCGCCGAGCCGCTGCGCATGGCCGCGATCGTCGCCACGCTGCTCGCGGTGAAGGCGGTGCTGCTGGTGATCGTCGCGCGGCGGCCCGGCCGGCTGTCGCTGCGCGATGCGCTGCCGCTCGCGGCGGTGCTCGCGCTGGGCGGCGAATTCGCATTCGTGGTGTTTTCCGAAGCCGCGCGCGTCGGCCTGATCGACGGCGCCGCGCGCGACCGCCTCGTCGCCGCGGTCGGCCTGTCGATGGCGCTTGCGCCGGCGCTGGTGTGGCTGGCGGCGAAGCTGTCGTCGCGCGTGGCCAAGAAGCCGCCGCGCCCGTTCGATGCGATTCCCGACACGCGTCCGCAGGTGCTGATCGCCGGCTTCGGGCGCTTCGGGCAGGTCGTCGCCCGCCTGCTCGCGGCGCAGAAGCTGCCCTTCATCGCGATCGAGCCCAGCGCCGATCAGGTCGACTTCGTGCGCCGCTTCGGCAACCCCGTGTACTACGGCGACCCGAGCCGCTCCGACCTGCTGCGCTCGGCCGGCGCGGATTCCGCGAAGGTGTTCGTGATCGCGCTCGAGGACCCGGAGCAGTCGGTGAACACCGCGCGCACGGTGCGTCGCCTGTACCCCGAGGCGCGGGTGTACGCCAGCGCGCGCGATCGTCCGCACGCCTGGGCGCTCATGGACCTCGGCGTGCATGCGGTGCGCGAGGTGCTGCATTCGAGCCTGTACACCGGCGAGCGCGTGCTGATCGACCTCGGCTTCGACCCCGACACGGTGCGCGAGCACGTCGAGCGTTTCCGCGAGCACGACGCGCGCCTGCTGCGCGCGCAGTACGACGTGCGCGACGACGAGGCCGCGCTGATCCGCACGACGCAGGACGCGCGCCGCGAGCTGGAGGAGTTGTTCAGCGCGGACGCCGGCGAAGGCGTGCTCGGCGGCATCGTCGGGCCGGCCGCGCGGCGCTGAGTCGTCAGCGGTCGCGCAGGAAGCGCGCCATCGAGATGTCGCGGTTCGCGGTCGCCGGCGCGAAATCCGCGGCGATGTCGACGAAGCCGCGCATCAGCGCGATCTCGCGCGGCGAGCGGTTGAGCGAATCGCGCAGGTCCGGGTCCGCGCCCGCCTTGAGCAGCGCCTGCACGACGCGCGACAGCCCGTGCAGTGCGGCCAGGTGCAGCGGGCCGAAGCCGCGCGCGTCGCGTGCGTCGAGCTGCACGTCCTGCGCGAGCAGCGCATCGAGCGCGGCGAGCAGCACGTCCTCGTCGGCCGCGGGGCCCGGTTCGGCGCGCGCGCCGAGCAGCAGCAGCAACGGCGTGACGCCGTTCGCCGCGAGGTCGGCATCGACGCCGGCGAGCGCGAGCGTGTCGAACAGCGCCACCACGCGCGTGCGGTCGCGCGCGGTGAAGGCATACAGCGCGGCGCAGTGCATGGCATTGCGGCCCTGCGCATCCACGGCCTGCACCTCGGCGCCCGCCGCGACGAGCCGCTGCGCGAGGTCGGGCAGGCCGAGCGCGCTCGCGACCATCAGCACCGTGAGGTCGCCGGGCAGGCGCTGTTCGAGCGAGACGCCGGCGGCGACGAGTCGATCGACGATGTCCAGATGCCGCATCGACACCGCGGCCGACAGGGGCGTGGCGCCGGACTGCGCGGCGAGGCCCGCGTCGGCGCCGCGCTTGAGCAGCAACTCGACCACCGCGCGATGACCGCCGCCCGCCGCGCGCAGCAAGGCGCTGCAGCCCTGGCGGTCGAGCGCGTTCACCGGCAGGCCGAGGTCGAGCAGGCGGCGCACCGCGTCCTCGTCGCCGGCGGTCGCCGCGGCAGGCACGTCCTGCGCGCGCAGCGGGCGCCGCGGCAGCGGCCAGCCGCGCCAGTCGAGCCAGTCGGCGATGTCGCGGCGGCCCGCGGCCAGCGCGACGCCCAGCGGTGTCTGCCCGTCGGTGGCGCGCAGTTCGATGCAGGCGCCATGCGCGACGAGGCGGCGCACGATGTCCACGCGTCCGAGCGCGGCGGCGAGGTGCAGCGCGCTCATGCCGCGGGTGTCGCGCGCGTCGAGGTCGACGCCGGCAGCGAGCAGGCGCTCGATCAGCGGCAGCCAGCCCAGGCGCACGGCGAGCGTGATCGCCGGATCGCCGCCGCGCGACGGGCCGAACGGATCGGCGCCGCGGTCGAGCAGTTCGATCGCCATGCGCGTGGCGACGGCGTCGCTGCCGATGCAGGCGGCGAGGAAGCGCGCGAGGCCGCCGCGACCGGCCGGCGACACGCCGCGATCGAGCAGGCGGCGCAGCGTCGGCAGCGCGGCAGGTCCACGACCGAGCAGCATGAACAGCGCGGTCTGGCCCTGCCCGTCGCGCACGTAGGCATCGGCGCCGTGCGCGAGCAGCCAGTCGGCATTGGCGGGATCGGCGACGATCGCATCGTCGTGCAGCAGCACGCCGAGGTCGGCGGGCGACAGCAGCGCGGCGACGTCGCCGAGGTCGCGTCGCCCGGCCTGCAGGCCTTCGCGCAGCAACGCGAGGGGCGTGCGGTCGGGCAACGGCGCGTCGTCGTCTTCCTCGCGCAGGGCGGCCGGCAGTCGATAGCCGGCGTCGAGGGCGGCGACCAGCGACCAGCGCCCGGCTTCGGCGGCGCGATCGACCGGACGCTTGCCCTGTTTGTCGACCTGCGCGGGATCCGCGCCGAGTTCGATCAGGCGCGCGACGAGTTCGGGCGTGGCGCGCTCGGACTCGCAGGCGAGCGAGAGCAGGCCGCGGCCGTCGGCGTCGACGCGCGCGGCCTGCGCGGCGCCGCCATCGGGCAGCTGGCGCAGCAGTTCGTCGGCGACTTCGAGATGGCCACCGCGCACGGCTTCCATCACCGGCGTGCGGCCGAGCGCATCGGTGAGCGCGGGATCGGCGCCGGCGTCGAGCAGCGCGGCGACGATCTCCATGTGGCCGGCGAATGCGGCGACGTGCAGCGCGCTACGGCCCTGGCGATCGCGCGCATCCACGCGTGCACGGCTCTTGAGCAGCAGCTGTACGCCGGCGGGATCGTCGTCCTCGCTGCCGGCCGCGGCGAGCAGCGCGGGCTGGCCGCCCGGCGGCTCCGGCTTCGCGCCGCGCTCGAGCAGGAAGCGCGCGACGCGCCAGTTGCCGGCGGCGCAGGCCATGCCGAGCGGCGAGAGGCCTTCGTCGTTGACCACTTCGAGTTCGGCCGCGGCATCGCGCAGCAGCGCGGCCACGCCGGGATCGGTGCTGCGCGCGGCGAAATGCAGCGCGGTATTGCCCTCGCCGTCGCGCTGGCGCGGATCGGCGCCGTTGGACAGCAGCGTCATCACCGCCTCGGGCCGGCCGTGCCAGCTGTCGCGCGTGGCGGCGAGCAGCGGCGTCATCCCGGCCTGCACGGCGTTGAGGTCGACGCCCTTGGCGATCAGCGCGCGCAGCAGGCGCAGGTCGGGCAGCACCGCGGCGAGCACGGGCAACGAGCGCTGGTCGCGGTCGCCCGGCGCCGGCAGCGCGCGCACGTCGGCGCCGGCGTCGACG
>NZ_SMRQ01000075.1 GCF_004359965.1 Cognatilysobacter segetis | reverse complement strand
TCGCGGCCCTGCAGGACGTCGAAGGCCGGCCATTGCGCAGCGAACGGGGCGAAACCGTCGCGGTCGAACGCATCGAGCGCGGGCAGCAGGTGCGAAAGAAGCATCGCCGCGAGCGCGTCGCGCGACGGCGGCGTGCCGAGCGCGGCGAGGTCGGACCAGGGCTGGTCGATGGCGGCGGCGGCGCGCTCGGGCAGGCGCACGTTGAGGCCGATCCCGATCACCGCGCGCACCGGGCCGGCGTGCTCGCCACCGCCCTCGACGAGCAGGCCACCGAGCTTGCGCAGGCCGTCGTCGCCTTCGACCACGAGGTCGTTCGGCCACTTCAGGCCGACCGCGGGGAAGCCCGCGGCGCGCAGGGCGGCGGCGGTCGCGAGGCCGGCGACGAGGCTGAGCCCGCCCAGGCGCGCCAGCCCGCCGTCGAACGAGCGCGCCACCGACAGCAGCAGGCTCGCGCCCAGCGGCGACTGCCACGCGCGGCCGCGCCGGCCGCGCCCACCGGTCTGGCGCTCGGCGAGCAGCACGCGGGCGCCCCGGGCCGGCGCGGGCTCGCGCAGCAGCGCGGTATTGGTCGACTCGATCGTCCAGGCCACATCAAGCCCGGCGAGGCCGTCACGGGTCGCGGCCGGCAGGGCGGCGCGGATCGCGTCCGCCTCCAGGAGGTCGAGCGGCATCGCGAGCCGGTAGCCGCGACCGGCCGTGGCCTCGATGCCGACCCCCGCCTCGCGCAGCGCCTCGATGCGCTTCCAGACCGCGGCGCGGGTCAGGCCGGCGGCGCGCGCGAGCGTGTCGCCCGAGACCGGACCGGCGGCCAGCGCCCGCAGCAGCATGCGGTCGTCCATCGGAGGCTGGGCGCGGGCGTCGGGGGGAAGGCTCATGCCGGTCATTATGGTCCGGCTGAACGGGCCGCCCCGCGCCGACGCCCGGCTGCGTGGCGGACGGGAATCGGCGTATGCTCCCGCTGATCCGGGACGCCCCCGGACGGGGAAGCGCCATGCGCCGTATCGCCATCAGCCTGCTGGTCCTGCTCGCCTGTGCGGATGTCGCCGCGCGCGAGGTACGCCTGAGCAGCCCTGACAGCGGCGGCGGCGCCGAGCCGGCGGTTCCCGCGAAGGTCGAAGCGCGCAAGCCCGCGCCGGCCGTGCGCGATGCCGCACCGGAGGCGCGCGTGCGCCCGAGCGTGCACGGCGACGCCGGCACCGTGCCCCGCGCCCGCTGGCACAGCTTCCTGCCCGGCATGTTCCGCTGACGCTTGCTCGGCTGGCTTCGCCGCCTCGCGCGGCCCGCTTCTGCCGATACCCCACTCCCGCCCGACCTCGAGGCGCAGGTCGTCGCGCGCGCGCCGTGGGTCGCCGCGCTCGATCCCGACCGCCGCGCCCGCCTCTCGCGCCTCGCCGCCTGGTTCCTGCGCAACCGCGCGATCACGCCGGTGGCCGAGCTCGAACTGGATGACGGCGACCGCGCGCTGCTCGCCTCGCTGTGCTGCCTGCCGGTGCTCGAGATCGGCATCGGCGGGCTGCGCGGCTGGTCGCAGCTGATCGTCTATCCCGACGCGTTCCGCGTGAACCGCAGCCACGTCGACGCCGCCGGCGTGCTGCACGAGTGGGAGGACGACCTGATCGGCGAGGCCTGGGACGCCGGCCCGCTCGTGCTGTCCTGGGCGGACGTGCTCACCGACTGCGCCGCGCCGCGCGACGGCTTCTGCGTGGCGGTGCACGAGATCGCGCACAAGATCGACGCGCTCGACGGCGACCTCGACGGCACGCCGCCGCTGCCGCGCGACTGGCATGCCGACTGGATCCGCGATTTCCAGGCCGCGTTCGACGCCCTGAACGAGCGCCTCGATCGCGGCAAGCGCACGCCGATCGACGATTACGCCGCCGAATCGCCCGACGAGTTCTTCGCCGTCGCCAGCGAGTACCACTTCAGCGACGCGGCGCGGCTGCGGCGTGCATATCCGGCGGTCGCGGACCACCTCGCGCGGCTCTACGGCCCGCCGCCGCTCGGCTGATCACTCCAGCAGGCGCGCCCAGCCTTCCATGCCCTCGATGCGCGAGAGCACGAGCTTGACGCAGACCAGCAGCGGCACCGCGAGCAGCAGCCCGACGATGCCCCACAGCCAGCCGAACACCATCAGCGCGAGGATCAGGATCAGCGGCGACAGGCGCATGCTGCGGCCGAGCACGATCGGGGTCAGCAGCTGGCCTTCGAGCGTGTGCACGAGCAGGTAGAGCGCGGGCGGCGCCAGCGCCATCCAGTCGTCGAAGCGCAGGAAGCCCATCACCAGCAGCGTCAGGATCCCGATCAGCGGCCCGACGTAGGGCGCGAAGTTCAGCAGGAACGCCATGGTGCCCCACAGCAGCGCTTCCGCCGCGGGCACGCCGAGCCACACCAGCACACCCGCGATCACCGCGCCGACGACGGCGTTGATCACGGTGATGGTGAGCACGTAGCGCGAGATCTCGCGCTCGATCGAGGTGAGGATCTCGACGGTGATCTTCTGCTGCTGCCGCGACGGCAACAGCGCAAGCGCGTGGCGCTGCAGGTTCTCGCCGTACACCATGAAGAAGAACGTGAGCAGCACCACCGCGAGGATCGAGCTGACCACCTTCGGCGTGGACGCGAGCCAGCGGTACGGATCGCGCGCCTCGGCGGTGCGCACGACGGTGCGCGATTCCGCCGTGGTGCCGCCGGCCGCGCTCGCCGCGCTGGCGATGCGTTGCGCGGCCTGGTTCGCCTCGTGCACCGGGCGCACCATCTTGCGCAGCTTCGGCGCGAGCGAGCGCATGCCGCGCGGCGCTTCGCGCACCCATTCGGTCGCCGGCTGCACGAGCTGCTCGACCAGCAGCACGGTGCCGCCGAAGCCGAGCGTGATCACAAGCAGCGCGCCGAGAAACCGCGGCACGTAGACGCGCTTGAGCCCGCGGATGATCGGGTTGCCGACCAGCGCGAAGAACATCGCCAGCAGCACCGGCAGGATCAGTCCCTGCGCGGCCCACAGCGTGAACCCGACCGCCAGCACCGCCAGCACGAGGATCGGCGTCGATGCCCGCGGGCGTGGCGGCATCCCGGAGCTGCCCGCGGGCGGCGGCAGGTCGGAGCCCGCCGGCTCGACGAGCGTGTGGTTCGGCGTGGTGGCGGTCATGCGCGCCTCAGGCGAGGTCGACCGGATCGACCGCCGCCGTGGGCACGCTGGCCTGCACGGAGTCGGCGACCTCGCCCACGTCGCTGGCGACGTCGTCCACCTGGCTCGCCGCCTGCTGCGCGGTGGCGCTGGCGAACAATCCCGAGAGCGCGGTGATCATCTGCATGATCGAGCCGCCCTTGGCGACCGACTTCGCCGGCTCGACGCGGCCCACGACGAAGCCCGCCACCAGGCCCGCGAGCACGATGCGGCCCGGCGTCCAGCCCGCACGCCACGAGGCGCGCAGCTGGCGCCAGTCGGCCGCGACCAGGCGCTCCTGCGCCTCCAGCGCGTTCTCGGCCTGGTCGACCTTTTCGATGAGTTGCTTGAAGGACGTGCCCATGCGCTCAGGGTGGCGTGACGTCGATGCCGGCGTCGCCCTTGACCGGCTCGCCGCTCGCCGTTTCGAGGTTGCGGTCCTCGACGCTCTTGGCCGAGCGCGCCGAACCCGGCGTCGGGGTGAAGTCGGCGAGCTCGCCGAAGCCGAGCCGCGCCAGCTGGCGGCGCGTGGCGCGCATCCGTGTGTGTTCGAAGTAGTGCATCGCGCCCCAGGCGGCGAGCGCGCAGATGACCAGGCTCAGCGCCGCGCAGAGCAGCAGCGCGAGCGTCCACGCCAGCCCCGCCTGCATGTGCAGCAGCACGACCACGGTCGCCATCAGCAGCAGCCACGCGCTCGCGCCGAAGGCGACGGCCAGGCCGGTGAACGCGACCGAGCGCCCGAACGCGCTGCGCGCGAGCGAAACGTCGGCGGCGAGCAGCGTGCGGAACGCCTTCGACGCGTCGCGCGTCGCGCCCAGGCTCGAACGCCCCGCCGCCATCACCTGGCGGAGCGCTTCCTCGAGATCGGGCGGGGCCGGCGCCTGCGTCGCGCCCACGGGCGCAGGCCCCGGATCGGCATGATCCGGGGTCTTGTCGCGTTCCGTCGCGCTCCCCGCGCCGGTCACGGAGGGCTTAGCGGTCGTTGCCGCGCGCCAGCTTCGCGATCAGCCAGCCCGCCGCGAAGGCGACGCCGAAGCTGGCGAGCGGGCGCTCGCGGATCAGCTCCGCGGCGCTGTCGACGAGGTCGCGGCCCTTGTCCATCAGCGCATCGACCTGCTCGCGCGCCGCGCCCCCGGCCACTTCGGCCGCGGCGATGCCCGCGAGGGCGGTGTCGGCGAGATCCGCCTTGAGATTGGCCTTGCCCACGCGCAACTCCTCGCCTGCGGCCACGGCCGCGTTCTTCAGTGCATCACCGGTATCGACCGCCGCCTGCTTGAGGCTGCTGCCGGCTTCGCCGATGTTCGAGCGGAACGAGCCCGTCGTGGCGACGTCGGACGACCCATTGCGGTTGTTGGTGGCCATGAACGCTTTCTCCTAGGAATGCCGGGGGTGCGGGATCAGCGGATGGGCAGGATGCCCTGCTGGCTGCCGCGCAGGATTCGCAGCGCCAAATCTGCCGGTTGGCGCGTGAAGCCGGCGCGGAAGGCCGCCAGGTCCTCGAACGCGCCGGTGGTCGACGCCACCACGACGTCGCCCGGCTGCAGGCCATTCTGCGCCGCGCGCGAACCGCGTGCGACCGATTCGACCAGCACGCCCGACAGGCCCGAATTGCGCAGGTTCGCCGGCAGTTCCGCGAACGAGGCGCCGGCCAGGCGCGGGTCGATGTCGCCGCCGGCCACGTTGCGCGGCTGCGCGGCGAGCCCGACCTGCAGCTTCACCGGCTTGCCATCGCGCAGCACGTCGAAGGTGACGCGGCTGCCCACGGACTGCAGGCCCTCGAAGTTGCGCAGCGCGTCGCGACCGCCGATGCGCTGGCCGTTGGCCGCGGTGATCACGTCGCCGGCGCGCAGGCCCGCCTGCGCCGCGGCCGAGCCGGGGAACACGCGCGTGACCACCGCGCCGCCGTCGGCGCTGGTGCCGAGCGCGCGCGCGAGGCGGTCGTCGAGGTTCTGCGTTTCCAGCCCGAACGTGCCGCGCTGCACGCTGCCCTTGCTGATCAGCTGCTCGGCGATGCTGCGCGCGAGGTTCGCGGGGATCGCGAAGCCCAGGCCGATGTTGCCGGCGATCGCGCCGCGCGGATTGAAGCTGGCGGTGTTGATGCCGATCAGCTCGCCATTGAGGTTCACCAGCGCGCCGCCGGAATTGCCCGGGTTGATCGACGCGTCGGTCTGGATGAAGTTCTGGTAGCCCAGCCCCGGCAGGCCGCTGCGGCCGACCGCGGAGACGATGCCGCTGGTCACCGTCTGGCCGATGCCGAACGGGTTGCCGACCGCGACGACGAAATCGCCCACGCGCAGCTGGTCGGAATTGGCGAACGCGATCGCCTGCAGCTTGTCGGCCTTGACCTTCATCACGGCGATGTCGGTGTCCGGGTCGCTGCCGAGGAACTGCGCCGGCAGCGTGCGGCCGTCGGCGAGCGTCACCGAGACCTGGTCCGCGCCTTCGATGACGTGGTGGTTGGTGAGGATCAGGCCGCGCGCGGCGTCGACGATCACGCCCGAGCCGAGCGATTCGTTGATGCGGTCCTGGGTGAGGTCCGGGAACATCTGGCGGAAGAACGGATCGGCGAACGGGCTCACGCGCACGCGCTGCTTCGAATGCACGCTCACCACTGCGGGCGTGACCCGCGCCAGCATCGGCGCCAGCGACGGCACCGGCGTGGAGCCCACCGCGGTCGGCAGGGCGGCGGCGGTCGGCAGCGCCAGCGAGGGCGCGGCCTCGGCGCGGTGGTCGACGACGTCGCGCATCGCGGTGGCGGCGAAACCGCCGAACGCGGCGGCGAGGGACAGGGCGAGCAGCGTGCTGCGGGGGGAAGCCATCGCGGTCCTCGAATGCGGGAATAAGGAAGCGGAACGGGAACGATGTCGCGCCGGGGCTGAACGGATTCAAGTGCAGCACCGACCTTGCCGCCCCCGCCGCAGTTCCCTGCCGTCCGTCGGGATGTGGCGACGCAGCATGGATACACGGTGAAAACACCCCGCGGGACGGTCGAGGAACCGACGTCAAGCCGTTGACTCGCCGTCTCCGGAATCGTAGCGTGACGATCTTGTCGAGCCACTAAATCTAGTGGTTCACAGGGGCTCAACGGGGAATAGGTTGAGGTATGAGGCGTCGGAGCACTCGCTCCGGCCCACGCCTCCCAACGCCCTTTCGAGCGGTTTCACGGCCGCTTCGGCGCAGCTTTCACGCGTGGAACACAACCGCATTCATGGCCGCCGCCCCGGCGTCGGCCGACCCAGACATCCCGGCCGCCTCCGCGCGGCCTTGACCGGAGAAGACGCAGGAATGAGCACGGTGCGCCTGGAGGTAGTCGGCATGGCCAAGACCCCGAAGTCCGACGGGGACATCCCGCTGCAGCCGGCGTCGCTGGACATCTGGGACAAGAAGTACCGGCTCAAGACCAAGACCGGCGCGCCGGTCGACGCCGACATCGACGCGACCTACCAGCGCGTGGCCAAGGCCCTCGCCGAGGCCGAGCCGACCGGCGAAAAGCAGAAGTACTGGAACGAGCGCTTCCTGTGGGCGCTGCGCCGCGGTGCGATCCCGGCCGGCCGCATCACCTCCAATGCCGGCGCGCTGGAGCACAAGCCGGCCACGTCGACGATCAACTGCACGGTCAGCGGCACGATCGAAGACTCGATGGACGGCATCCTCGAGAAGGTGCACGAGGCGGGCCTCACGCTGAAGGCCGGCTGCGGCATCGGCTACGAGTTCTCGACGCTGCGCCCGCGCGGCGCGTTCGTCGCCGGCGCCGGTGCGTACACCTCCGGCCCGATGTCCTTCATGGATATCTACGACAAGATGTGCTTCACCGTGTCGTCCGCCGGCGGCCGCCGCGGCGCGCAGATGGGCACGTTCGATGTCAGCCATCCCGACGTGCGCGACTTCATCCGCGCCAAGCGCGAGGACGGCCGCCTGCGCCAGTTCAACCTCTCGCTGCTGATCACCGACGGCTTCATGGAAGCGGTCGAGGCCGACGGCGACTGGCCGCTGGTGTTCCCGGTGCACGTCAAGGAACAGGGCGACCTCGACCTCTCGAACGAGGAGCAGGTGGTCTGGCGCGACTGGCCGACGCACCGCAACTACGTGACCCGCGACGACGGCCTGGTCGCCTGCAAGATCTACGGCCACATCCGCGCGCGGCACCTGTGGGACATGATCATGGTCTCGACGTACGACTACGCCGAGCCGGGTTTCATCCTCATCGACCGCGTCAACGAGATGAACAACAACTGGTGGTGCGAGAACATCCGCGCGACCAACCCCTGCGGCGAGCAGCCGCTGCCGCCGTACGGCGCCTGCCTGCTGGGCTCGGTGAACCTCACCAAGTTCGTGCGCAACGCGTTCACCGACGAGGCCACGTTCGACTGGGACGAGTACCGCGAGGTCGTGCGCGTGTTCACCCGCATGCTCGACAACGTGGTCGAGGTGAACGGCCTGCCGCTGGAGCAGCAGCGCAACGAGATCATGCGCAAGCGCCGCCACGGCATGGGCTTCCTCGGCCTCGGCAGCACGGTGACCATGCTGCGCATGAAGTACGGCAGCAAGGCGAGCTGCGAATTCACCGAGCAGATCGCGCGCGAAATGGCCGTGGCCGGCTGGGAGATGGGCCTGGAGCTCGCCCGCGAGAAGGGCCCGGCCCCGATCATGGACGAGACCTTCGAGGTCACCGCCGAGATGCTGCGCAAGCGCCCGGAGATGAAGCAGGACGGCTGGAAGATCGGCGACACGATCACCGGCAAGGTGCTGCACGCCAGGTACTCGCGCTACATGCAGCGCGTGGCCGAAGTGGCGCCCGAGCTGGTGGCCGAGCTCGCCGAGGTCGGCAGCCGCTTCACCCACCACAGCTCGATCGCGCCCACCGGCACGATCTCGCTGAGCCTGGCCAACAACGCCTCCAACGGCATCGAGCCGAGCTTCGCGCACCACTACTCGCGCAACGTGATCCGCGAGGGCAAGAAGTCGAAGGAGAAGGTGGACGTCTGGTCGTTCGAACTGCTGGCCTACCGCGAGCTGGTCAACGCCAAGGCCATGCCGTTCGCCGAGGACCCGGCCGCGGCGCTGCCGGACTACTTCATCGCCGCCGACGACATCACGCCGAAGGAGCACGTCGACGTGCAGGCCGCGGCGCAGAAGTGGGTGGACAGCTCGATCTCCAAGACCGCGAACGTCCCGACGGACTACCCGTACGAGGACTTCAAGGACATCTACCGCTACGCCCACCAGCAGGGCCTGAAGGGCTGCACCACGTTCCGCTTCAACCCGGCCGCCTTCCAGGGCGTGCTGGTCAAGGAGAAGGACCTGGAGAACACCACCTACCGCTTCGAGCTGGAGGACGGCTCGATCGTCGAGGTCAAGGGCAACGAGGAGATCGAGTACGACGGCGAGAAGCACACCGCCGCCAACCTCTTCGACGCCCTGAAGGAAGGCTATTACGGCAAGTTCTGAGCCACCTGCCGACGCGCCGGGCGACGTACCCGGCGCGCGGCGCCCGCGATGCGCGGCCGACGCTCCGTCAGCAACGCATCCGTCCCGTCAAAAACCCCGATGCAGTACGCGTAGTTTTCACACCGTGTTGTGTGCAGCGACGGTATAGGTCGCCGCGATAACGCTTCACCGTTATCCCGATTCCGCA
Source organism: Cognatilysobacter segetis (assembly GCF_004359965.1). GTDB lineage: Bacteria > Pseudomonadota > Gammaproteobacteria > Xanthomonadales > Xanthomonadaceae > Cognatilysobacter > Cognatilysobacter segetis. The sequence goes on along the minus strand of NZ_SMRQ01000075.1, from coordinate 1,023 downwards.
TAAACGCGCCCCTAAGGAGGGCTTTCCGATGAGCAATGGAAATGGAGTGACCGCTACGCTGTCCAACGCCGCCGACGCGGTGACCGAGACGGCCAGCAACATCGGCAGCGCCATTGCCGATACCGCCAGCACCGTGGTCGAGAAGGTGGTCGATACCGCCAGCGGCGCCGGCGATGCCGTGGGCCGCGCGGTCAAGAACGCCAAGAAGGCCCTGAAGCGCACCCGCACCGCCGCCCGCAAGGAGGCCCGCGCCTCCAAGACCGGCGCGCGCAAGTCGTCGACGGCGCGCAAGAGCGCGGCGAAGAAGGCCTCGGGCGGCGCCACCCGCTCGACCGGCGCGCGCGAGAGCGCGTCCAAGTCGGCCGGCGGCCGCAAGACGGCCTCGAAGTCGGCGGGCGCACGCTCGACCGGCGCTTCGAAGACGGCCGGCGGCCGCAAGACCGCGACCAAGAAGGCCGGCGCCCGCAAGAGCGCGTCGACCTCGACGGCGTCGCGCGGCGGTGCACGCAAGGCCGCCGGCACGACGGGCCGCAAGTCGACCAAGCGCGTGGCGGCCGGCAAGAAGGCCGCGACGACCCGCAAGGTCAACGCCGTCAAGAAGGCCGTCAAGAAGACGGTGACGCGCGCGACCAAGGCCGTGCGCGAGACGGCGGCGAGCGCGCGTCGCTCGGCGGCCGCGCGCAAGGGCGCGGCGACGCGCAAGACGGGCGCCCGCAAGGCGGCCGGCACGCGTTCGACGGCCTCGCGCGGCACGGCGAAGAAGGCCGGCGCGCGCAAGACGGCCGCCAAGAAGGGCGGCGCCCGCAAGGCCGCCTCCAAGTCGACCGGCGCCCGCAAGAGCGCCGCGAAGAAGGGCGGCGCGCGCAAGACGGCGGCCAAGAAGGGCGGTGCCCGCAAGGCCGCGTCGAAGTCGACCGGCGCACGCAAGGCGGCCGCCAAGAAGGGCGGCGCGTCGAGCCGCGGCGGCCGCAAGACGGCCTCGGCCTCGCGCGCGTCCACCGGCTCGCGCGGCGGCTCGACCGC